>MNDE01000032.1 GCA_001914785.1 Acidobacteria bacterium 13_2_20CM_57_17 | reverse complement strand
CAGCAATACGGCCTTCGGCATACCTGGTGGATTGATGAACGGCAGGATCCCGAGAAAGCCACGCACGCGGCGGCGCAGCATCTTCGCGATCTCTACAATCTCTATGGCGACTGGTACCTGGCGATGGCCGCTTACAACTGCGGGCCCGGCAACGTGCAGAAGGGCATCGAACGAACGGGTTATGCGGATTTCTGGGAGCTGTACAAGCGCAACGTGCTGCCGCGCGAAACGAAAAACTATGTGCCCATCATCATCGCGCTGACGCTCATCGCCAAAGATGCGGCGCATTACAACATTCAGGCTGAGCCGGAGGCGCCGGTTCCGACCGACATTGTGAAACCGGGGCGCGCCATCGACCTACGGCTGGTGGCGGAAACGATTGACGTGGACGTGGAGACGCTGCGCGCGCTCAATCCTTCGCTGCTGCGGCTCGCCACGCCCGACGATCCTTCCTTCGAATTGCGTCTCCCGCAGGGCACGGCGCAAAAATTCTCCGCAGAGATCGCGGATATTCCTCCGGACAAGTGGGTGAGCTGGCGGCGGCATCGCGTGGAAAGCGGAGAAACGGTTACGTCCATTAGTAAGAAATATCACGTGACGGCGGCGGCCATCGCCGACGCCAACAATCTGGAGCGCAATGCTGCGCTGGACGCGGGAGAGAAGCTGATTATTCCCGCGGTGCAACCGCAGTCGGAAACGAAACGGCGGTTGGTGAGTTATCGCGTGCGGCGTGGCGATACGTTTTTGGGAATCGCAGACCGCTTCAACGTCAGCGCGGATGACTTGCGCAAATGGAATCGCTTGAGAGCTAATCGAGTGAGCCGCGGCATGGTGCTGCGCATTTATGCGCTCGGCGGGGCTTCGGAAACTTCGCCAGCGCGGGGGCGATCCAGGTCAAAGAAGAAGACTTCGCAGCCAGCGGCGGGCGGCACGTCGGGTGGGGCTGTCGCGGCGAACCACAACTAAGCGCTTTTTTATTAATACTTTACGGGCCGTCAAGGGATTTAAGAAACCTCCGGCCTCAGTCTAAACGCGTACCACTCTCCCCATTTCAGCCGGTCTCTTGCGCGGAACACCGCAGAATGCTTGACAACTCACGGCGAGTACGGTAACAACGGCTCACGGACGGGGTGGATTATTTGACGCGACTCCGGCCAGAACAGCGACCCAAAGGGCCCTTTTGTGCATGGCCCGGGATTCTCCCAGGGGAGGATGGAATGGATTTCGAGAAGGACAATTTCGAAGACGACAATGAGCTGTCTCGGCTGGAAGACGACGAGGAGCTGGCGGGCGAAACGGAAGAGATCGTCGAGACCGAGGAAGAGGATTTGGTGATCGTCGGCGAAGAACCCGAGGAAGAAGCGCCGGCGCCAAAACCAGCGCCCAGACGAGCGGCAAAGAAACCAGCCAAGAAAGCGGCCAAAAAGAAAGCCTCGCCAAAGAAAAAGGCGAGAAAATCGAAGCCGAAGAAGAAAGCGGGCAAGAAGAAAGGGAAGAAGCCAGCAAGGAAGAAAAAGAGGCGCTAGGTCTTTTTCAAATTAGAGGTTAGAAGAAGAAGCCGGGAGCAATGGCCCCGGCTTTTCTTTTTGCGGAATGGCGCTGCCGGAATGGGACTGTTCCTACTCCCGCCTGCTTCCCAAATTGAATGCGCAGCTTTTCAATTCAGGAATGGCATTTCCCAACAGCGCTAAATGCTTGCCGGGAACAACAAGTACTATTAGCATAACCACGCATGTTGCGGGCTTTAGAACAGATACGGCGGATGCGGGGCGGCGCGCAGTCTCACCTGATGCGCTGCGACGGCGGCGGCTATTATGTGGTGAAGTTTCAAAATAATCCGCAGCATACGCGCGTCCTGGTCAACGAACTGCTGGGAACCAGGCTGGCGGCGCGACTGGGGCTGCCCACGACGCCGGCGGCTATTATTTCCGTCAGCGAAGACCTGATTCGGCTCACTCCGGACCTGTGCATGGAGATGCCTCGGGCACGCATCCCGTGCCGGGCGGGCTTGCAGTTTGGATCCCGCTATCCGGGGGATCCGCACCGTTTGACGTGGCTTGATTTTTTGCCGGACAAACAGTTGATGGAGGTCGAGAACCTGCATCAGTTTCCGGGCATGCTAGTTTTCGACAAATGGACGTGCAACACGAATGGCCGGCAAACTCTTTTTTTCAGGGAACAGCAGGACGGAGCCGAAGCCGAGTCGCGATATCGCGCGGTGATGATCGACCAGGGTTTTTGCTTCAATGCCGGGGAGTGGAATTTTCCCGACGCGCCGTTGCGAGGGCTATACGCCCGCAACCGCGTCTATGAGGGTGTCACGGGGCGCGAGTCGTTCGGCCCCTGGATCGAGCGGCTCGAAAAACGCATCACGGAAAGAGTCTTTGATGATTTGATTGGCGAGATTCCTCCAGAGTGGTATGACGATGACCTGGACGCCGTCAGGCGATTAGCCAAACAACTCTATAGGCGCCGCACGTTGGTACCGGAGTTGCTGTTGGCGGCCAGAAATACGACGCGGCACCCGTTTCCGAACTGGATGTGACCTATGACTGATGTGATTTCTCCTGTCGATGACAGCAAGTTTGTCTATCATATTCTGCGATATACGTCGGATCTGGTCCGCGATGAGTGGGTCAACATTGGAGTTCTGCTGTTTGATCCCTTGACCGGAGCACTGCGCCTCCGGCTCGTTGAGGAGCAGGACGAATACGCACGGATTCGGCGGCTCCAACCGAGCGCCGATGAAGATGTCCTTCGTGGCTTCCGCGACCATCTCGAAGACCGGTTTACCACCTTTCTGCGAAATCGGCAGGGTGAGCAGGGCCGGACGTTGGCCGGTGGAGAGGAACTCCAGAGACTCATCGAGAATTGGAACAACACCCTCTCCAACGGGCTGCAATTGGCGCCGCAAAAAGGAGTCTACGCGGATGACCTGGACGTCGAACTAGAACGGCTCTACACCGAGCACGTTGCTCCACCCCGCAAGGTCAATCGTGTCGGCGCTCCGGGCAGCCGCGCGACGATTCGCAACTATTGTTCGCAAGTGTGGAAGGCGGCCGGGCTCTGGGATCGCATCCAAAAGTCGGTGCGCGTAACGGAATTTACCTTTCCAGGGGACCCCATGCGAATCGACTATAGTTACCGGAAAAATGGGACGCGAGGGTATGTGCAAACGCTGAGTGTTTCTCGCGCTCCTGCGGATTGCAAGCTCTACGCCTACACCGCGACTCGTATTGCCGCCCGTGCGCCTTTCGCCTCAGAGTTTGCAGCGGTGACGGACGTTCCTCTGTTGCCGCGAGAGAATGAGCGGCATCGCTTCGTACACGATACCCTGCGTGACGCTGGGATCGAAACTATTGGGACGGACCACTTCGCGACCTGAGTGCCAAAGCTGAAGCCGACGATCCAGTGATTCGCTTCGGGGCGCGGAACCGGAACATGCCCGAACTTCCCGCGAGTCCTATTCGCAAACACCGAGAACCACGAGCGTGGCGTCGTCCTGCCAGCGGCTTCCGCTGAACTCTGCTACTACGGCCAGGATTTTCGCCTGCAATTCATCGGCGGATAATTTGCGGTGATCTTCCAGCAAGCGCAACAGGCGGGCTTCTCCAAACTCTTCGCCAGAGGGGTCACAAGCCTCCGTGACGCCGTCGGTGAACAAAATCACACGATCGCCCGGGGACAGCTGCGCTGAACCCAGTTCATAGTTCGCGGTGCCGAAAACGCCCAGCACAGCGCCGCCTTCCCGCAATCGTTCGTGCGAACCGTCGGCGCGCACTACGAACGGCGCATTGTGCCCGGCATTGACGTAAGCCAGAAGGCGCGCGGAGCCATCCAGATGCGCGTAAAAAAACGTTATGAAGCGGTCGCTGTCAGTGTTGCGGTGGACAATAGAATTCAACCGGCCACAGAGCAGATTTGGCGGCAGGGAAAGAGAAGAAAGACCGCGCACGGCCGCCTGCAAATTGGACATCAGGAGCGCGGCGGGCATGCCTTTTCCAGCCACGTCGGCGATGCAGATTCCCAGTGTTTTTTCGTCCAGCGGAAGAATGTCAAAATAATCGCCGCCGACCAGCCGCGCCGATTGCCACGCGCTGGCGATTTCATATCCCGGCATTTGAGGAATTTCGCGCGGCAGGAGTTTTTCCTGGATGGCCTTGGCTTCGGCGATCTCCCGCTCCTGTTCCTGCAAATGAAGCAGGGCTTCTTCTCGCGCCCGGGCTTCTTCCTCGGCGCGGCGGCGCGATTCGCGGCGCTCGCGTCCCAGGCCGATTTGCTTGCTGAGGATTTCCAGAAGCCGCGTGTTGGTCCAGGGCTTCTCCACAAAGTCGCTTACGCCAAATTGCATGGCTTCCACGGCGAGGCCCACGGTGGCCCAGCCGGTCATCGCGACGACCGGCGGAGCGTCCTCGATTTCCCTCAGACGGCTGAGCACATCCAGTCCTTCGCGGCCGGAGGTGGTGTCGCGCGCATAGTTGAGATCGATGAGGAGAATATCGAACTCCTGGCGGCCTACCGCCGCCAGCAAGTCCGCCGGGGAATTCACCGTTTCGATGCTGTAGCCGTGCCCTTTGAGCAATAGGCGCAACGCGTCGAGTACGTCCTGCTGGTCATCAGCGATGAGAATTCGCGGCTGCGCCGGTTCGCGTTGCGGTGAAATCTTGAACGTTGCGGCCGTCATTTCCGCCTGTCCTGACTCCCCTGGGGCCCCGAGTGTCGCCCTGCTGCATACTTGGGCAGCCAGAATGCCACTGACAAGCACGAATAAAGGCTTTCCAGTGAACGACTTGTGGAAAATGAAACAGAAAGGAAACCCTCCGTCTGGCCGCTAGCGGGAACGTTCATCCCAATTGCGGACACTGAAGTGATCCCTCTGCCGACTCCTCGAACGGTGCCTTTTACAGTACCGGTTCGTTCCAGTTTTCCAGCGTCTCCTTGACCTTGTGCAGGAACTGGTGCGCGATGGCGCCGTCCACTACGCGGTGGTCGTAACTTAGCGTGACGTAGCACATCGAGCGGATGGCGATGGAGTCGTTGATGACCACCGGGCGCTTCTCGATGGCGCCGAGACCCAGGATGCCCACGTTGGGCTGGCTGATTACCGGCAGCCCGAACAAGCCCCCAAAGACGCCCGGGTTGGTGATGGAGAAGGTGCTTTCCTGGACTTCCTCAGGCTTCAGCTTTTTCGAGCGCGCACGCTCCGCGAGGTCGTTCATGTTGCGCTGGATGCCGAGAATGTTTTTCTCGTCGGCGTTTTTCACCACCGGAACGAGCAGGCCCCAGTCAAGCGCCACGGCAATACCGACGTTGATCTCCTTGTGCAGGATAACGTTAGTTCCGTCGAGGGAAGCGTTCAGCGTGGGATACGCGCGCAGCCCCGCGACGGCGGCCTTTACGAAAAAAGGCATAAAGGTAAGCTTGGTTTCGTAACGCTTCTCGAATTCGTCCTTGGACTTGGCGCGCAACGCGGCCACCTTGGTCATGTCGATTTCATCGACGGAGTATACGTGGGCGGAAACGCGCTTGGACGCCACCATGTGCTCGGCGATGCGCTGGCGCATGGTGCTCATGGGATGTATTTCGTAATTGCCGAAGTACATCTTTTCGCGCGGCACGGCGTTTTCCAGCACGACATGGACTTGCGCTCCGGACGCTCCCGGCGCGGCTGCCGGCGGCGGGGGAGTCGCGGAGCGCGAAATCGCCGCGGGAGCCGGAGCAGAGTAGGCGGGAGGAGCGGCAGCCGGCACGCCACCGGCGGCGATTACGGCTTCGATGTCCTGTTTGCTGATGCGCCCGCCCGCGCCCGTGCCTTCGATGGTGGAGAGGTTGATGCCGTGCTCCTTTGCCATGCGCCGTACCAGGGGGGAACTGTGAATGCGCTCGCTCGTAGAACTTGAAGAAGCGGAAGAAGCCGCAACCGGCGCGGCGGTTGGGGGAGGAGCCACAGGACGCGATATTGCCGGGGCCGGAGCAGCAGCGGCAGGAGCCTTCGCAGGTGCAGGCGCGGGTGCGGCCGTTTTCGCCGGAGCCGGCGCTGACGAACCTGCTGCGGAGCCCGCCGCATCGATAACACCGACAACCGTTTGAATCGGCACAGTCTGTCCCTCTCCGACCTTGATTTCTTTCAGCACGCCCGCTGACGGTGACGGGATTTCCGCGTCCACTTTGTCCGTGGAAATCTCAAACAAGGGTTCGTCGCGCTCCACCTTATCGCCGGGCTTCTTCAGCCACTTGGTGATGGTGCCTTCGAAAATGCTCTCGCCCATCTGGGGCATTACAATGTCTACGGCCATGATTGCTCTCCTCTTCTCTCTAAAACCCTAATACCGCGCCAGTTCCTTCGCGGCGGAAAAAACTTTTTTCGCGTTCGGCAGAAAATGTTCTTCGAGCGTCGGCGCGTACGGCACCGGCGTATCCAGCGAGGTCACCCGCACGAGCGGCCCATCGAGATCATGAAAGGCCTTCTCAAAAAGTATCGCGGCGATTTCCCCGGCGATCCCGCCCGTTCTGGTGTCTTCATGCACGACCAGGCATTTGTTAGTCTTTTTCACCGAATTCAAAATCGTCTCTTCGTCCAGAGGCAGAAGCGTCCGCAAATCGATCACTTCCGCTTCGATGCCTTCCTTCGCCAGCGCCTCCGCCGCTTCGAGCGAAGCATGCATCATGGCCGCGTAGGAAATAATCGTCAGGTGCTTCCCTTCGCGGCGCACCACTGCTTTGCCGATGGGCACGGTGTAATCCCCAGCGGGAACTTCTCCCTTGATGCGGCGGTAGAGAAACTTGTGCTCGAAGAAGAGCACCGGGTTATTGTCTCGCACCGCGGCTTTCAGCAAACCCTTGGCATCGTAAGGCGTCGAGGGATAAATCACCTTCACCCCCGGCGTGTGCACAAAATACATCTCCGGATTCGCGGAGTGGAACGGCCCGCCATGCACGCCGCCTCCGGATGGCCCGCGAATCACCATCGGCGCAGGCGCATTCCAAAGGTAATGTCCCTTGGCTACGAAATTCGTAATCTGATTGAACGCGCACACGATGAAGTCAATGAACTGCATTTCGCAGATCGGGCGCAAGCCGCAATAGCTCATGCCACAGGCCGCGCCGATAATGGCGCTTTCGCTGATCGGCGTATCAATCACGCGCTCCCAGCCAAACCGTTCGAGCAGCCCTTCGCTGGTTTTGAAGGCGCCGCCGTACACCCCGACGTCTTCCCCCATCAAAATGACCGCCGGGTCGCGCTCCATTTCCTCGAACATGGCCTGCTTGATGGCTTCGAGAAAAGTGACTTGCGTTCCATCTGACGCGCTGCCATTCGGCCCGGCTCCGTTTGCTTTGGGCATGGCTATCTCCGCGCCTTTCTCGAAGCGCCCGCTGTCTTAACTGTTTTCTTTGGCGCTGCTTTCGCAGCCATTTTTGCCGCCGGTTTTCCACCGTTCGCGGATTTCGTGTCATTCCCAACTCTATGCTGCGAGGCATGCGTATCGCCGAAATGAATCGGCGCGTTTGCGCCGTCCGATGCTTTGCCCGATCCAAATCCGGGAACCGTCCAGACCGCCTTGACGCTGGATCTCGGCGGCGTCACCTCGGCAATCGGCCGCTCCCATTTCGCGCGAATCTTGTGGCAATCGTCGCCGGTGCAATAGACGCCTGTTTCCGCTAATTCCGGCGGAGGCATCGGCGAATTTTCCGCGAACTCCCGTTCCGCGGCGAGCAGGCTGTCAATCTTTTCCTCGACCTCTTTTTTGCTTTTGGCGTCGAGGAGCTTTTCGCTCGACAAAAACCTTTCATAGAGCGCGATCGGATCGCGCGCTTCCCAATAGGCGCGCATTTCCTTCGGAACGTACTCGGCCGGATCGTGCTGGGCGTGCCCCATGCGCCGGAAACTCTTCGCTTCAATCAGGATCGGCCCTTCTCCAGCGCGCGCGCGGTCCACCGCTTCTTTCGCCACCGAGTAGACGGCCACGACGTCGTTGCCGTCCACGATGTAACTGTCGATGCCGTAGGCCTTCGCACGGTCCGCTAAATTTTCCAAGGGCACTTGTTTGCGGACCGGCGTCGAGTATGCCCACAAATTATTCTCCAGAATCAGAACGAACGGCGCCTTCTGCGTGGCCGCAAAATTCAATCCTTCGTGAAACACGCCGGTCGAGCTGCCACCGTCGCCGATCCAGGTCATGGTCACGATTTTCTGCCCAAGGTAACGCCCCGCCATGGCCACGCCGGTCATCACCGGAATCAAATCGCCCAGCATGGAAATCGGAGAGACGATGTGCAGATCGTCCAGGTCCCCGAAGTGGCTGGTGCCGTCCTTGCCTTTCGTCGGCGAATCGTACTTCGCCATGTGCTGCATGAAAATGTCGCGCGGACGCACGCCCTTCACCAGCAGGGCCCCGATGTTGCGAATCATTGGCGCCAGCCAATCTTTTTTCTCCAGGGCGTACGCGGTGCCCACGGAAATCGCTTCCTGGCCAAGGCTGGAGTAAAGCCCCCCGACAATTTTGTTTTGCCGGAACAGCTTCACCATCATGTCTTCGACGGCGCGGTTCAGCCGCATGTAGTAGTACAGGTCCAGGTACTGCTGCCGCTTCAATTCCTTCTTCATCCCCTGCTCCGGTGGGACAGGCATTTTTGCCTGTCCTCCCTTGTCTGCCGGCGTCTTCAAAGGGACAGACAGGAATGTCTGTCCCACTTCCTAAGCCGGAACCTCCAGTTGAGGCTCCACTTGCTCCAGCTTTTCTAGAATAGCTTTCACAGATGCTTCCTTCATCTCCAGGCCAAGCAATTCTCCCAAATGCTTCGCGATCCGCGGCGAGACTTCCTTTTCTTCAACGCTGCGCCCCAGCAATTTCTCCAGCGACGTGACTCTGCACTCGGCGATCCCGCACGGCACGATCAAATCGAAATTCCGCAAGTCCGTGGACACGTTGTACGCAAATCCGTGCGAAGTGACCCAGCGGCTGATGTGAACTCCGATGGCCGCGAGCTTTTCTTCGGTGTTTCCGACGCGCACCCAGATTCCCGTCTTGCCGGCAACGCGCTCAGCCTTAATCCCGAACTCCGCGGTCGCCTGGATCATGGCCTCTTCCAAAGTCCGCACGTACCAAACCACGTCGCGACGGATGGCGCCCAAGTTCAGAATCGGATAGCCCACGATCTGTCCGGGCCCGTGATAAGTAATGTCTCCGCCGCGGCTAGTCTCGTAATATTCCATGCCTTTCTGCCGCAGCACATGCTCGGAAGCCAGCAGGTGTTCGCGCTTCCCGTTTCGTCCCTGGGTGATGACGTGCGGATGCTCGCATAGAAGGAGTACATCCCCAATCGCCTCGGTCTTGCGTGCCGCAACAATTCTCTTCTGCAACGCGTAAGCTTCCGCGTAGCC
Source organism: Acidobacteria bacterium 13_2_20CM_57_17 (assembly GCA_001914785.1). Classification (GTDB taxonomy): domain Bacteria; phylum Acidobacteriota; class Terriglobia; order Acidiferrales; family UBA7541; genus Acidiferrum. The sequence goes on along the minus strand of MNDE01000032.1, from coordinate 1,763 downwards.
GACAAGTCCCAAGTGGACAATCTGGCAGGTTCTCACACGTCACCAGTCACTAAACATTAATCTGCAGCCCTCGCACCGACGCAAACGCATCGCCCATTGCTTCCCACACTGTGGGATGCGCGTGCACCATGTTCATCATGTCGTCGATCGTGCCCTCGAGGTTCAGCACCGTCGCGGCTTCCGCGAGAAGCTCCGTCGCCAGCGGCCCGATGATGTGAATCCCCAGCACTTCGCCGTACGATTCGTCGGAAACCACTTTGACGAATCCGCCGTGGCTCCCCAGAATCGTGGCTTTGCTGTTGCCCACAAACGGGAATTTCCCGGTCTTCACATCGTAGCCCGCGTCGCGTGCCTGTTTTTCCGTCAGTCCAATCGACCCGATTTGAGGCTCGCAATACGTCGCGTTCGGAATCCGTGTCTTCACGATCTGGTGCGTAGGCTTTCCCGCGATATGCGTAACCGCGACAATTCCTTCCATCATCGCCGCATGCGCGAGTTGCGGAAGCCCGGCGACGATGTCTCCGATGGCGTATAGCCCCTTCTCGGCGGTCTCCATGTTGTCGCCCACGTGAACGAATCCGCGCTCCAGCTTGGCCTTCGATTTCTCCAGCCCGCACCCATCCGTCATGGCCTTGCGGCCCACGGCGAGGAGAAGTTTCTCCGCTTGTAGTGTTTGTGCCTTTCCATCCTTATCCTTGAACGCTACCATCACGCCCTTGGCATCCTTCTTTACTGATTCCACGGCGCAACTGGTGAAAACCTGGATGCCTTTTTTCTGGAAGGCTTTGGTCAGCTCCGCGGAAATTTCTTCGTCCTCGACGGGCACGATGCGCGGCAGTGCTTCCAATATGGTCACCTGCGCCCCGAAGGAATTGTAGATGGACGCAAATTCCACGCCCACAGCGCCCGCGCCAACCACAATCAGGGTCTTCGGAATTTCCGGAAGCTGGAGAATCGAGCGGTTGGTTAGAATCGTTTTGTGGTCAGGTTCAATGCCCGGAAGCGATTTCGCTTCTGAACCGCTCACCATCAGGATGTTGACCGCCTCAATCTCGGTTTTCTTGCCGTCTTTTTCCACGCTCACACGACCGGGGCCTTCATACCTTCCCCACCCCTGCACCCACTCAACTTTGTTCTTCTTGAAGAGAAACTCGATGCCCTTGGAATGCTTCTTGACGATTTTGTCTTTTCGCGCAAGGACGTTGGCCCAATTGATTTTAAGCCCGCTGACCTCGAAGCCCAGCTCCGCGCCGTTTTTGAAGTGATCGTAAACTTCGGCGTGATGCAGCAGCACCTTGGTGGGAATGCAGCCGACGTGAAGGCAAGTCCCGCCGAGATACGGATCCTTTTCCACAACGACTGTCTTCAGACCAAGTTCGCCTGCACGGATCGCCGCCACATAGCCGCCCGGACCACTCCCGATAATCGCCACATCATATTTTGCCACTCGTAGTCTCCCTTCCGCAGGGGCCAGAACCGGCGAGGCGCGTGCTTCCTCACCGCAGTCACACTCGAAAAAAGCTCGAGGGGAGTCAGGCCGATAAGACGGGTCGCCGGACCTTCGTTTGCGAACGTCATCCCAAACGGAGAAAAAGCCGCCCGCGCTTACGGCGCAGACGGCTGCGTCCCGGCAAACATTGAATTTTAGCAGCCGCCCGTCCGCCTCGCAACCTCGCCTGGGCCTTGCCCTCCCCCAGTTTCAGGGCTGTTTTTTATGCGCGGGGTCTTGACAACGTGGTATCGGTTGTTGTTTCATGTGTTTG
>MNDE01000031.1:19732-34408 GCA_001914785.1 Acidobacteria bacterium 13_2_20CM_57_17 | reverse complement strand
GCCCGATGCGGACCCGCATGTCGGGTGGTGTGGCAGGGGAGAGCGGGCGACCGCTCCCCCTATGCCGTTTTTTGGCTGAGTCGCCTCCGTGGAAAATCTTCTCCAACCAAATGTTCAGCAGCCCTCATACCCCCTATCAATTTGCATGAATATCAAAGGAGAAGACTTACAAAATTTGCAATTCATAAGTACTTGATTCTAAAGGGCGCGGGTTGGGCTGTTTTTCGCAAGCAAAGGCCGAAAGGCTGCCTGGAAAAACAAAAGCGGGAGCAAGCTCCCGCACCCCATATATAGTTATCTACGGAATAAACTATAACACAAAGTACAAGAAAGTCAAGAAAAACCTTTTTCGGAAACTTTGTCCGGGTTCTGGTGGTTACTTTGTTGTAAGGGAGCCACGGACCTTGGCGTAACCCGGCTTGATTACGGAGTAGATGAAATCGCAACGGCGGTCGTAGGGAAGAAAGGCGCTCTTCATCGCGTTGATGGTGATCTTCTCAAAATCCTCCAAGGACAGACCAAAGGTATCCCGAGCCGCTTCAAATTCCTGGGTCATGGTCGTGTCGCTCATCAAGCGGTTGTCGGTGTTGAGAGTGACGCGGAATTTCTCCTGATAGAAAATCTTGAAGGGATGCTCGGAAAGGCTGCGGGCGGCCCCGGTATGGACGTTGCTGATCAAACAAATCTCCAGCGGAATCCTTTTGTCGAGAACGTATTGCGCGAGGTCGCCCAATCTCACGGCCTTACCGTCCGAGACGGCAATGTCATCGATCAACCGCGTCCCGTGCCCGATGCGGTGCGCTCCGCAGTATTGAATGGCCTGCCAAATCGATTCTTTTCCAAACCCCTCGCCGGCATGAATGGTGATGTTGAAATTCTGCCGCTGAATATAGTGGAAAGCTTCCACGTGCTTCTTGGGAGGAAACCCGCCCTCCTCGCCGGCCAGATCGAATCCCACGACTCCGCGCTCGCGAAAGTCAACGGCGAGCTCGGCCATTTCCAGGGAGACATCCATATTGCGCATCGCGCAGACGATCAAGCCGGAAGAAATTCCAAAGTCCTTTCGGCCGCGCTCCAGACCCCTGAGCGCCGCGGAGACGACCTGTTGGTGGCTTAATCCTTGGCGAGTGTGAAAAATTGGGGCAAAGCGAGTCTCAAAATAGACCACGCCGTCGCGGCTTAGGTCTTCCGCTTGTTCATAAGCTACTCGTTCGAGCGCCTCCTCGCTTTGCATCACGGCGATGGTGTGCGCAAAGCCTTCCAAGTATTTCGGCAGGCTTCCTTGGTTTGCCCCTTGGTGGAACCAACCTGCCAAGCCTTCCGGATCCTTGGCGGGAAGCTGGCCGTATTTCGCGCTTCGAGCCAACTCAATTACCGTTCTCGGCCTCAGGACGCCGTCCAAGTGTTCGTGCAAGAGAACCTTGGGGAGGCGCTTCAATACTCCGCGATCGAGCTTCATCAGTGCCCCTCGTACCCTACATGTTTAGCGACAATAAGGGTGATGTCGTCGTGCTGCTCGTGGGGACTGAAGCGCTGGACTTCGTCGACGATCGCACTTAGCGCGGCTTGCGAACAGGCGTCACAGTGGCGCTGGAGAGCCTCGATGAGGCGCTGTTCGCCGAATTGCTCGTCGGCGGAATTATAGGATTCGGTGATGCCGTCGGTGTAGAGGGCGAGGGTGTCGCCTGGGTTGAGCTGACATTCTCCGATTTCGCAATCCCAATCCTTGAAGATTCCCAGGACGGTGGCGGTGGCATCGAGCCGCTCCACGGTGTTGTCGCTGTGGAGGAGCAGAGCGGGGAGATGGCCGCAATTGGCGTAGCGCAAGCGGCTGGAGGTGTCGTCATATTCGGCGAAGAAGAGAGTTGCGAAAGCGCCGTCCGGCGTGTTGTCGCAAAAAAGCTGGTTCACCGAACATAAGAGGCGCTGCGGCTGATCGAGAGCGAGGGCGCACTGGCTGCGGAGATTGGCTTGCAGATTGGCCATCAGAAGGGCGGCGGCAATTCCTTTTCCTGAGATATCGCCGATGACGAAGCCGAGGCGGCCGCCGCCAAGATTGAGGAAGTCATAGTAGTCACCGCCGACTTTGCGAGCCTGGATGCAAAGGCCCGCGTACTCAAGCGTTTTGAGCGGAGGCAGAGTCTGCGGGAAGAGACGGGCCTGGACCTGCTTGGCGATTTCGATTTCTTGCGCGGCACGGCGTTCGGATTCCATTTTCTCGGCGAGGGCGCGGCGCTGGGCTTCGACGGCGTGGGTCACTTCGTCAAAGCTCACCAGTGAAAAGGAATTGCCATCAAGATCCCTGAAACGGGTAAAGACGCCGCCCCAGATAGGAGCGTGCTCCGCGCCGGGCGCCGAGGGCTCCGCTGAATGCGGGGCGCGCACGTGGACCTCGTACTTCAGGCGTTTCAGCCGCGGCGCGAACTGGAAGCGAACTCCGCGTTTGCTCCATTCGCGGTACTTGGCAATCACATCCTCGGTGACGAAGGTGACCGGCATCGGCCGGCCAATGAGTTTGTATTGTTCCGAGCCGGTCTCCGGTGCGACGAGGGTAAGGTTCGCCGTGCCATCGGGGGGAGCCACGGTTACGAAGCGGCGATCGGGCTGAATGCGGGCGTCAAAAATCAATTGGAAGCCGAGTTGATCGAGGTAAAAGCGCAGACTCTGCTCCAGATCGCGGACGAAAATCGTAACCGACTGGAGGCGCAGGTAGGGATCCTGGCGATCCAGACGAACAACGGAGCCGTCAGCCCATTCGGGAGGAGAATTGCCCATGGGCGAGATTATAAGGCGGAACCACGCGTTTCCTGGTATGGCGAAGCGACTGTTTTTCACGGCAAACATGAAGAGTGGATTCCTCGGGCAAACTTCGCCCTCGAAATGACAAATGCAGAGGGTTAGTCTTCGGACCAGCCGAGTGCCGTGAGAGCTTGATGGAGACGAGCGAGGGGCAGGCCGACGACGTTGAAGTAGCAGCCTTCGATGCGAGGGATGTAGCGTCCGGCACGGCCCTGGATGCCATAGGCGCCGGCTTTATCGTGAGGCTCGCCGGTCGCGAGATACCGATTGATCTCATCCGCCGATAGCATGGCGAAGTGAACCAGCGTGGATTCGACGAAGGTGAGCCGCTCAGCGTCGGGAAGGCGGATGAGGGCGACACCGGTGAGGACGGCGTGGGTGCGGCCAGAAAGGCGTTCCAACATGTGGCGAGCGTCATCGGAAGAGCGCGGCTTGCCGAAGATGCGGCCTTCGAGGGTGACTTCAGTGTCGGCGCCGATGACGATGGCCGGGCCCGTGGCGCGCGCGGCAACGAGTTCGGCTTTCGCGACGGCCAGGCGTTCAACGAGGACGTGGGCAGATTCGCCCGAGTAGGGCGTTTCGTCAACGGCGGAGGACATCACAGTGAATGAGAGACCAGCGTCGCGCAGGATTTCGGCACGGCGAGTGGAGGCGGAAGCGAGAATGAGCTTCATCTTGAATTCAGGAATTTCCGGAGGGAAAGAATACTATAGCGCGAGCGGAGTAACAGCCTGTGCTTTGGTCCAGCCGAAGAGACGGGCGACTTGCCCCTCGAGTCATGAGAACGGCAGCGCCTTGGACGCGTAAGGCTGCTTGCAAGCTTCACAAATGACAGCGTACTGCTGATTCAGATATCTGCAATTCGGACAAGACCACATGCCGTCGGGCTTGGCGTAGCCGTGGCCGAGCAAGAAGCGCGCGCAAAAAGCAAGAACCGCGACCCAGGTTACAGCCGAAACGTAGAACCAAACTTGAGCGTTCTCTTTGACGCCCTTCGGAGTGGCCCCAAGAGCCACAGCAAAAAAAGTAACAAGGAAGGTACGAGAAAATAGCCAACGACGGTCAGCGTTCCCCAAAGCCACGCCTTGCCACCCCGCGCGCGGGCAAGCGCGACGATTCCACTCGTCGCTGCGATCAACAAGATGATCTCAAACATGGGGGCCTCCGTTTTAAATGACGACCGATTCCTGGTATTCGCCGAAGACGCGGCGGAGGGCGTCGGAGATTTCGCCAACGGTGGCGTAGGCTTCGACGGCGGCGAGGATGGCAGGGAGGAGGTTTTCCGTGGTGGTGGCACGGCGTTGGAGTTCGGCGAGGGCCGATTGGGCGCGCGCGGAATCGCGCTTAGCGCGGAGAGCGTTCAGGCGGGCGATTTGGGAGCGCTCGATTTCGGCGTCGATGCGAAGAATGGGAATGGCGCGATCATCGTTTTCACCGGCTGAGGGCGCGACGAAATCGTTTACGCCGACAACGATTTGCTCTTTGTTCTCGACGGCGCGCTGGAATTCATAGGCAGCTTTTTGGATTTCGCCCTGGACGAAACCAGCTTCAATGGCGCGCAACATTCCGCCCAGGGATTCCACTTTCTTGATGTATTCCCGAGCGCCACTCTCAATTTCATTAGTAAGGGATTCGATGGCGTAGGAGCCGGCGACGGGGTCGACGGTGTTGGCTACGCCGGTTTCGTTGGCGAGGATTTGCTGAGTGCGGAGGGCGATGAGCGCGGCATCTTCGGTGGGAAGAGCGAGCGCTTCGTCAAGAGAATTGGTGTGCAAGGATTGGCAGCCGCCGAGAACGGCAGCGAGAGCTTGAATGGCAACACGGACGATGTTGTTTTCCGGCTGCTGCGCGGTGAGAGAAGAGCCGGCGGTTTGCGCATGGAAGCGCAGCATCAAGGAGCGCGGATCTTTTGCGCCGAAGCGTTCCACCATGATTTTCGCCCAGAGGCGGCGGGCGGCGCGGTACTTGGCAATTTCTTCAAGAAGATCGTTGTGGGCGTTGAAAAAGAAAGAAAGCTGCGGGGCGAATTCATCGACGCGGAGCCCGGCGTCGAGCGCGGCTTGGACATAAGCGATGCCATCGGCGAGGGTGAAGGCGACTTCCTGAACGGCGGTGGAGCCGGCTTCGCGGATGTGATAGCCGGAAATGGAGATGGTGTTCCACTTGGGAAGATGGTCGCGGCACCACGAAAAAATGTCGGTGACGATGCGCATGGCGGGGCGCACGGGATAGATGTACGTGCCGCGGGCGATGTATTCCTTCAGGATGTCATTCTGCACAGTGCCGGAAAGTTTTTGCGGGCTGGCGCCCTGGCGCTTTGCAACGGCGACGTAGAGACAGAGGAGAATTGCGGCGGTGGCGTTGATGGTCATGGAAGTGGAGACTTTTTCGAGCGGGATGCCGTCGAAAAGCGTTTCCATGTCTTCGAGAGAATCGATGGCGACGCCAACTTTGCCGACTTCGCCGAGGGCGAGAGAATGATCGGAATCCATGCCGATTTGCGTGGGGAGATCGAAGGCGACGGAGAGACCGACCTGGCCCTTGCTCAGGAGATAGCGATAGCGCTGATTGGATTCGACGGCGGAGCCGAAGCCGGCGTACTGGCGCATGGTCCAGAGGCGGCCGCGGTACATGGTGGGATAGATGCCGCGAGTGAAAGGAAATTCGCCGGGATAGCCGAGAGCGGATTCGGGATCCCAGCTGGCGAGATTCTCTTCGGTGTAGAGGCGATCAACGGGGAGACCGGAGAGCGTGGTGAATCGCTCTTTTCGTTCGGCGGGAGTTGCGGACTTGGTCTTGGTGTCAGACATGGAAGCCGGAAAATCGAAAATGGAACTTCGGAAAGAGTTTTGTACAAGGCGCGTGCACAGGCGGAGAAACCACGGTCATAACCTGCGAGCCCTGCGGAACGAAGTCACCGCGAAAAACAGAAACAGCAGAGCGACCGCGACGGCGAGACCGATGAGCGAGCGTGCAACGTCGCGGGTCCAGGCGCGCAACGCGGCGTTGAGCCAGCCAAGCGCGAGGACAGCAAAGACCGCGGCAATGGCTTCGTGAAAAAGCTGGCGGAGGGCACGCCAGAGGCGGCGGAAACCGCCTTGCTGCTGTGGCGCGGTGGTTGCGCTGGCTGCCGTCGACATAAGAGCATCTTAACGCAAAACCGGGCGGACATCAGAAAACGAGGCAGGTACGGGCCTCATTCGAGGCTGGAGAACCTGAACCGAGGTACTGTGAACGGATTAGAGACAACGGAGTGAAGCGCACTTGTATCCAACAATATGTGGGCCTAAAATGGCGGAAGTAGTACGGGAGAAACCCCTTGCAACTCGACGATCACCTGAAAAACTTGCTCCGTGAACTGGGACACGCGATCAATGATACGGTGTCCGACTCCGACCGCATCACGGGTGCGATTGCCGGAGTGCGCGCGCACGGGTACGATATCGTGCTGAAGCTGGACGCGACCATCGGGCTGGCGAAGCGCGACGCAGCTGCGGCAGAAGCCGCGGCGAAGCTGACGACGCAGGACCGCCGGTTCCTGGAGTCTCTGCGAATTCAGGTGGATCAAGAACCATTCTCCGAAGACAATGACAAGAAGCCAGCCCCGCGGCTGGCCATGACGCCCCAGGACGTGCGGTTTTTGAAGTCGCTGCGGATTGCCACGGATGACGTCGAATGAAGAGTTTCGCCAAAACTGCCGGGCTCGGACTGCCGCTGATGCTTGCCGCTTCGGGCGTCTTTTCAGCGCCCGCTAATGCCCAGGATCCTATAACCGTACCGATCGTGGTGGCGGAAACCGCAGCGCCGATCATCATCAACGCGGTGAAGCCAAAGCCCAAGAATACCGGGCTCGATAAGTTTGAAGGTTTCGTGATGAACGCGAATAGCGCGCAGATAACCGTACGCGCAAAAGGGAACGATTTGACAATCAGGACGTTCCCACTCACGCAAGCCGCGTCCGAGAAAATGCAGAAAATTATCGACAATGGCGGCTACCAGTACGGCGACAAAGTTACGATTTATTACGAGCCGGCCACGTCGAGCGCGATCAAGTTTAAAGGGAAGCCCTCGAAGCCCATTTGATTCGCGGAGCGGCAACATGCTTCGCTTGCCTGCGGTTGCCGGACGTTTCTATCCCTCCCATCCCGCGGAACTCACAGCGCTCATTCACAAATACACGGCCACGAATTCAGGCGAGCCACGTACTCCGGTCAGGGCGTGCCTTGTGCCGCATGCGGGTTATGTTTATTCAGGACACGTGGCCGGGGCCGTGCTTGCGCGGATTGCGCTGCCCAGAAAAATTATCATTCTTGGCGTGCGTCATTATCCGCGAGGTGAGCCGGCGGCGATACTTTCAAGCGGTGCCTGGCGTACGCCGCTGGGAGACGCGCGGATTGACGGGGCGCTGGCGGAAGCGTTGAAAAAAGGCTGCCCGCTGTTGCGCGAAGACAGCGTGGCGCACAACGCCGAGCATTCGCTGGAAGTGCAGTTGCCGTTTCTTCAGATGCTGGCGCCAGACTTCACATTTGTTCCCGTGGCCCTGGGAACCGTGCAATTCGAAGACCTGGTGAGCGTGGGCGAGGCGATCGCTCGGGTGCTGGATGGCACAGGAGGGAACGTACTGCTATTGATGACTTCGGACTTGAATCATTACGAGGATGACGCCACTACGCGCGTCAAGGACCGTAAAGCCATCGAAGAGTTGCTGGCGCTGGAGCCGCGCGGACTTTACGACACCTGCCGCAACCATGGGATTTCCATGTGCGGTTTGGGACCGGCGGTGGCGATGCTAACGGCGCTGAATGCACTGGGCGCGAAAAAATCCGAGTTGGTGAAGTACGCGACGTCCGCGGATGTGTCCGGCGATCGCGACACGGTCGTAGGGTATGCAGGGGTGATTTTTTCGTGATTGGCTTGAATCAGGACTTGCTGCCGCGCAAAGAAAAACGGCTCCCATTGCAGGAGCCGTTTTTGCGATCAGTTCCGATTCGATTAATGCGGCCGGCCGGAGCCGGAAGACGGGTGCGAGGCCGGAGCCGAAGAAGAGGGAGCTGGCGAGGACGAGGACCGTCCCGATGCACCTGCACCTGCTGAGCTAGAAGAGGACGACCCGCCGCCCCAACTGCCGCCTCGACCACTTCCGCTGGAGCTCCCGCCCCGATCGCCGCCCGAATAACGCGGGGCAGGTGGCGGTGCGATGTTGCGTGGGGGCGAGGTGGAACTCGCGCTGCGCGACGGCGGAGCGGTTACAGTGCGCGGTGGCGTGACACCGCTAGATGTCACAGTGGGAGCCCCGGTCCGTCCATTTTCGACGTGGATTCCGTTGGTCTTCATGGTGGACGAAGCCGCCGAAGAGGATGCCGATGAAGAATTCGTATTCACAAAGCGGCGTTCGACAGGATCGAAGGCAATCGTGGAATGGCCGCCGGGTGAGCCGGCACGAATTCCAGATTGGCCTTCAACGAAAGTTCTCGAAACGCGGATCGGCGGCGCTGTAACTGCAAGGTTACCGCTCAATGCGTCGCGCGGCGGCGATTTCAATGTTTCCCATTTTTGCCCAGGCGCGACAGGCAGGAGCTGCGAGCTCACGCCTTTCATTCCAACACCAGAGAAAACGCCGCGCTCCAAGTTCAAAGGGGTCTTTCCCTTTTGATCGAGCGGATGCATGGGCACGACACCGATCTTGCCACTTTGGCGGACGAAGACACCCGTCACCGGATGGTAGATGGGGCGCGGCGGATGAACTCTCGGAGGAAACCGCCTTATTGGCCCGACTGGATACCCGGTGTATCCATAAAGAATCGGGGGAGAATAGAACCAGCCGCCGCAAGAGGTATCGAAGAGCCATCCTCCGTAGTGATAGGGCGCCCACCCCCACGGCTGAAAACTGACCCAGGTCCAGCCAAACGCGGGATCCATGATCCATTGCCCGTTGGTGAAGGGCGACCAGCCAAGGCCCGCGCCGAACGGCCGCCAGCCATATCCGTATGCACCACAGTTGGAAAAGGCGCCATAGGTATAGAGATCAGCGAACCCGGGCGCATAGTAAGGCGAACCCGTGTATTGCAACGCCGCGCTTGTGGCGTTGGAAACGCTATCGATGCGACCGGAAACCCAGCGGTCAAAATCATCTTCATTTGGAAGGCGGCCGACGGTCAGGGAAAAATCGTCGCCTGCCTTGATGGAGAGGGACTGGCCTTTTTCAAGCTGCGTCAACTGTTTGTTGTGCAAAACGGAAACGCGCCCCTGATAGGTTTCGACCGTGCTGCCGTCGTCGTAGTTGTCCACACGGAATGTGCTGCCGTGGTCGGACTGCACGGTGAAGTCGCCGCCGGTGACGCTGAAGTAGTCGCCGCTCGCAGGATTCACACGGAACGAAGCACTGCCCTGCCGAAGAACTAGGCGCGTTGTTCGCGCCGAGTCATCGAGCGAAAGGTCGTAAAACTCCAGGACCGTGTTCTCCTTAAGGAAAGCCATGGCGCCGTTCTCGAATTCCACTTCCGCGCGGCCATTATCGGTGGCAAGTACGTAGCCCTGGCGGATCGGCAGATTCAGACTGGCGGTCTCCCAGGTTGCACTGGAATCCGAGAGAGGGTCACCGTGTGTCTGCCGGGCGAAGCGAACGTCGCCTTGAACGAGGCTCAGGCGGATGATGCGGGCATGGCTGGAATCCGCCGCGGCAGGATGAGCGCCTATGAATAGTGAACTTAAGAGAATAACTAAGAGGAAAAGAACCAGTTTGCGGGAAGCCATATTCACCCCCTCACGGGGACGCGACCTTCAATCATTAGACGATTGAAAGAAAGGGCAGGTTACGCGTGATGTGCCCGGAACCATCGTCTCGCCTGGGGATGACGACGTCAAGGGGGGAGTCTTGGAAGCGTAACAAACGATTTTAGGTTCAGTTTGAAACGTTGTTGAGGCACAAATCTTAATCAGAATTTTTTCGCCGTAGTTTCTTGACACCCCGGAAGCGAAACGCTAGCTTCAAAAGGGGGCAGTCTTTCCCGGATCTTGGTCCTGCGGTTCGCGGTCCCTTTCCAAGAAAAAGGTGTCTGCAAGAGGGGGATTTATGCGAGGCATTCCTAGAATTCTAGCTGCGGCATTGGTGATGGCGGGAATACTGATGAGTACGCGCGCATACGCACAAGGCGGCGCGACGGGAGCGATCAGCGGCGTAGTAGTGGACACGAGTGGCGGGTCGGTGGCCGAGGCCGAAGTCCAGATTATCGATACCCGCACGGAATCGCTGGCACGCAAGATTTCGACGAACGCGGACGGATCGTTCGTCGTGCCGCTGCTGCCGCCGGGGACGTACATCGTGGTGGTGAACAAGTCCGGGTTCGCGGAAGCCAAAGCTTCCGGCATCGAGGTGCGCGTCACGGAGACGACGAAAGTGACCATGACCCTGAAGCCGGGCGCAGTGAGCGAGAAAGTGGAGATCTCCGCGCAGATCACCAGCGTCGAGACGACCAACGCGACGACCGGGCAATCCCTTGGGACCGAAACCGTGCGGGAGCTGCCACTGGCCACGCAGAACTATCAGCAATTGTTGACGCTTTCGACGGGCGCGCAAAGCGAACTGAATGCTTCCGCGCAACTCGGGCGCGGCAACGTCCGCGTCATCGTGAACGGGCAGCGCGAGGACAACAACAACTACTTGATCGAAGGCATCAGCGCGACCGACTACAACGTGGCACAGTCCACCAATGTTCCTTTGCCCAACCCGGACGTGATCCAGGAATTCAAGGTTCAAACCTCGCTTTATGACGCGAGCCAGGGAAGAAACGGCGGAGGAAACGTCAACGCGATTCTAAAATCTGGATCCAGGGAATTTCACGGTGATGCCTACGAGTATTTCCGCAACGACGTTCTGAACGCAAACGAGTATTTCTTGAATGCCGCCGGCCAGAAGCGCCCTCCGGTGAAGCAGAATATTTTCGGCGCCAGCCTGGGCGGTCCCGTCGGCAAGGAAAAATACGGCTTCTTCTTCGTGAACTATCAGGGAACCCGGCAGCGCAGCGCCCTCTCGCCCGGCACGCAGATCAACAACTCGGCACTTCCCGTGCTTCCCGCGGACCGCTCTGCGGCTTCGATTGCGGGCGCGTTCAGCACTTCGGATTTTCCACTTACCGCAGCAGACATCGATCCTGTGGTGCTCGCCCTCTTGAATTTCAAGAGCAACCAATTCGGGAGCAGCCCCGGTGGATTCCTCATCCCCACGATCCCCGGCACGCCCGGAGGCACAGGTTCCTTCATCATCAGCAAGCCGGGAAAATACTCTGACGACCAATTCACCACGAACTGGGATCGCGAATTTCGGGGCGGCCAGGACAAAATCTCCACCCGCTTCTTCTTCTCCAATTCGGAATCTTTGCTCCCCTTTGGCGCCGGCGGGCTGCAGGCTTCCCTTGGCGGCACCCTCTCGAGCAGTATCAGCGCCACCGACCTCAACTTCCCGTATGACCTTCCTCTGAAGGGCCGGTTCTTGACCGCCAGCGAAACGCATCTCTTTTCACCCAGGCTGGTCAACGAATTTCGCTTCGGCTATGTGCGCATCGGCTATAGTCTCGTCAACATACCGCCGGTCACCGCCAGCGATTTGGGCATCATCCGGCCAACCAACGCCGTAACCTCATCGATCTACAAGTTCAGCATCTTCGGTGCCGGCTTCCAGTTGGGTCCCACGCCCCCTGCGGACCAGTTCCAGACGCAGAATAATTACAGCATCGTGGACACCGCGAGTTGGGTCAAGGGAGTTCACGTATTCCGCTTCGGTGGTGAATACACGCGCGTCAATCTCGACAAGCTCTTCCCGCAGGTCTTCAACGGCCAGCTCTTTTTCTTCAACACCTCGGGAGGGGCCAACGCGTTCCAGAAATTCCTGATCGGCGCTCCTGATGGCAGTTTCGGGGGCGGCGGCGTGTTCGATCACGAGTATCGAACCAATGACTTCGCCTTCTTTGGCCAGGATGATTGGAAGGTCCGCAAGGACTTGACTCTTAACCTCGGCCTGCGTGTCGAGATGCTCGGCGCTTTCAAAGACAATAAATGCCATATTGGAAATTTCGATCCCAACCTTGGCGAACAGGGACAATACCCTTTTATTTACGGCGGTTGCGTCAAGGGACTGAATACGGCCGGATTGATCCCCACGGGCAGTGATTCGACTTATAACAACAACTATACGACAGGTCTCGGACCCCGACTCGGTTTCGCATGGGATTTGTTCGGCCATCACAACACTACACTTCGCGGTGGTTATGGCATCTACTTCGTCCGCGAAGATGTAGGTACGGCTGACCAGCTTTCCTTCCAGGCGCCTTTCTTGCCCGTGGCGTTCTCACCTGGCTTACCGGGCTGCCTTGCAACGTTCTTTTCCCAGGTCAATGTTCCGGCGAAATGTATTCCGACGGGCTTCACGTCCAATCCGAACGGTTTGCCGCAAAGCGGGACGTTGGACCCCAACTTCATTCCCTGCCTGGGCGTCTTCGATTCGTTTCCGGGAGGCAGTACGAGTGGGTCTCCAAACTACGTCTGCAGCGCCACGGGCCTCGGTTCGATTCCCTCGCAGTTTCTGTTCGGCCTTGTCGTGCCGCGCAAATTCGTCGCGCCCAATACGCAGCAGTGGAACTTGACGGTGCAGCGCGCGCTCGGCCATGACTGGGTCCTCGAAGTCGGCTACGTGGGCACCCACGCCGTCCACTTGCGCGAAACACGCACAAACGTGGAGGCTCGCATCGCAACGCCGGCGGACCCCGTCGTGCTGACCGGTACAGGTGGCGTGAAGTCCACGATCACAACGACTACGTTCTTGAATGGCCCGGCGCGGTCGAATCTGAATAGTATTAACGGCTATAACGGCATGCAGATCTTTGCCGACGACGCCTATTCGCATTACCACTCGCTTCAAACGACAGTGTCGCGCCGCTGGTCCGCCGGTTACTTCCAGGCGGCCTACACTTGGTCGAAATCCACCGACGCCACGTCCAGCGGCAACACCGCTCTCAATACGGCGTTCAACGATGAATCGGATCTGAAAAACTCTCGTGGCCTCTCGGACTTCGATCGCAAGCATCGTCTCTCAGTCAGCTACCGTTATGACTTGCCCTTCTTCAAGGAGGCTACAGGTACCAAAGGCATTCTCCTCAGGGACTGGACCGTCAGCGGAATTACCATCTTCCAGTCGGGCGCGCCATTTTCGGTCATCGATTCTTCCGCGGGAACTGCATTCGTCGGTGGCGGGCTGGCATCCGGCACTGCCGGGGCCAGCCTCGCGCCCGGTGGCTCGATCGCCGCCGGTCTTACGAGCGCAGATATTCATACCCGCGTGAATAATGGCTACCTCAACCCGGTGAACTTCGTGCCCGCGCCGCTCGTGGATGCCGCTGCCTGCAATAGTGACCCGACCTCCAACTTCTGCACATCGCTGTTCGGAGATCTTGGACGCAACATCTACCGCGGACCGCACCAGCAGAACTGGGATTTTTCACTCATCAAGAACTTCAATTTGACGGAGCGACAGTCCATGCGCTTTACGACGGATTTTTTTAACATCTGGAATCATGCCAACTTTGCGAACCCCGGCAATGGCACGGCCACGGACGTGGAGATTCCAGGTTCTTTTGGCAGGATTTTCTCGACCGTTGGGACGCCGAGGCTGATTCAATTTTCGCTACGTTACGCGTTCTAGTTCGTCAGATTTCAAGTATCGCAGGGGCACTCGCCGCGGCAAGTGCCCTGGCTTTGTCCGTCAGGAGGCCTAAATAGGCGGCTGCTGGAACAGGCTTGGATCTCCCCAAAGGCCGCTGCTTCCCGCGAAGTGATAAGATTTCCGCCCGGACCAAGCCATGACACGAATCGCATCACGCGTTTCTCAATTGAATGGTGAAGGCGCGCTGGCCGTGTATTCGCGCGCCAAAGAGCTTGAGAGACAGGGCCGGTCGATCATTCATCTGGAACTGGGCGAGCCGGATTTTCATCCGGCGGCGCCGGTAGTCGATGCGCTGCGGAGCGCGGTGGCAGCGGGGCGCGACCGGTATTGCTCCACACGCGGTGTTTCGGCTTTGCGCGAGGCCATTGCGGACTATTTGAAGCGCACGCGCAGTGTCGATGCGACTGCGGAGCAGGTGATTGTGGCGCCGGGATGCAAGATGGCGCTCTCGCTGGCGATGATGGCGTTGATCGAGCCTGGCGACGAAGTGCTTTACCCCGATCCGAGTTTTCCGATTTATCCGTCGTTTGCCCGCGGGCTGGGGGCGACGGCAGTCTCTTATGGATTGGAAGAGAAAAACAAGTTTCAGCCCGACGTGGATGAGATCGCGCGAAAAATCACGCCGCGAACGACCGTGCTGATCTTCAATTCTCCGAACAACCCGACGGGAACAGTTTTCAGCGACGAGGTTTTGCGGAGACTCGCCGGGCTGGCCACGAAGCACGATCTTTGGGTTGTCGCGGACGAAATTTACGCGCGCATTCTTTTCAGCGGGGAATACGAATCCATCCGGTCGCTTCCCGGCATGGCGGAGCGCACGGTGATCATTGACGGATTCTCAAAGAGCTTTGCCATGACTGGGTGGAGGCTGGGGTATGCCGTGGCGCCGGTGGAAGTGATCGATGCCATGGACCTGCTGGTGCTGAACACCTTCACGTGCGCGGCGGAATTCACGCAGGTTGCGGCCATCGAAGCGCTGCGCGATTCTACAAATGCCGTCGAGGCGATGGTTGCGGAATACCGCAAACGACGGGATCTGTTCGTTGCCGGGCTCAATCAAATCACCGGGTTTCGCTGCCAGGTTCCGGACGGGGCTTTCTATGCGTGGGTGAGTATCGAGGATACGGGACTCTCGGCGGAAGAAGTGCAGAAGCTCTTGTTGG
>MNDE01000031.1:0-19600 GCA_001914785.1 Acidobacteria bacterium 13_2_20CM_57_17 | reverse complement strand
TTTGATTTGGAGCGAGCACCCAGGAACTGATGTGCGATTGCGAAGAATGAAACGTTTGATCCTTTCTTGCCCCGTTCTGCTGATAATGCTCGCGGGGACCGGTTTAGTGCACGCGCAGGCGAGGCCGCTGCCCAGCGCAGACTTGCAGAATATTTACGATCGCCTGCTGAAGCAGATCGACCGGATCCCTATTTACGATAATCATTCGCACACAACGTTTCCGGATGACTCCGACATGGACGCCATGGCTTCGCCGCCGGACGAAAGCATCGTGATGCGTCTCCGCGACAGCAATCCGGAATTTGCAACTGCGGCAAAGGCGCTCTTCGGCTATCCCTATGATGATTTCAAACCCGAACACGCGAAGTGGCTTATCGACAAGAAAAAGGCGGCGGAAGCGGCAGGCAGAACGGCCTACTGGGACAGTATTCTCGACAAAATGAATATCGAGACCTGCCTGGCAAATCGCGTGGCGCTGGCTCCGTATCTCGATCCCAAGCGGTTTCACTGGGTGTTTTTCGTCGATTCGTTTCTGTTCCCTTTCGACAACCACAATCTGATCGCCAAAAACGGCGATATGGCTGTGTACATCCCGCTGCAGGAAAGAGTGCTTCAGCGTTACATGAAGCAGGAAAACGTGAATGGGCTGCCCGCCAATCTGGCCGGATATGAAGCGTTCATTCGTCAAATGCTTGCCGACAATCAGAAAAAGGGCGGCGTGGCTATGAAATTTGAAGCTGCTTACTTTCGCAGCCTGTACTTCCGCGACCCTCCGCGCGAAAAGGCAGAAGCGGTTTATGGGCAGTTCCGCGCCGGTGGCGTGCCTTCCGAAGAAGACTACCGCACGTTTCAGGATTACGTTTTTCGTGTGCTGATCGATCAAGCGGGAAAACTGAAACTTCCCGTCCATTTTCATAGTGCCGTGGGGATTGGCGATTATTTCAGCCTGCGCAACGGCAATCCATTGAATCTGGAGAACGTGCTGCGCGACCCGCGGTACAGCAACGTGAAATTCGTTCTGATTCACGGAGGTTATCCATACACGCTGGACATGATTTGGCTGACGGCGGCGAAGAACGTGTACACGGATTCGTCGCTCATGGGTTATTACGTTTATCCGTCAGAACTGAAGAACATTCTCAAACAGTGGATTTCGCTGTTCCCCGAGAAGATTATGTTTGGATCGGACGCCTTTCCATTCAATGATGCCGTTGGCGCGGAAGAGACGTTTTGGCTGGCGGCACGCTCGGCCCGCACGGCTGTGGCCGCAGCACTGGCCGAACTCGTCGCCGAAGGCGCGTTCACCGAGGAAAAAGCGCTCGAGATGGCACATTTGTACCTGCATGACAACGCTGCGAAGCTCTATGGAGACATGAAATGACCACTTTCGCGAAATCGAAGCACATTGCCTGGAAAAACGTGGAACGCGAGCAATTGAATCCGCTCATCGATCGCGAAATGGTGGTCGGCGACAAGATCATGCTGGCGCGCGTGCTGATGAAGAAAGGCGCGCACGTGCCTTTGCATCACCACCACAACGAACAGGTTACGTACATCCTCGAAGGCGCGCTGAAGTTTGTCATTGATGGCAAGGAAATCGTGGTCCGCGCCGGCGAAGTCCTGTGCATCCCGCCTCACATGCCGCACGAAGCCTGGGCCATTGAGGATACCGTCGACCTCGATGTCTTTGATCCTCCGCGCGAAGACTGGCTCAATAAGACCGACGACTATCTGAGGCACGGTCGCTAATTTTTCCAAGGAGGGCGGCCCTGGAATCTTGCCGGTACTTTCGAATGAACCAACAACAGGGTTGCCAACCGTTTCATTTTTGTCCCCTTTCCGCGAAAGAACATGGACAAAGGGCCATGCGGTTGTTTACCGTAGCTGCGTGGCTGAATCCGCGCGTGGGGTTAGCCCTCGAAGGGGAGTGTCATGAAGAGGTTATTGCTGGCAGCATTGCTGCTTGTGAGCGGGAGTGTGGCGCGAGCGCAGATGAGCGCGCCCACTTTTAAGATCGACAGGGGGAATGCTGCTCAAGATTTCTCGGCGACTTCCGCAGGGAAGGCGACGCTCCTCAGTGACCTTGCCGCAGCCGACACGCTTTCCACGCCGGCCATCAAACTGGCGAACCCGTTCGTCGCGCAGGTTGTCGCGACGGCTCTAGCCCTGCCGCTTGGTAACGCCGAGCCGGCTTCGCCGTCACCACAGCCGAAGTTTCTTTACGGAAGCCGCGGCGACTATCGCTGGGAATTGGGTCTCGGCGCCAGCTTGTTGAGATTTCAATCGTCGGTCTACAGCGCGAGCGCTGTCGGCATCAACACTTCCGTAGTCTACTTTACAAACGAGTGGTTCGGGATCGAGGGCAATCTCAGCGCCGTTTATGCCCCAACGATTTACGTCAACGAGCACGTGAAGATTGCCACTTACGGCGGGGGCCCAAAGATCACTTGGCGGAAGCAACAGTGGGAACCCTGGCTGCACGGAATTTTCGGCGGCGCACACGCACAGCCGCAGGCCTCAGGATCCAGCCGCAATTCTTATGTCATCAAGGTTGGCGGCGGAGCCGATTACCGCTGGAATCCGCGCATCTCTTTCCGTGCGGAGGGCGACTACGTGCGCACCGGTTTTTTCAGCCAGTCGCAGAATAACTTCCAGATCGCGGGCGGATTCGTTTTCCACTTCTAGAGAGCCCCCGCGGCTTTCTCAAGAATCGCTTGGCAATTTAGGCTGCGTCCGGCTACCAGATTTTGCAGGCTTGCTCGCGCACCATGGCCTCGCCCTTCTTGCAGCCGAAGGCCTCCGCAAACTCCGCCATATTCGAAAGCGGTCCGTTGCCGCGGAATCTTGGCAGGGGGTGCGGATTGGTGTTGGCCAGCAACCGTGCATATTCAATGCGCTCGTTGGAGCCCCAGACTTGCGCCCATCCGAGGAAAAAGCGCTGCTCGGGAGTGAAGCCGTCTTTGTCCGGTGGCCGCGGCTTGCCCTGAAGTGACTTTTCGTAGGCTGCATAGGCGATGGTCAGCCCGCCCAGGTCGGCGATGCTCTCGCCCAAGACCAACTTGCCATTTTCATGCAAGTCGCCATCAACGACGTAGCTGTCGAATTGATCGGAGACGCAGGCGGCCCGCGCCTTGAAATTCTTCAAGTCTTCCGGGCTCCACCAGTCTTTCAAATTGCCTTTCCTGTCGAATTTGCTGCCGTGGTCGTCGAAACCATGCGTGATTTCGTGTCCGATGACCGCTCCCATGCCGCCATAATTCACTGCGTCATCGGCGTTGGGATCATAGAAAGGTGGTTGCATGATGCCTGCGGGGAAGACGATTTCATTCATGCTGCTGTTGTTGTAGGCGTTCACGGTCGGCGGCGTCATTCCCCATTCGGTTCGGTCCACGGGCTTGCCGATCTTGTTCAGACGACGCGCGAAATCAAATTCCGCCCCGCGCACCTGATTTTCGGAGTAGGACCGGCGGTCGATTTTCAGAGAGGAATAATCGCGCCATTTGTCAGTGTAGCCGATTTTCACCGCGAAAGCTTCGAGCTTTGCGGTAGCTTGCTTGCGTGTCTCCGGTCCCATCCACGGAAGTGTTTGCAGGTCATCGCGCAGCGCGGCGATCAGGTTGTGCACCATTTCGAGAGCGCGGGCCTTCGCTTCAGGCGGAAAATATTTCTGCACGTAGACCTGGCCGAGGGCCTCGCCTAGCACGCGATCCGTTGCTTGCACGCAGCGCTTCCAGCGGGGCTGGATTTCCTTGGCGCCGGTCAGCGTCTTGCCTCGAAAATCAAAATCTTCGTCAACGAACTTTTCGGGGAGTCCGGGAGCTACAGCATTCACCAGGTGCCAACGCAAGTAGTTTTTCCACTCGGCGATGGGAGTTGCCGTTAACCGCGTGTCCAGGGCCTTGAAAAAGTCCGGCTGGCCGACGTTGATCTCCTTCAGCTCCGGATGCCCAGCGGCCTTGAAATAAGCTTCCCAGGAAAAATTCGGAGTGATCGTCTTCAGGTCCGCCAGCATCATCTTGTGATACGTCTTGTCGGGGTCACGAAGGTCAGTATTTTTCATCGAGGCGGTGGCCAGTGCGGTTTCGATCTTCAGAATAGTGGCAGCCTCCGCTGCCGATTGGTCCGCGGAATCTCCAAGCAATTCCAACATCTTCGCGACATGCTTTGTGTAAGCCTCGCGAAGCTGCTTGGATTTGTCGTCTTCCTTCAGGTAGTATTCGCGCTCCGGCAGTCCGAGACCGCCTTGAAACGCTGCACCAATCACCTGAGTGCTGTCTTTGGCGTCCTGCGTCGAATTGAAGCGAAAGAGCGCGCCGATGCCTTGGCTGTGCAAGTACTCGGTTACAGCTTGGAGGTCGGCCACAGTCTTGATTGAGGCGATGCGGGCTAGATCGGGTTCGATCGGTTTTGTTCCCGCCGCTTCAATGGTGGCCGTGTCCATGCAGCTCGCATAGAAATCGCCGATCTTCTGCTCGTTGGAACCAGGTGCGGCTTTAGCGCTCGCAGCGGCTTCCAGAATCTGGCGCAGGTTCTGCTGGTTCTTGTCCGCAAGCTGTGTGAACGAACCCCAGCTCGAATACTCCGGCGGAATCGGGTTGGATTTCATCCAACCTCCCATTGCGAACTGATAGAAATCGTCACAAGGCTTGCAGGTCTTGTCCAGATTTGCGGTATCGAAGCCCCACGAATTTGGCTTGTCCGCCGCTCCTGTGGGCGTGCGGAACCCGGCACCGGCGAAACCAACGGCCAGAATTCCAATAACCGCAACGCTGCAGCCACCGAGGAAAAATCGTTTTGACATCCTCTGCCCCTGTCTTAGAGAAATTTGAAAGCACGGCCGGTCACACCCGTGGATAACCCGGCCGTCAGGCGAACTGAGAGTGAGACGGAAGAAGTACTAGCGAGGTTTCCCGACACTCGGAATTGCGATTCTTTAGAAAGGCGCGATCAAGAACTAGTGCAGGACCGTTCCATAGAAGACGCCTTTTCCTCCACGCAAGTCCCGGCCGTAGGACAGAACGATGGTCAGACTTCCCAGGACGCGGACTTTACATTGCGCGCCAGCATCCCAGAGCCAGCGCCGCGAGCCGAAGAGACTGGACGAATCGGCAACAGTGCCGCTATCGAGAAAGGGGCCGAGCTTCACGGTGAAGAAACCGTTTTGATAAAGGTTCTTGTCCATTTCCCAGTTGGCTACAAAAAATCGCCGCCCGAGCGGAGCGGCCCCTTTGCGGTTATCGAAAGTTCCGGCATGGCCGCGAAGCCAAAGGTCGTTGTCGCGCTCGATGCCCAATTCGAACAGCTCATCGAGAGTGGCTTTGCCGGCAATCGCACCGGCGCGGATCTGCGTTTGCATTTCAAAGTCGTCGCCTTTTGCGCGTGGAAACCACTGCGCGAGAAGTACGCCTCGAACCGTAGCAAACGGCCCGAGGCCATTGGCGAACTCGCGGCCCGCCTTCACTTCTGCCGAGGAATCCAGCGTGAAGCGGCGCTCGGGAGCGCGGATAAGAGTACGTTTAGCACGGAGCCAACCGGCAAGGGACATGGTGTCGGTGAAGAATTCTTGCGCGGGAGAGCTCATTGCGACCAAATTCCGAAAGTTGCGATTCGCGATTTCCGCGCCGGCGCTCCATCTAAAGTGGCCGTTCACGATGGAATGCACTTCCGCTCCAACAGCGACGCGGCGCATGTTTAAGTCCGTCAGTGGCGTAGCTGTGCCAAGGAAAGTTTGCGATAAATTCCAATTTTCGTTGCGTGCATCGGTATAAACACGCAACCGCAAGCTGGGGTCACCGTAAAGCGGAAAGGAAAGTGCGAGGGAGAGCCGACGTTTTTCCGAATCCCATCGCGCGAGCGAGGTCAGATTCACGGCGTCGTGGCCGAGATTGTAAAACTCGGAATAAAGAGTGGCGTAAGGCAAACCGCTCAAGAGCGAAACAACGCCTTCGGTTTTCGAGTCGCCCCAACCATTTTTCTCCATTAAGTGCAGAGTTGCGTCGTAGTTTCCGGAGTCTGCTGGTGAGAGCTCCATCCGCCGGCTGGAAAAAATTCCTAGATTGTCCAAGCGCGCCTGGGTTGTGAGCAGAGCGTCGGCCGTCAGAACTTGCGGAGCATTGAACGCTACCGCGCGGTCGCGTAAAGATTCCTTGAGCCTCAAGGAAGGTTTGAACGCGACACTTCCTAGGCGGGGCTTGTCTTCCGGATTCCAATACTTCAAGGCGGCTTCGATATTGCCTTCCAGGAAATAGATCGTCGCGAGGAATTCGCTCGAATAAGGATCCAGCGGATTTAGCTTAAGCGTTGCATGAAGGTGTCTTTTTGCCGTTCGAAAATCTTTTTGCTTGTACGCGACGCCCGCCAGCTCAACCAAAAACCGGGAATCGCCAGGCGCCTTTCGAAAACCCGCGTCAAACGCGAGTTTGGCCTCGTCCCATTTTTCCAAGTGAGCCAAAGCGAGTCCGGCGAGAAAATCGAAATCCGGCGATTGATCCGCGGGGCCTCGCGCCAGCTTTGCGGCTTCTTCCCAATGTCCAGCGTCAAACGCGCTTTGCGCAGCGGGAAGACGAGCTTGATCGGAGGCGGAATCCTGCGCGAACGCCGGAAAACGCAGCGCCAATACTGCAGCTAAAAAAAAGATCACGAAGCCTTTTCGGGAAGAGCCAGCAGCATCCAGTTGCGGTTTGGCCGCCATTGCTTTTCGAAATCCTCGCGTGCGATACGGAGAAGTTTCCCGCGTGCGGGATCGTTGATAAAGACGGCCCCGTTTTGCCAATCGATGCCCGTCACCACCACGTAGTGTAGCGGGGTTTTAGAGCTCCCAGGCTGAAGAGCAGCGATCAGTGGACGTCCCTGCTTGAGTTGTTCGAGGAGATCTTTCCAATCTCCATTAAGGGGAAACACGCGAAAGCCTGATTCCTTGAGATAGCTTTCCATATCGGAAGCTTGGATTCCGCGGAGTTTGCGCGAATAAAGCTGTTTCTGGATTGCCGCCGTGTCGGCGCGCTGCGAGTCAATCACAGTGCCATGAGCGTTCCAATATTGCAGGAGCATGGAAATAGAGGCGGACCCGCAGCCATCTTGAGTCTGTCTTACGTACGGAACGTCCAGCCAGATTCCGGCTCTTTCCTGGGGCCCCGTTCGAGCCGACGGTCCCAGGAAGAAAAGCAGAAACAGACCGAGTACGATCCGGCTTATTAGAATGATGAATGACTCCAAATTGCGAGTATTAGCGGAGCGCGAGCGCCAGAACAACGATGGCGAGCGCGATCAGGATAATCCACAGCAGATCGCGGTCCGAAATGCGTCCCGCGGCAAAATCACTTTGCGCTTGGCGAGACCGCTCGGCCAGTTTGGCAAGGTCTTCATCGCTGAGTTGGCCGATGGCTTTATCGACTTTTTGATAGTCGAGGTTTGCGGATTTCAGCGCTTTATGCGCCTGGTCGGAAGAAAGAAGCGATCGAACGGCTTCTTCGTTGGATTGGCGCGTCTGGGCGGGCCGCGCGGCGTCTTTGGTCAGGTCGCTCAGAGAAACGACATGCTGCTTGTCTTGGGCCCTCGCCGGCGTTACCGCTACACCAAACAGAAGGGCAATCGCCAGCATCGACACACACACCTTCACGCGAAAATGCATTCTTCCTCCTATTTTTGGCTGGGAAGAATAGTTTACGAATTGCATTGCGGCGTGACAAGAAACTTCTAATGGATGGCCCTCGGAGTCATTCGTCTAAACTGTGCGGTGGTTATCTTGCCGGCAATGGCTGCTTGTACTTCGTCGCGTCGACAGACTTCCACTCACCCTTAATGATTCCCGCCCGAATCTGTGCGGCACTCTTCCCCTTGCCCAACTGTTCGAAGGTGTATAGGTCTTCATAAATACAGGTGCCACATCCAGCCCCGTGCCTGCTGGCAAAGCAGTCCAGAAGGCTCTTATGGCCCTGGCTGCGGTCGCAATGGCAGTAACAGGGCTGCTGATAGAGGGCTTTTTTGACTTTTGCCGCAACCGCGTAAGCATTTTGCACGACGGGATCAGTGAAGATCTGGGGATCTAAAGTCGCAGGAAGATCACCTTGGGGGGCGCGCTCGTGAAATGCTGGAACCGACTCACTGACCGCGGGCTGTTGAGAATCCGTGCCTTGAGGCGATTGGGATTCGGCCCGTTGGGGGACCAACACGAGCCCGAGCGCACAGCCGAAGAGGAACGCAGTCCCTAGAAACCTTCGAATCACAGCCATTCTTGCTACTCCTTTTTGTTCACAGTGTTCCTGGTTCGTCTCTCGAATGGCCTCAATGGACGAGCGCGGGTGCGATCGGAGCATGCCTCGCAGGTGAAGATGGCGTAGCTCCCTTCAATCGCAGATGCTTCGCGCGAAGATGACGATGCACGCGGCGGCCCCAGACCCTTACAAACGAAAAATTCAACGCGCCGCCGATGGCTGAGCTCGCGAGAGGAATCAATCGTCCAGCCCACTTTTCCGCCGCCTCGGCGCCAATCTTCGCGGCGAAACGCTCCGCAATACGCGGGACAAGTTTTTCGAGAATCTGTTTCTCGGCCAAGTCCTTGCCGTAATCAATGCCGGAAGCCGCTGCTGCTGCTTTCCACATTTCAATTCGTTGGTCCTGGCCGCGAGCATCGAATCCGTAGAGCAAAGAGAGGCGCTGGATGAGCCGCAATGTGATCACCGTCAGCAGGCTGGCGTCCGGCAAGAATGTGATCATGCCGCCGAGGCCGAGGCCCGCTCCTTCCGCAAGCGCCAGCCGTTCGGCGTCGCGAATCAGTGCCGCGGCAATGGCGTCCAGTTGCTCGGCGGGAACGTCCTTCATTCGCGCAAAGTCCGGAACCCACAAGCCGTGCTTGTCGGCAAGGTTACGGCGGAAGTCTTCCGGATCAATTTCGATCGAACGCAGTCCGCGGAGAACGCCAAAGCGCAGAAAGCGCTTTAAGGTGCGTCCCGCCAGCGAGCCTTTAGCTGTATTGTGTAACCCTGCCATGCCTATAAGCATCCTAAGGCGGTTAGAACCGTCTGGCAACCATGGCGTTGCATGGGTTGCGATGATGGGGCCGGGCATCTCTCCCAAGGGGGAGTTACCCGGAACGCGGCAGGAAAACAGTAGTCCTACTTGACGCGGCGAAACTTTTGGGTAAACTGCATTTTTCTCTATGGCGACGATGCCACAATTCGTTCCTTCCGAAGTCGTGCACGATCTCGACTTCCCGCAGCGTGAGGCGGCGTTTTTCTACGGCCTGTTCCTGCGCGGCCACTCGCCGGACAAGCTGCGGCGGGACATCGAAGTCCCCGCGGTGGTTCTCGCGAAGTGGCACCGCGAAGCGGAACGCGACCCGCAGCTTCGCGATATTTTCGCGCGCATGGTGGATTACCGGCGTCACGTCCTGGCCATCTTCGATTCCCTTGTGGGTTCAGACACTCAACCGCAGCGCGTTCAGTAATTCTCCTGCCTGTACTTTCGTTCAGGTCAAAAACTGTCAGGCAACCAAAGCGTCTTTCGGGCGATCTAACCGATTCCGGGGGACAAGTCTATCAAAATGAAGGAGATTGCGCTGATTGACGGGGAGCTTGTCCGGGGTTAGAATCTCAACGTCCTAGAGCTTGAGGTGTCTTCATGTCAAGGGTAGTACGCACCCTAGTCGCTTGCATTTTTTCGATTGCCATTTCCGTTCCTACGGTTTTTGCCCAGCAGGTGCAAGATGCTAATGCGCCCCCTGCACCCCAAAAGTTGGATAAAGAAACAAAACGGAAAATGAGGAGGACGCTGAAAGAGCTAGACAGCGCCTACCGGCAGTGGCTGACCGAGGACGTCACCTACATCATTTCTCCGGATGAACGCAATGCCTTCCTGCAATTGGATACCAACGAAGAGCGCGAACAATTCATCGAGCAATTCTGGCTGCGCCGCAGCAGCAATCCGGACCTGCCGGAGAACGATTTTAAAGAAGAGCACTACCGCCGCATCGCCTACGCCAACGAACATTATGCCTCCGGGATTCCGGGATGGAAGACTGACCGCGGCCGCATGTACATCATGTGGGGACCGCCGGACGAGATTGAATCGCACCCGACGGGCGGCACGTACGACCGGCCAATGGAAGAAGGCGGCGGCTCCACCAGCACATATCCGTGGGAAACATGGCGCTGGCGCTATTTGGAAGGCATCGGCGAAAACATTATTTTAGAATTCGTGGATCCGAGCGGCTCCGGCGAATATCACATGACAATGGATCCGTCGGAGAAGGACGCCCTCCTGCACGTGCCCGGTGCGGGCTTGAGCTTAATGGAATCCATGGGCATGGCGTCGAAGGCCGATCGTTTCACGCGTTCCGACGGCACCAACCTGCCGACTACCATGGGTGGTCAACCAGCCAGCATGAACGAATTCAACCGCCTGGAACTCTACGCTAAGGTGAATAAACCACCCGAGGTGAAATTCAAGGATCTCGAAGCGGTGGTGACCTCCCGCATCGTCCGCGATCAGGTGCACTTCAATTGGCGGACCGATTACCTGAAAGTGACGAATGACACGGTTTTGGTGCCCGTGACGATTCAGATTCCCAATAGTCAGCTTTCTTTCCAGTCTAAGGACGGGATTCACTCCGCGACGATGAATATTTTCATGCGTGTGAGCACGCTTACCGGGCGAGTCGTGCAAACGCAGGAAGATCCTGTCTCAAAGGATTTTCCCGATTCCCTTTTTCAGCAGTCGTTGAAGCTCCAGTCGATCTACCAAAAGGCCATTCCACTTCGCCCGGGCTTGTATCGCCTGGATATGGTGATCAAGGACGTGCAGAGCGGAAACATCGGGGTAGTGAACACGCGGCTGCAAGTGCCGAGGTACGAGGATGACAAGCTGGAAGCCAGTTCCCTGATTCTTGCCGATCAGATCGAACATGTTCCAGCGAAGCAAATCGGCGCTGGACAGTTCGTGCTCGGTTCTTCGAAAGTCCGGCCGCGCCTTGAAGGTGACTTCACCACGGCCGACAGACTTGGCATTTACATGCAGGTTTATAATCTGAAGCCAGACGACAAGACGCACAAATCCAGTGCGACGTTCCAATACACCGTCAAAAAAGGCAAAGATCAGGTCATGCAGTTTAAAGAAACTTCGGAAGAAATGAAGCAGACAGGCGACCAGGTTACCATCGAGCGTCTCCTTCCTCTCGCGACACTACCGCCGGGGAAGTACAGTTTGGAAGTGAATGCAACGGACACGCTCTCGAACCAAACCATTTCGCGCTCTGCAGAGTTTACGGTGAAAGCGCCGGCGGAAACAAAAACCGCGGCGAATGCTACACCGGGGAGGTAAAGAAACGTGAAACAGGAAAGGCTCCGAACCCTGGGGGCCCTGGTCCTGACCGCCATGGTTTCGTCCTTTGTGGCGACTCCGGCGGCCGCGCAAGCGAAGCCTGTCCCGGGCAAGCTTGCAGGAGTGGTGCGCGACGCTGCGGGCACACCGCAGTTGGGCGCGAGCGTGGAGTTGATTTCCGAAGCAGTAGGAGTGGCAGCTACCCGCAGCTTTTTGACGAATACGCAAGGCATGTTCCGGGGCGACAAGCTCGCTCCCGGTTTTTACACCGTCCGCGTCACTCTCGCCGGTTTTCTTCCAACACTTGAAAAACACGTTCGGGTCACTTCGAATCTGACGACCCTGGTTCGCATTGAATTGGAATCCATGTTTGCGTCGCTGGATCAATTGCGGCGCATGCCTGCGAGCAACACCGCCGAAGTTGATGATTGGAAATGGGTGTTGCGGTCCGCTTCAGGGATGCGGCCCGTTCTGGAGTGGGTGGATCGCGACACCTTGAGCGCTTCAACGGTTACCGGGGAAGTGGCAGGACCCCGCGCGCCCAAGATGCGAATGGAATTTACGGACGGGGCGCGGCGCCCCAGTTCGGCTTCGAGCATTGCCTCTGCACCCGCCACGGCCGTGGCTTACGACCAGAAATTGGGCGGCACAAGCAGAATGATTTTGGCCGGCCAGGTGAACTATGACAATGACGCCCCTGCCGGCGGTATTGCCACGGTGTGGCTGCCCACAGGAACCCTGGGCGCGGGTCCGCATACGGCGCTGGTCCTTCGTGAAGCTAAGCTGGGACCTGTCGGGCCAACTTTCCGCGGCGTCCGTCTTGATCAGGGCGATGCCCTGTCGCTCGGTGATCGCACTGTCCTGAGTTACGGTGGGGAATATGTTTTAGTGGGACTCGGGGCCGCAGCTTCTTCACTCCGTCCGCGGGCAGAATTGAACGTGCGCCTAACTGATGATTGGAGCACGGCGTTGGTTTTCGCGTCCATGCCCAACGGGTCTGGGCCGCTGGAGGCGAATGACGCACAACCAGGTGGCGCCCTCGCTGCTGCGGTCAATGAACTGGATGCCTTCCCCACGCTGCTTTGGCACCAAGGTCGTCCAGTTTTGCAGAACGGTTTGCATGAAGAAATTTCAGCCGAACGAAAAATTAGCACCCGCGGCAGGCTGCAGGTCGCAGGCTTCCACGACGACAACCGGCACGTGGCCGTCTTTGGAAAGGGGAGCGACCTTCCCACGGAGGATTATTTTCAGGATTTCTTTTCAACGGGTTTTGCTTATGACGGTGGATCCTCGAGTAGCTGGGGAACGCGCCTTGCATTTCGCGAAAGGCTCGATGGCGACCTGGAATTGACCGCCATTTATTCATTCGGCGGAGCTCTCACGCCTTCGGACGATGCTGATGGATTGCTTCGCGATTCGCTTCGGACGGCGCAGCGGCACTCTTTTGGAGCCGGAATTTCCGCGAAAGTGCCTCACATCGGCACGAAGGTTCAAGCGGGATATAAATGGGTGAACGGCGTCACCGTTTCCTCCGTGGATGGCTACGGCGAATCTGTCTTCCGGATGGATCCCTACCTACATTTGGTTTTCCGGCAGCCGCTTCCCAAGTTTGCCTTAGGACGGTGGGAAGCCATCGCTGATTGCAACAATCTACTGGCGCAGGGGTATGTCTCCACCAATAGCAGGGATGGCCACGTTGTTCTGGTACCGGCGTTTCGGACATTTCGAGGTGGGCTTAGCGTCCAGTTCTAGGAGTTTTTGTGTTCTAGAAAGTTGTATTTGTCCTTCCAGAAACAGGATGATGTCGGATAGCCTGCCCTGCCCTTGCAGTAACCTGTTGAATATAAAGGTGTTCCTCGGGTGAATCGCTACCAAAGAATGGACATTGGGTTGCACTTGGTTTCTTGTGGCGGGGTATAGTCCTGTCCGGTTAGATTTATGAGGCAAAACCTCCGAGCGAGCCTTGGGGCGGTCGTGCTGGCGCTAGCCACGCTGGCTGCGGTGATCTTTGCCCTCATTAATTTCGACCAGCGCAGCCGGTTTGAAGTCGTGTACGACGGCGTGGCCTGGCTGGATACCGACCATGGAGTTCAAGCCAGCCAGGTTTCACCCAATTCTCCGGCAACCCGAGCCGGGATCCGTCCGGGTGATTTCCTCCTGACAATCAATAGCGCTCGTGTCACCAGAGCTGCAGAGGTCGCCAGGCGGCTGGACCGTGCCGGGCTGTGGACACAGGCACACTACAAGCTTTCCCGCGGTGGCGCGGAATTCGAGACGCCGCTACTCACGGCGCCCGCCGAGAAGCCTCTTGCCACCGAAAACTATCTGCGAATCGTGGGCCTGCTTTATCTGTTCATCGGCTTGTTCATTTTCATCCGCCGGTGGAACGCTCCTCGCGCGGTGCACTTTTATGTGTTTTGCCTGGTTTCCTTTGTTCTCTGGTCTTTCCATTTCAGCGGAAAGCTGGACGCTTTTGACTGGGAAGTTTACTGGTCGGAGATTGTGGCTCGCCTTCTTGTGCCGGCATTGCTGCTCCATTTTGCGCTGGTATTTCCGGGGCGCTCCGAATCAACCATTCGGTCGTCGTCCAAGGTGTTTGCCGTCTACGCCCTTCCTGTCGCTCTGCTCCTCGTTCATGTGAGCACGGCGCTCAACGCCTTCGGCTTTGTGCCTTGGCTTGCTCCCTACATATTGTTCATCAAATTGGAATTCGGCTATCTCGCCCTTTGCTTCCTGACGGCGGGACTCGTTTTTTACCGAAGCTACCGCGAAGCGCCATCGGGTGTAATGCGTCAGCAGTTGAAATGGCTTACCGGTGGAACTCTTGCCGGCAGCTTGCCCGCTTCAGTGCTCTACATCCTTCCCTTGGTCATGGGCGTGACCTTGCGCCCGTGGATGCAACTCTCGGTATTAGGCCTCGTGCTGATCCCCGTGTGTTTCGGTTACGCGATCATTCGCTATCGCTTGATGGACGTGGACATCATCTTCAAGCGCGGCTTGGCTTACACGGCGGCAACCGCCGGCGTTGCAGCGGTTTACTTCGCCTTGATCGCTTTGGTTGCGCTGGTGGCCCATACTCCCACGAACGGGACCGCCGGCGGTATGATCGCCATTGTCATTGCCGCGTTTTTGTTCCAGCCGTTCCGCGCCGGGATTCAAGCGCGCTTGGATCGCTTCTTTTACCGCGATCGCCTCGACTACCGCCGCACGCTGATCGAATTTGGGCGCACGCTGACGAACGAAGTCCGTATCGACCCCATGCTTGGCTCGGTTATGGATCGCATTTCGCAAACGCTGTTGGTCGATCGTCTCGCTATTTTTGTGGAAAACGCCGTGCAACCCAGGCAGATGCGCATTGCCCGTTCGATGGGCGTCCGGCTTTCCGAGTCTTTGGATCTCAGTTTCCTCGAGCCGGCCCGGCCCGAGTTTGCCCGCGGGGCGCTCTTTTTCGAGTCGCCCCGTGCCGCGCGAGACGTGAGTGATTCCGTCCGCCGCACGCTCGAACAGCTCGACCTCAACTACTTTGTTCCCTGCCGCATCCGCGAACATACCGTTGCTGTTCTCGGCCTTGGCAAGACGGTCGACGGGGATTTTCTGTCCAGTGATGACGTAGAGCTGGTCGAAACGATTGCCGGCTACGTCGCCGTCGCCCTCGATAACGCGCAGCTTTACAGCTCGCTCGAACAAAAGGCTCTCGAAATCGCCCGCCTCAAGGACTTCAGCGAAAATATCGTTGAATCCCTGAATATCGGGGTGCTTTCCGTCGACCTGGACGGCATCGTCGAATCCTGGAACACGCGCATGGAGCAGCTTTTTGGAGTGTCGCGACAGGAGTCTGTTGGACGGCAACTCAGCTCGCTATTGCCGGAAGAACTGGCGCGCGAAATCGCCGCGCGCGGTGACCAGGAACAGATAACCGGCATCTATAAACAGAGACTCCAACATCAAGGAAAGTCGCTGACCTTGAACGTTTCCATCACACCCTTGGTGAGCAAATCGAATGAGCGCATCGGCCGTCTCCTGCTCTTTGATGACGTCACCCAGCGGGAGCGCATGGAAGAGCAGATGTCGCAAACGGAGAAGCTGACTTCGCTTGGACTTCTCGCGGCTGGTGTCGCGCACGAAGTGAACACACCGCTCGCGGTCATTTCCAACTACATTCAAATGCTTGCGAAACAGATGCCGGAGGGCGACGCGCGCCAGTCGATTATTGAAAAAATCGTCAAGCAGACCTTCCGCGCCAGCGAAATCGTCAACAATCTGCTCAATTTTTCGCGCACCGGCGCTCCGGAAGCCGCGGACATAGATGTAAACCGCGTCGTTGAAGAGACGTTGTCTCTCGTAACCCACCCGCTTAAGGCCTCGCACATCCAGGTGGTGAAGCAACTCGGCGAAACGCTGCCGGCCGTCCGCGGATCAGCCAACAAGTTGCAGCAGGTCTTCTTGAACCTGTTCTTGAACGCACGTGATGCCATGCCTAGCGGAGGAATGCTCGAAGTCCGGACCGCGGCGCATAACGGCAGCGTCGAAATCGAAGTCGCGGACACAGGCGGAGGGATCGCCCGCGAGGACATTCATCGCATCTTTGATCCTTTCTTCACGACCAAAGCCAGTGGCCGCGGCACCGGCCTCGGTCTGTCGGTAAGTTACGGCATTATTAAGGAGCATGCCGGAAAGATTGATGTGCGCTCAACGCCCGGCAAGGGCACCTCGTTCCACGTCGAATTCCCCGCGGTCAAGAAAGCGGTCCATGTCTAAGGGCTCTATCCTTGTCGTTGACGACGAATCGGAAATTCGCGAGGGCCTCGAACTTCTGTTGAGGGGAGAAGGCTATGGCGTGTCCAGCGCGGAAACGGGTGAATCCGGCCTCGAGAAGCTGGAGCAGCATCCTTATGATCTTCTCCTGCTGGACGTCAGCCTGCCGGACCGCAATGGTCTCGACATGCTCAAGGAGATTCACCGCCGCGATCCACAGCTCTCTGTCGTCCTAATCACCGCCTACGGTTCAATCGAAATGGCTCGCGCAGCTTTCAAGAATGGCGCGATGGACTACATCACCAAGCCGTGGTCCAACGACGAATTGCTGGCTCAGGTAGCGCAGGCGGTGGAATCACGCAGGCTTCGCGACGAAAACGTCCAGCTCAAACGCGCGCTTAAGCAACGCTTCAATTTTCCAAACATCGTCGGCAAGAGCGACAAAATGCAGGCGCTTCTGGACCTCGTTGCTCAAGTAGCGCCTTCGCGCTCCACGATTCTCATCAGTGGAGAAAGTGGCACGGGGAAGGAACTCATCGCCAAGGCAATTCACTCTGCCTCCACGCGCGCGGACAAAGCCTTTGTGCCCATAAATACGGGATCCATCCCCGTCGATCTCCTGGAGTCCCAGCTCTTCGGCCATGTGAAGGGCGCCTTCACGAGCGCCATCGCGTCCAAGAAGGGCCTCTTCGAAGTTGCCGACCAGGGCACCATTTTCTTCGATGAAATCGCCACCATCAGTCCCGAGACGCAGGCCAAGCTTTTGCGCGTGATTCAGGAGCGCGAATTCATGCGCCTTGGCGGTACCGAGCAACTCAAAGTCGACGTGCGCATTGTGGCCGCTTCCAACGTCGAACTCCTCGCGCTGGTACGCGAAGGGCGCTTCCGCGAAGATTTGTTCCATCGCCTTAACGTGATTCATCTGCGGATTCCGCCGCTGCGCGATCGCCGGGAAGACGTGCCGTTGCTTCTGGCGCATTTTATGGAACGGTATTGCCACGAAAACGGCAAACCGCTTCGGCATTTTACGCCCGCGGCAATGAAGCTTCTGATGGATTACGACTGGCCGGGCAATGTGCGCGAACTGGAAAACGTCGTCGAGCGAGCGGTCGTCCTTTCCACGCAGGAGCGTGTTGACGTGGACTTGCTCCCCGAAAGCATTCGGAGCAAGGAAATCGTTCGCGGCGTGAGGCTGCAACTCTCGGAATTCCTGCCGCCGCTCCCGGGCGAACCAGGGTCCCGCGCTTCCCCGGACAATCCGCAGCCGTCTCTGTTCCAAATCATGGACGAGATCGAACGCCGCATTATTATTGACATGCTGGAGCGCACCAGCTGGAACCAGACCGAGGCCGCTGAGCGCTTTATGATTCCCCTGTCCACGCTCAATCAGAAGATTAAGCGGCTCGGAATCGACGTCCGCCGCCGCGGCCGCGGTGACGAGATGTTGTCTGCCTCGGTGGGAAAATAGCAGCGCCCAGCGGGTGAAGAATTCCCTCCCAGCGTCTCTCGCGCGAATTCGCTGGTCCAATCGACTACACTAACTGCGGACCTTTATGACTGAGCCGATCGTTCCGCCGCGTCCATGCGACCTCGCTTTGTTCCGGAATGAATGGTCCGTCTTGCTCGAATGCGCTGCCCCGGCGCACGACCGTGAGCGTATAGCAGACTTGCTCCGGTCCGCGGATTGGGCGCGTTTGCTCATTCTCGCGGAAGCGCACGGCGTATCCGGCCACCTCGCGGCGAGTTTGCGCGATCTCGATGAGGATTTTGTGCCGCCGGAAGTCAGGCAATCGCTTGCCGATCGGCAGCGCGCACAGATTTTTCTTTCCATGCGGCTGACGGCGGAATTGTTTCGCGTTTTGGGCCACTTCACTACGGAGGGTATCGATGCTCTGGTCGTAAAGGGACCGGCTCTGGCCGCGCGGGCGTACGCCGACTCGGCGACGCGCAGCTACGGCGACCTGGACTTGCTCGTCCGCCAGCGGGACATTCACCGCGCCACGGAACTAATGTGCGCCGCGGGTTTCGCTCCTGCAGTTCCGCTGACCGCCATCGACGCCGGGAAAATTCCCGGCCAATATCTTTTTTCCAAGCCGGATTCACAATTGATCGTCGAATTGCATAACGACCGCACGTTGCGCTATTTTCCCCGCCGGCTTCCTCTCGAAGAATTTTTCGCGCGGCAAATCCGTGTGGAACTCGATGGCCGAGAAGTTCCTGCCCTATCAGTGGAAGATGAACTAGTGCTGATCTGTGTCCACGGCGCAAAGCACGTTTGGGAGCGTTTGATGTGGATTGCCGATGTGGCAGGACTGGTGATGCGCCAACCGGGCATTGATTGGGAGCGCGTCGCAAACTTGACGAAAGCAGGTGGCGGCGAGAGAATGCTGCACACGGGATTACTTCTTTCAGCAGACTTGCTCAAGGCACAGCTTCCGGAGAATGTTCGTGCCATCGTGCGGGCAGATGTGTCGGCTGCACGGCTCGCGCATCAGGTGTGCCAGTGGTTGCCCGCCGCCAGTTACGCGTCGCCAAGTTTGTTCCAACGAGCCTTTTTTCGCCTGCGCATGCGCGGCGATTGGCTGACGGCCCCAGCCTATTTATTGCGACTTTCGCTTTCCCCTACGGAAGAAGACTGGAAGATTGGCGTGGACGCGGAAGTAAAGCGGGATGGCTTTCTCGAAGCCTTGCGTCGGCCATTCCGCTTGGCGCGAAAATACGGCCGGAATGGCAAAGGCTGATTTCCTGAAGGATCGAACGGCCTCTTTTGGTCAGACAAATTCTGCTCACCTACGACTGTACTCTTGCGAAAACGTGCCGGCATATGACAAGGCTTGCTGCCACGTTGGGAAACGTTGAGGAAACTCCATCGCCAGCCGGCGAGCAATCTCCTCAAGCGAAGCTCTTCCGTCGATCAGTTCGAGAGTTCTGCGGCGCAGGAGCCCCTCCTCGGAGAGGTGCGGAATGTAGTCTGCCGCCATCCTGTGAAGCTGCTTGATGGACAACACTGCACCAGCCAACTGCGATTGCTCAAAATGAATGACGGAAGCGCCCGATCCTTCGAGCGGCCTGATGCACGTAGTCCATCGCCAAAGGTATTCGTTTTCCACCAGTTTTGCGGCAAGGTTTACGCAAACGGTTTGGCCCCTTGCCAAGGCCGCACTCTGTGTCCACGGCGCAAAGCACTTTTGGGAGCGTTTGATGTGGATTGCAGACGTGGCCGGACTGGTCACGCGCCAAACAGATATCGATTGGGAACGCGTCGCGAATTTGTCGAAAACGGTTGGCGCTGAGAGAATGCTGCACACGGGATTGCTTCTTTCAGCGGGCTTGCTCAAGGCGCAGCTTCCGGAGAATGTTCATACCATCGTGCGGGCGGATGTGTCGGCTGCACGGCTCGCGAATCAGGTTTGCCAGTGGTTGCCCGCCGCCAGTTACGCGTCGCCAAGTTTGTTCCAACGCGCCTTTTTTCGCCTGCGTATGCGCGGCGATTGGCTGACGGCCCCAGCCTATTTCTTGCGTCTTTCGC
>MNDE01000139.1 GCA_001914785.1 Acidobacteria bacterium 13_2_20CM_57_17 | reverse complement strand
CATTTTGTGTACAAGAAGGCGGGTTTGAGGGGCCTGAAAATGGACCTAAGCAACGCAGAATCAACAACAGACTCTTGAGCTACAGGCCCAAATCGAAGAACAACATTAAAATATTAGCAGGCGGACGAGGCTAGGCACAACTGCAACCTCTCTGCCCCATGCTTGAGGCGAACAAATCGGCTTCTACTGCACGAAGCCGACGTTTGGCGCCGGTGTGCTTCCTTCTGGTGATTCTTTGATGGTGCCAAATTGCGCTTCGTAGCGCCCGAGATTCTCTCCCAGCGCACGCCAGATACGCTTCGCGTGTCCCGGGCTGACGATCATACTGTTCAGCAGTTTTCCTTGCGCGCCGTTGGGAAAAATATAGATAAAGTTCATGGTGAACTCTTCGAGATTGTGGTGAATCATCACCAGGTTGCTGTATTGCCCCTGCAACTCTTTCTCGTCGGCTTTGATCTGCACCTGGCCCTGTACTGGCTGCTGTTGATCCATTGCGTTTGGCTCCGGGACCGCTGTTTTGAACTTATCACAAGCACTCGTGATTCGCATGACCTGCGGCCCGGGCTGCTTGCTTTGCCAGCCTCGTTAGCGACTAGGACAGAAAGTCCCATTGACAAGCGATGGCATTAAGTGTAGTTTAGGAATGTTATTTAGCATAGTTAACTTCAGAGATGGCACATACGGGCCCCCCACAATTCGAAACCGATCCGCCGGTCACGGATGGAGCTTCCGGTGGCTTCTACGAGACCGCGGAGACGCCCGCGAGGGCCCCCCTGCCCTCGTTGCCGGAATCGCATCGCACCATCCCTTTTTCTTCCGGAGCTTCCTGGTTCCGCAAAGTTCTGGCGTTTGCCGGTCCGGGCTATCTCGTGGCCGTCGGGTACATGGACCCCGGCAACTGGGCGACGGATATCGGCGGCGGCTCGAAATTTGGCTACACGCTCCTGAGCGTCATCCTTATCACCAACTTGATGGCGATGTTTTTGCAAGCTCTCTCCGCAAAGCTCGGAATTGCGACGGGGCGTGACCTGGCTCAAGCATGTCGCGAACACTATTCCCGCCGCACCGGATTGTTTCTCTGGGTCGTCTGCGAAATCGCTATCGCCGCGTGCGATCTCGCGGAGGTGCTGGGTTCGGCGGTTGCGCTGAAGCTTCTCTTCGGGCTGCCGCTTCTGGCCGGAGTTCTGATCACGGCATTGGATGTTCTCATCGTTCTGGCACTGCAGGGGCGAGGTTTTCGATTGGTAGAAGCCTTTGTCGTGACGCTCATCGGCTCGATCGCCGCTTGTTTTGCTTACGAAGTCTTTTTCGCCCACCCTCTGTGGCGAGAGGCCGCCATCGGCTTCATCCCGCGCGCCGAAATCCTGCGGAACCGCGAAATGCTGTACATCGCGATCGGCATCCTTGGGGCCACGGTGATGCCGCACAATCTTTATCTCCACTCCAGCATCGTGCAGACGCGTGCTTTCGGCAACTCCACTCGCGACCGGCGTGAAGCGGTGCGATTCGCCATCTTCGATTCCACGCTGGCGCTCGGCTTCGCGCTTTTTGTTAATGCCGCGATTCTCGTTCTGGGAGCCGCGGCTTTCCACACGCGCGGCCTTCACAACGTTGCGGAAATCGCCGATGCCTACAAACTTCTCAGCCCGGTCCTCGGAGCAAGCCTTGCCAGCACGCTCTTTGCCTGCGCGTTGCTGGCCTCCGGCCAGAACTCCACGCTTACCGGCACACTTGCCGGCCAGATCGTGATGGAAGGCTTTCTCGACATTCGGCTGAAGCCTTGGCTTCGACGGCTGATTACGCGTTCGATCGCCATCATTCCTGCGGCGCTGGTGATTGGGATAGTGGGCGAGAACAGAGTGACCTCGTTGCTGATTCTCAGCCAAGTGATTCTGAGTTTTCAGTTGCCGTTCGCGGTGATTCCGCTGATCCAATTTACTGGCGATCGTGCCAAGATGGGCGAATTCGCCAACTCGCGATTTACCAGCGTGGTTGCCTGGGTCGTTGCGGCTGCCATCTTGTTCTTCAACGCTGAATTCGTATGGCTCATCCTCCGTTCCACGTGACCGTACTTTTTTGGAGGGCCGCTTCTCTGTATTTTTCTCCGCCTTTCGTTGCCAGGTTGAATGTGCGAAGATTTTCCTGTCCGCGATGCCCACTGACGCACAGCTCAGTCTGAAGACGCGCAGAAGCCTCTTCGCCTCGCTCCTTGCACTTATTTGCATCGTACTTGTTTATGCCGCGTTCCAGAGAGACAGGCCGTGGGTCGTTCCTGAGGAAGTCAAAAAACTGAAAAACCCAATCGCGCCCACGCAGTCCACGCTGAAGGCTGCCAGGGGAATTTACGTGGAGGAATGCGCCCAGTGCCACGGAAAGCAGGGCAAAGGCGACGGCCCCAAAGCCAGGCTGCACTTTCCGGCTCCAGCCGACCTCACGGATTCACGGCTCATGAACTCGGTCACTGACGGCGAAATTTTTTACAAAATCAGTGAAGGCAGAAAGCCCATGCCTTCGTTCAAGAAACGATTGACGGAAGATCAGCGCTGGGAGCTCGTGCTTCTGGTTCGATCTTTCTTGGCTTCGTCCTCGCCGTCGGCTGTTGAGAAGAAACCGGATGCTGCTAGAAAGACACCTGCGCCCGCGACTAATCCCTAGGAAATGTCCCTCCCAAATCAGTGCAGTTTCCTCTTTACGCGGTTGCCGCTTTCACTTTGCCCAGCGCGGCGGCAACCTCTTTCAAATCCGGCACGACCGGAATGTCATAGTTCTTGAACCACGCTACCTTTCCGGCTTTGTTGACAATGGCGATAGCCCGGCCGGTAATGCCTTTGTCCGCCAGGTACACGCCGTACTTCTCGCTTGCCGCTCCTCGCGGATGAAAATCCGCCAGCAGAGAATACTTGATCCCCATCTTCTCCGCATACGCCTTGTGCGACCACACGCTGTCAACACTGATGCCAAGCACTTCCGCGTCCAGCGTTTCGAACGCCTTCATTTCATTGACGAAGCATGCATGCTCATTGGTGCACGTCGGGCTCCAGTCCAGCGGGTACCACACGAGCACGACATTCTTTTTCCCAGAGAAATCGGAAAGCTTCACTTCCTTCTTTTCCTGATTCTGCAGTGTAAAACCCGGCGCTGCCTGTCCTACCGCGATACCCATACTCTCCTCCTCGGTTTCTGACCTCTGACTGAGCATCTTACCCAATCCTGGTGTTCCACACCAAGTTCTGACTCCCACCAATCCGCTTGCCTTCATTTCTGTTGCTGTTCCGCGTTCAGGGCTCCTCAGCGTTGCCTCAGGTAAATTCTTTCCTTCTCTTTGTCCTCGGCAGTACACTTTGTCAGGAGAAGTCTATGAGCGCCGAAGGAACTGGCACCTCTTCGTCGACCGCTTCGCAATCGCCAAATGCCATGATGACGCTCGGCGATCTCGTCCGCTTATACCGTTCTCGGGCCGGCAAGTTCGGAGAGCCGGTTGCGCTTTCTGCCTTTGGCTTGACAAAGGCGGAAACGGAACGCCTGTTCTCCGGTTACGATGAGGATTATCACATCAGCCGCTTTTTCCAATTTTCAGAAGTTGCAGGCGAGAAATTCACGATCGACGGAGTCCCAGCCACGCATGTTTCCATCGACGCCGAAATCCAAACCATTCTCTAAATCGCCACCAATCGTCTTGTCGATAGTTTTCGCTTGAAATAATCTGTGTATTGACTACCCTACTGCCACGCTGGAGGTCATTGGATGGCTGGAACTCCCACACTTTTGCCGGAATCCCGGCTCGGCAGCACTCTCCGCCGGGACGCCTGGTGGACTGAGATTCTCCCGGTCATCATTGTTCTCG
Organism: Acidobacteria bacterium 13_2_20CM_57_17; assembly: GCA_001914785.1. Classification (GTDB taxonomy): domain Bacteria; phylum Acidobacteriota; class Terriglobia; order Acidiferrales; family UBA7541; genus Acidiferrum. The sequence goes on along the minus strand of MNDE01000139.1, from coordinate 5,042 downwards.
GCGGTTTCGGCATCTACGCGACGCTGCGTGCTTTTGAAGGGAAATACTACGAGTGGGGACCGTACCTCTCACCCTTCTATTCACCTCTCGTCGATCCGGAGCACCGCTGGTGGAAATTCTCTCCCGCGCTCTTGATCCTCGCCGGGCCCCTCGGCTTTCGTGCAACCTGTTATTACTATCGCAAAGCCTACTACCGCGCTTTCTTCCTGGATCCCCCGGCTTGCGCTGTTAGTGAACCGGCGCGCCACGACTATCGAGGCGAAACCGCTTTCCCCTTCATCTTGCAAAATGTCCACCGCTACTTTTTTTATCTGGCTGTGCTCTTTATCGCTTTTCTCTGGCACGACGCGATTCGCTCGTTCTTCTTCGACGGCCATTTCGGCATTGGCGTAGGCACACTCGTCCTGACGATCAATGTCATCCTGCTTTCGCTCTACACTTTTTCCTGCCACTCTCTGCGTCATCTTGCCGGCGGCAAAGTCGACTGTTTTTCCTGTGCGACTTTCGGACGTTCGCGATTTGAAGCGTGGAGTTTCTTTAGCTTCCTGAATGAGCACCACATGCTTTTCGCCTGGTGCAGCCTCGTTTCCGTGGGGTTCGCGGATTTCTACGTGCGCATGGTGGCCAGCGGCGCGTTCCGGGACCTGAGGCTCCTGTGACGGCAAACTACGAGACCCGCGAACACGACGTTCTCATCATCGGAGCCGGCGGAGCGGGATTGCGTGCCGCCATCGAAGCACTCGCGCAAGGCGCTTCCGTCGGCGTGGTCTGTAAATCGCTGCTGGGAAAAGCTCACACGGTAATGGCTGAGGGCGGAATTGCCGCCGCCATGGCTAACGTGGATGCTGCCGACAGTTGGAAGACGCATTTTCGCGATACGATGCGCGGCGGGAAATTTCTGAATAACTGGCGCATGGCCCAGCTTCATGCTCAAGAGTCCCCCGATCGCGTTCGCGAACTCGAACAGTGGGGCGCTCTCTTCGACCGCACCGAAAGCGGAGACATCCTGCAGCGTGCCTTTGGCGGGCACACGTTCAAGCGGCTTTGTCACGTGGGCGACCGCACTGGCCTCGAAATGATTCGCACGCTGCAGGATCGCGGCGTCCAGCAGGGAATTGACGTCTACATGGAATGCACGGTCACCCGGCTGTTGATGGACGGCGGCCGCGTTGCGGGCGCGTTTGCGTATTGGCGCGAGAGCGGCCGCTTCATCGTATTCAAAGCGAAGTCGATTGTCATCGCCACAGGCGGTATTGGCAAAGCATGGCGCGTCACTTCCAACTCCTGGGAATACACCGGTGACGGCATGGCACTGGCCTATGAGGTAGGCGCGGAACTCATGGACATGGAATTCGTGCAGTTCCATCCGACGGGAATGGTGTGGCCGCCTGGTGTACAGGGGATTCTTGTCACCGAAGCGGTTCGCGGAGAAGGCGGCATCCTGCGCAACAAGGCAGGCGAACGCTTCATGGAAAAGTACGACCCCAAGCGCATGGAACTTTCCACGCGCGATGTGGTCGCACGCTCCATCTACACCGAAGTCAAAGAGGGCCGCGGCACTGAACATGGTGGCGCGTATCTCGACATTTCCCACAAGCCCGCGGAGTACGTGAAGAAAAAACTTCCCAGTATGTATCACCAGTTCAAGGAACTTGCAGACGTCGATATCACTAAGGGTCCCATGGAGGTTGGCCCGACGTGCCACTACATGATGGGTGGCATCCGCGTGGATGCGGAAACAGCGCAATCAACCGTGCCTGGACTCTTCGCGGCCGGCGAGGCTGCTGCTGGACTGCATGGAGCAAATCGCCTTGGTGGCAATTCTCTCTCCGATCTTTTGGTGTTTGGACGCCGCGCCGGACTAGCCGCCGCTCAGCATGCCAAGCGCTCCTCGACTCCTTCCATCGACAACGCGCAAATCGAGCAGGCGGAAAAGGAATTGCTGGCGCCGTTTTCGAACTCCGGTTCGGAAAGTCCCTACGCGGTACATCGCGACCTGCAGGAGGTCATGCAGAATCTCGTCGGCATCTTTCGGACCGATGAGGATCTGAAGAAAGCGCTCGCCGAGTTGGTCAAGCTAAAATCCCGTGTGGCAAAGGTTAGTGTCGAAGGCTCTCGCCTTTTCAATCCGGGTTGGCATCTTTCGTTTGACTTGAAGGCCATGCTCACTGTCTCCGAAGCCGTCACGTATAGTGCCTTGGCCCGTACAGAAAGCCGCGGGGCGCACAGCCGCATCGATCATCCAAGTGTCGATTCCGCCTGGGAGAAGAAACGCAACGTCATTGTCCGGGAATCCGGAGGCATGAGCCGGCGCGAAGTTCCCATCGAGCCCATGCCCAAAGAATTGCAGGAGATCCTTGACGAGGACAAAGTATGAACCATCATTCCATTTGGCCCAGTCAAATAAAGGGATGAATGCCGGATATGGATACGCCATGGATCAAATTCGCGACACCCGATACGAACCGGGAGTACTTTGCGCTGCTCTCTTTCTTGCCGCTGAAGAAGTACCGCGCGATTCCGGCATTCCTCAAGTTCTCATTCCAGATTCAAAAGCAATTGGGCGCAACCCCTGGGATTATCGGTTACTCGCTTCGCGCCAAGATATTGAGCCGGAATTTCTGGACGCTCTCCGCGTGGACTGACGAAAAGCAGCTGATGGATTTCGTCGCGAGGATTCCTCACGGGCAGGCGATGGAGGCTATGATGCCGCACATGGGGCAGACAAAGTTCACCAAGTGGAAGGTATTGGGATCGAACTTGCCTCTGCGGTGGGATGAAACGATGGAGAGATCGAAAAAAGGGGAGCCATCATGAAGGAAGCTACCCTGCGCGTTTTTCGTGGCGATTCGAGCGGAGGGCAGACGGTCGACTATCGCGTCCCGGTCGCACCCGGCATGGTCGTCCTCGACGCGCTCCATTACATTCAGGGGCACCTCGCTCCTGATCTTGCGGTTCGCTGGAACTGCAAAGCAGGGAAGTGCGGCTCGTGCTCCGCGGAAGTCAATGGCCGTCCGCGCCTGACCTGTAAAACGCGCATGGACGATCTCCCGCAAGATCAGCCCATCACCGTCCTTCCCATGAAATCCTTTCCGCGCATCAAAGACCTTGTCACCGACGTTTCCTGGAACTATCGTGTCAATCGCAAAATCCCTCCCTTCGAGCCGCGTAAGGGGGTGGAATGGAAAATCTCGCAGTTGGATGTGGACCGGGTCCAGGAGTTTCGTAAGTGTATCGAATGTTTTCTGTGTCAAAACGTTTGTCACGTACTTCGCGAGCACGACAAGAAGGAACAGTTCGCCGGCCCGCGATTCTTCGTTCGAGTGGCCGGCCTCGAAATGCATCCGCTGGACGGGCTCAACCGCGCGGGCTTGCTCAAGGATCAACTTGGCCTGGGCTATTGCAATATCACGAAGTGTTGCACGGAGGTTTGTCCCGAAGAGATTCAGATTACGGACAACGCCATCATCCCGCTCAAGGAGCGCGTAGTGGACGAGTTTTACGATCCCTTGACTATGCTTTTTCGGAAGATTCGCGGCGGCTGAATGTTTAGCTTAAGAATTCTATGCAGGTTCTGATTGAACGACGGGCCAGGAAAAAGGAGATCCCATGGGTCACGAACTAAAATCCATCTCCAAGGCGGGCATTCCCGAGGCGCTTGCCAAAGTCGAGCTATACCGTTACCTCAACGAACCCGAAGAGGCCGAATCCATTTGCAGGGATATCCTCGCAGTTGATCCGGAGCATCAGCTTGCTCGCCGCATGCTGGGCCTCTCCATCACCGACCAGTTTATCGGCGCCGCGAGCGATCGATATCTCGAGGTTCAGTCCATTTTTCAGGGGCTGCGTGATCCCTACGAGCAGCTTTATTACACCGGTTTATTGCACGAGCGCCACGCCAAGACGCAGCTCCTCGTGGGCTACGCTCCGCACACTCTCCTGCCGTTAGTGGAAGAAGCCATGCGCTGCTTTGCGGAAGCGGAAAAAATACGGCCAGCGGGCAATGACGACAGTATTCTCCGCTGGAATCGCTGCGTACGGCTGCTGGAAAGCCGGCCTGACTTTCATTTCGAGCGTGGACCCGCCGCTTTTGACACGGAAGATATGCCGCCCGTCAGTTCACCGGGGCGCCGCGCCGGCGGCCATCACTGAAGTTACGGCGATTCTCTAGGCCGTTACGACGCGCTGAAATCGGCGCGCCAGTTTTTCGTGCTCTTCGCCAATTTGCTGAGGCAGACGCGCGCCGAATTTGTCGAGGAACCGCCTGGACTCTTCCATCTCCGCATCCCAATCTTCTGGATTCACGCGCAGCAGTTCGCTCAACGCCTCGTTTGCAATCTTCATGCCGTCCAGCGTCAGCCCATTCTTTGAGGGAACGTAGCCGATGGGAGTTTCCTGCGCTGCGCCGCGGCCTTCCACGCGCTCCAGAATCCACTTCAGTACGCGAACGTTTTCACCATAACCCGGCCAAAGGAACTTTCCATCGGCGCCCCTGCGGAACCAATTCACATGAAAAATCTTCGGCGGCTTTGGTATTTTCTTTCCCATTTCCACCCAGTGCCCAAAATAGTCCGCCATGTTGTAACCGCAGAAAGGAAGCATGGCCATGGGGTCCCGTCGCGTGATGCCCAAGTCGCCTGTCGCCGCGGCGGTCGTCTCGCTGGCCATCGATGCGCCCACAAACACGCCGTGCTGCCAGTCAAACGATTCATACACCAGCGGCGCCACTCGGGCTCTGCGCCCTCCAAATATGAACGCCGATATCGGCACGCCTTCCGGCGCTTCCCACTTCGGAGAAATGCTTGGCGACTGGCGCGCCGGCACGGTGTACCGCGCATTCGGATGCGCCGCCGTGCCTTTGGATGGATCCCACGCCTCGCCCTTCCAGTTGGTCAGCCCCGCCGGCGCATCGCTGCCAATTCCTTCCCACCACGGCTCCCGGTCCGGAGTCAAGGCCACGTTCGTGAAAAGCGTGTTCTTGTGCAGCGCTCCCATCACGTTCTGATTGGTTTTCATACCCGTGCCCGGAGCCACCCCAAAAA
>MNDE01000182.1 GCA_001914785.1 Acidobacteria bacterium 13_2_20CM_57_17 | reverse complement strand
TAGACTGGTCAAAAAGGGGTTTTGAAATAGCTTCTAGTCTCGTTAGATTATGTGGCCCACGAAGTCCAGAACAGTTCGGAAACACTCCCTTTCTGGTCGTTTTGCTACATAATTCTCATCGTCACATAACTGTGGTACTTTGGCCGCAAAAAGAAATCCCTCCGGGGTTTTAACATTCCAGGAGCGCACTACGCTCACATCCGGAGTTGCATAGCAAGGTTGAGTCAATCTCTACAGTGTCGAAGTGGTGCGCGTAGTAGCTGAGGTAGTCGGCGGGTCGCAAACCCTTCGGATAGAACGATCCCAGCCACCCTGTGGATGTGAACGACGAGGTCCCGAGAAGAATCGCCGAATGGTTCACGAAAGAGAGTTTAGCGCCCACCCTCGCCGGTTCGTCGTTTTGGCCTGCCAGAACTCATTCGTAGAGATGGCCAAATATCCACCAAGGCGATTACATAGCCGACTGAAGACAGGTCGGCCCACCCCAACTTCCCGCAGCGGATCAGAGGCAGAAGAATTGCACGTTAGTAACGAGAAACTTGAAATGGACTCCGCACTTGGCGTATTTGTTGAGAGCAACTCCGAACCTTGAGTTTCTGGAGCCGCGTCTATGGCAACCCTCTGGCAGAGCCTGCGCTACACCCTCCGCGTCTTGGCCAAAAATCCCGGCTTCACAACCGCCGCCGTGCTCTCCCTCGCCCTAGGCATCGGCGCGAACACGGCCATCTTCACCCTAATCAACGCCCTACTCCTCCGCGACCTCCCCGTCCGCCAAGCGCAGCGCCTGGTCTATCTTTCTGCAGTCCGGCAAGGCAGCAAGATTACTTTCTCCTATCCCATGTTCCGTGAACTCGAACGCGGCCAGCGCGTTTTCTCCGGCATGATCGGTTGGGGTGGCAACTGGATGCCTAACGTCGAAGTGAACGGTGTCCTCTCACAAGATCGTGTGCTCTCCGTTACGGCCAATTGCTATTCCGAACTTGGCGCATCTTCTCTTCTCGGCCGATTACTCAATCCCGAAGACGAAAATCTCAGCGGCGGCGCCAACTCGCAAGTCGCCGTTATCGGCTATGAATTCTGGCAGCGCCGCTTCGGCGGCACGCGCGACGTTGTCGGAAAGCAGATTCGCGTCGAGGGGCATCCTTTCACGATTATCGGCGTCACTCGCAAGTGGTTCACCGGCCTGACGACAGGTGAGCCGCCAGATATTACCGTTCCACTCGCGGCCATGCCCCTCATTCAGAGCGGAGCATTTGATCTTGAGAGCCGCTCGCTTCTCTGGCTCCATCCTATCGGCCGCCTCAAGGACGGCGTCACCATCGAGCAAGCTCGCGCGCAGCTTCAATCCTTCTGGCCAGACGTACTTCTCGCCACGGCTTCCACGCAAACTCCCGGACTGCGTCGTCAAACTTTCCTCTCGATGGGCTTGGATGTGTCATCGGCGGCAAAGGGCATTGCCGGAGATCTGCGTGCCCAATTTGCACGGCCGCTCTACGTTCTCGCAGGCATCGTCGGACTGATTTTGCTAGTGGCCTGCGTAAACCTCGCCAACCTGATGCTCGCCCGCGCAGCAGCGCGCAACCATGAAATGAGTGTACGCGTCGCCATCGGCGCGACTCGCTGGTCCCTAGTCCGCCAGGTCTTGAGCGAGAGTCTGACACTGTCTCTCACCGGAGCTCTGTTCGGCCTTGCTTTAGCCTTCTGGGGAAGCCGCTTGCTCGTGCTCCTCATGACCGAAGGGAACCTAGTGCCGGTGTCGCTGAATTTGACGCCAGATCTACGCGTGCTTTCCCTCACTGTCTTTGTGGCAATCCTGACCGGAATCCTTTTTGGCCTCGCACCCGCCTGGCGTTCCTCCCGCGAGGACCCCATGTCTGTACTTCAGCAAAATGCGCGCAGCTTGAGTGGCGGAGCCAGCAGACTGAGCAAAGCGCTCATCGTCACCCAGGTCGCGCTTTCCTTGATCTTACTGCTCGGAGCAGGCCTCTTCGTCCGCACCTTCCAGCGGTTACGCTCCGTTGATCTCGGTTTCAATCAATCCCGCTTGCTAGAAGTCAGGCTCAATCCAAGACCAGGCGGCTACGACAACCTGGACATGGCCAGCTACCACAAACAACTCACGCAGCGGATTGCCAGCGTACCTGGAGTGACCTCGGTCGGCTTTTCGCATGCTTCTATCCCTAGCCCGGAAGCGTGGCACGAGACAGTTTCGCCGACGTCGGTCGACCCAAGTACAGGCATCCATCTCGTGGCAAAGGGAATGGATATCTCACCGGGCTTCTTGCAAACGCTCGGGATTCCGCTACTTGGCGGCCGTGAATTTGATGAGACCGCGGATCAGAAGCACCCGCGCATCGCTATCGTGAGCAGCAGCCTCGCGGAACGATTGTTTCCCAATGGAAATGCCATCGGAAAAAGCATTCGATTCGGCTTCATGCCTGAATATCAAAATATCGAGATCGTCGGCGTCGCGGGCAATGCACGGGTTACTGACCTTCGAGACGCGACTCCACTGGTCGTGTACTTTTCCTACCTTCAAGACCCGCAGCAATGGGGCGATCTGTTTGTGCGCACCAGCGTGCCCCCGGAAGCGTTGGTAAAGACCATCAGCCATGAGATTGCATCGCTTGGTCATGAATACGCTATCGATACAAAAACTATTCAGCAAACCACAAGTCAGGTGCTCAGCGAAGAACGCGTCACTGCCATGCTCTCCGCATTCTTCGCCGCTCTCGCGCTCCTGCTCGCCTCCATCGGCCTCTATGGACTGATGTCCTACACCGTCACGCGCCGCACGCGCGAAATAGGCATTCGTGTCGCCGTAGGAGCGCAGCGCCAAAATGTTCTCTGGCTCGTCCTCCGAGAAACACTTGCCCTCGCTCTCTTCGGCATAGCCATCGGCATTCCTTCCGCCCTCGCCGCGGCACGCCTAATCGCGACCATGCTCTTTGGCCTTTCCACAAGCGATCTCCCCAACATCACCGCTGTTTGCCTGCTCCTTCTACTGGTAGCGCTCTTCGCGGGCTATCTCCCTGCCCGCCGCGCCTCTTCGATCGACCCAATCGTCGCGCTCCGTGCGGAATGAGAGCGGTCAAACGGCCCTTAACACAGGCGGCGCTCATCAACCTAACTGCCTTCTTCATCTTCTCAGCGTTGAGTTCTTCACCAAATCGTGACCGCCTCGTTTCCGGCAGATTTACGAATGGGCAGGCCGGCGTCACGAGATGTTTCAATTTCGAAAACGCTTGTCATCGGGAGCCCTGGACGAACCCGTTCCGCGTTCTTGCCACATACATCAGTCCCTCTCCGTCATAGTAGCCGACGATCAGGGAGTCAATGCCATGCGGTCCGGGAAAATAGCCGCCAATGACGAACTCTTGGCCACGATTCACGCGATACTTGATCTAGTCGCCGCTTCATTTTCCCGGTTAGTAGTGGCTGTCCTTGTTTCCCTATGATTCCTTCCAACCCTTGCTCGCGGACCGCAGATAGTAGATTCTTTGGCCCCGCCTCAACGTAGTCCGCGGTCCCAATTCTCTTAATTCGCTTCAACCACGCCCATGTGGTTGGCATTTCCCTGCCAACGCCCTAGAATTCAGGAGACGTGGGTCGGCGTTCCCGCTAAGCTCATCTGCTGATCCATTGTTTGCAAGGTTGCGGAGACTACCCACTTGTCTGAGCAGCGCCCCGCCATGCAGAACGCGACGCCGGTTGTTCCGCGCGATCCGCGCCTCAACGCCCAGATCGACGCCATCGTTGCCGCCCGCCACTCCGATCCGTTTGCGCTCCTCGGCCCGCATCCCATCGACGGCAACTGGACGGTGCGCTTTTTTCTGCCTTGGGCCGCCGAAGCCTCCATCTCTTTGAAACCTCCCGTGGTTGAAGGCGGTACTTTCGCTCCGGCCAAAGTTACCGACGCGATTAAACTTCGTCCTGAAGGCTTCTTCGAAGCCGCTTGGCCATCGAACCAATCCGCTCCGCCGTCTCCGGGCAGTTACAAGATTCAGGGACGCACGCACTTCGGCGACACGTTTGAAATCTTCGATCCCTATTCCTTTCCCGTGGTCCTGAGCGAATTCGACCTCTACCTCATGGGCGAAGGCCGCCATTACGACACTTACGAGAAACTCGGCGCTCACGTCATAACGCTTCAAGGCGTTCGGGGCGTTCACTTCGCGGTCTGGGCTCCCAGCGCAAAGCGCGTCAGCGTCGTTGGCGACTTCAACGGCTGGGACGGCCGCGTCCATCCCATGCGCGCTCGCGGCTCCTCTGGCATCTGGGAAATTTTTCTCCCTGAGCTCAAGGAAGACTCCATCTACAAATTTGAAATTGTCGGCCCGAGCGGGAACATCCTCCCTCTCAAAGCCGATCCCTACGCCTTCCGCTCGGAGCTGCGCCCCAACACCGGCTCCGTCGTCGCGCGCCTCGATCATCACAAATGGCACGACTCCGACTGGCTTTCGCGCCGGGGGCAGAAAAACTGGTTCGAGTCGCCCATCTCCATCTACGAAGTCCACCTCGGTTCCTGGCGCCGCGTCCCCGAAGATCACGATCGCTGGCTCACCTATCGCGAGCTAGGCGACCAGCTCATCCCCTACGTCAAGGATCTTGGCTACACGCACATCGAATTGCTGCCCATCATGGAGCATCCCTACGACGGCTCCTGGGGCTACCAGACGCTTGGCTACTACGCCGCCACCAGCCGCTTCGGCACGCCCGCTGAATTCATGGAATTTGTCGACCGCTGCCACCAGGCCGGCATCGGAGTCATTCTTGACTGGACCCCCGCGCATTTTCCCCGCGACGCCCACGGCCTCGCGCAATTCGATGGCACGCATCTTTACGAGCATTCCGACCCCCGCCAGGGCGCACACCCCGATTGGGGCACGCTCGTTTACAATTATGGCCGCAACGAAGTTCAGAACTATCTCATCTCCAACGCGCTTTTCTGGCTGGACAAGTACCACATTGACGGCCTCCGCGTGGACGCTGTCGCCTCCATGCTCTATCTCGACTACTCGCGCAAACCCGGCGAGTGGGTTCCCAACCAATTCGGCGGCCGCGAGAATCTGCACGCCATCGACTTCCTCAAGCGCATGAACGAAGTCGCGCACGGAAAGTTTCCCGGCATTCTTACCATCGCCGAAGAGTCCACTTCCTGGCCCGCCGTCTCCCGCCCCACCTATCTCGGCGGTCTCGGCTTCAGCTTCAAATGGAACATGGGTTGGATGAACGACACGCTAAAATACTTTTCCCACGACCCTGTTCATCGCAAGTACGAACACAACAAACTCACTTTCTCGCTCCTTTATGCTTTCACGGAAAATTTCTTGCTTCCCTTCTCCCACGACGAAGTCGTCCACGGCAAAAATTCGCTTCTTCACAAAATGCCCGGCGACATGTGGCAGCAATTCGCCAATCTCCGACTGCTCTACGCCTATCAGTGCGCCCACCCGGGCAAGAAACTTCTCTTTATGGGCCAGGAACTCGCCCAGCGTAGCGAATGGAGCGAAGCCCGCAGTCTTGACTGGCATCTCCTTCAGCACGATGCCCATCGCGGCATCCAGCGCCTCGTCGGCGATCTCAATCATCTCTATGCCGCCGAACCCGCCCTCCATCAAGTCGAGTTTGACTGGCACGGTTTCGAATGGATTGACGCCAACGACGCCGACAACAGTGTTCTTTCCTTCATCCGCCGCGGCAAAAACGCTGAAGACCTCATCGTTGCCATCATCAACGCCACGCCTGTCGTCCGCGAAGGCTACCGTCTCGGCGTTCCGCAATCCGGTTTCTATCGCGAAATCATGAACACGGACGCCGCTCACTACGGCGGGTCCAACGTCGGCAACATGGGTGGCCAGCAAGCCGCCGATCATCCCGCCCAGGGCCGGCCTTATTCCCTTGTACTCACTCTTCCACCTCTCGCCGCAATTTATGTGAAATGGCTTCCTGCGCCGTCGTAATGTTTTGTGTGACCTCCAGCGCTGCAGTTGCATCCAAAATCGAGTTGGCGCACATTAAAGTTGATTGCTGTTCCCTTACGGTGCGTTCGGCTCACTTTTTGCGAACAATACACCCACGATTTCATGGAGGTGGCCATGACTTCCTTTTTCTTAAACGGACAGCCTGTAACCGTCGATGACGATCCCTCGACTCCGCTGCTGTGGGTCATTCGCGACTCTTTAGCGTTGACGGGCACAAAATTCGGCTGCGGCATGGCGCTGTGCGGAGCCTGCACGGTGCATCTGGAAGGCGCGGCCATCCGTTCCTGCGTGGCACCGCTCTCCCGCGTGTCGGGCAAACATGTCACCACGATCGAAGGCCTTTCCCCAGACCTGTCCCATCCGCTCCAGCGTGCCTGGATCGAAATCGACGTCCCCCAGTGCGGTTATTGCCAATCGGGGCAAATCATGAGCGCGGCTGTGTTATTGAAGGAGAATCCGAAGCCAACGGACAAAGACATTGATGAAGCCATGTCCGGCAATATCTGCCGATGCGGGACCTATTCTCGCATTCGACGCGCTATCCATCGCGCATCGCAGCTCGCCACCGAAAGGAGGCCGTCATGAGCCATCTCTACGATCCTTACAAATCCACGTCACCACTTCTGACTCCGGAATCCTCGTCTCCGCTCCCAGCAAAAACATGGCAAGTCCCTCGCCGCGATTTCCTGAAAACCTCCGCCGCAATTGGCGGCGGCTTGTGTTTCGCCGCCTATGTGCCGGAGCTCGCCGCCCGCGCGTTGAATAATTCGCCGGCAAACGACGTCAGTTTCGCGCCTAATGCCTTCGCCCGCATCGCTCCCGACAGCTTGGTCACTATCATCATCAATCACTCCGAAATGGGTCAGGGCATCTACACCAGCCTGCCCATGTTGCTCAATGAAGAGCTGGAAGCGGACTGGTCGAAAATCAGAGTCGAGGCTGCGCCCGTTGATGCTGCTTACAACCACACTGTCTTTGGCCTTCAAATGACCGGCGGCAGCACCACCACGCCCTCCGAGTGGGAGCGCTTCCGTAAGATGGGCGCGATGGCTCGCCTGATGCTCGTCGAGGCTGCGGCGCAGAAGTGGAGCGTCCCAGCTTCGCAGTGTCACGTCGAAAAAGGCGTAGTCATCCACAATGCATCGGGCCGTAGGGCAAGCTACGGTTCTCTCGTCTCCGCCGCGTTGCAATTGAAACCACCAACGGACATACCGCTCAAGGATCCAAAGCAATTCACGTTGATAGGAAAACCGACTCGACGCCTCGACACGCCCTCAAAAATCAACGGCACCGCCCAGTTCGGTCTGGACGTTCACCTCCCCGGCATGCTCTTTGCTCTGGTCGCACGGCCGCCAGTCTTTGGCGGCAAGGTTGAAAACTTCGACGCCTCTGAAGCCCTTAAGATCAAGGGTGTACGCGCTGTTGAGCAAGTCCCTTCAGGCGTAGCTGTCATCGCGGACCGTTTCTGGCCCGCCAAACTGGGCCGCGACAAACTCAAGATTTCCTGGGATGAAGGAGCTAACGCAAGACTTTCGACCTCTCAAATGCTCGCCGATTTTTCGAAGCAGTCCGCGTCACCAGGAACCATCGCGAAAAAAACAGGCGATGCCGCGGCCGCTTTGGCATCCGCAGCGAAAACCATCACCGCCGAGTACGATGTTCCTTACCTCGCTCACGCCATGATGGAGCCGCTGAATTGTGTCGTCGACCTCCGCCCCGATAGCTGTGAAATCTGGACGGGCACGCAGTTCGAAACCGTTGATCGCGCCAACGCCGCGCAGGTTGCCGGCCTGCCCCCGGAAAAAGTTCAAATTCATACCACCCTCCTTGGCGGCGGTTTCGGCAGACGCGCGAATCCCGCCTCCGACTTTGTCGTCGAAGCTGTGCATGTGGCCAAGATCGCCAAGGCGGCGGTAAAAGTTGTTTGGACGCGCGAAGACGACCTGGCCGGTGGGTGGTATCGCCCCATGTGGCACGATCGCTTTGTCGCCGGGCTCGACGCTGCGGGCAATCCCACGGCCTGGATGCACACGATCGTCGGCCAGTCCATCGCGCAGGGCACGCTCTTCGCTCAATACATGATCAACAAGGAAGGTGTCGACAGCACTTCCGTTGAAGGTGCAGCCGACATCCTTTATGGGATTCCTAATCTTCAGGTTGACTTGCACACTCCGAAAATCGGCGTCCCAGTGCAGTGGTGGCGCTCCGTCGGCCACTCGCACACGGGCTTTTCTGTCGAGAGTTTTTTCGACGAAGTGGCTCACGCGGGAGGAAAAGATCCTTATGAATTGCGCCGCCAGCTCCTTGCCAATCAACCCCGCATGAGCGCCGTCTTGAACTTGGTGGCTGAAAAAAGTGGATGGGGAAAGCCACTTCCCCCTGGGCGTGGCCGCGGCATCGCCACTCATTTTTCATTTGACAGCTATGTTGCCCAGGTCGTCGAGGCATCCGTGGAGAAGGACGGCACAGTGCGGGTGCATCGCGTCGTGTGCGCCGTCGATTGCGGACGCGTCGTCAATCCGGACATTGTCAAAGCGCAAATGGAAGGCGGCATCATCTTCGGCTTGACTGCCGCCCTCAAAACGGAAATCACTCTTGAAAACGGTCGCGTCCAGCAAAAGAATTTCCACGACTACCAGATGCTGCGCATGTTCGAATCCCCGGAGATCGAGGTGCACATCGTTCCGAGCGAGTTAAGTCCTACGGGTGTTGGCGAGCCCAGCGTGCCTCCTGTTGCTCCGGCACTGACCAATTCTATTTTTGCTGTGACCGGCAAGCGCGTCAGACGGCTGCCGATCCGTGCCGCTGATCTCGTCGCAGGAAGCGGGGCCAGATCATGACCGCAGTAAACGCGAGCCGCTATCGTCACTCTTCTGGGTTGCTTTGTTCGGGCAGCGCTCTTTCTTTACTCATGGTTTGCCAAATCACTGTGATTCACGCCGCGCCGCGAGGTCCGAAACCCGACGCCAACGCGTCGAGCGAGGCCTTCTTACAGGTCTACAAAGTTTTCACATCTCCTCGCTGCCAGAACTGTCATCCACCTGGTGACTCTCCCTTGCAGGGCGACGACAGCCATGTTCATCTGCAAAATGTAAGGCGAGGCAAGGATGGCCACGGTGTCTACAGCATGCGTTGTAACACCTGCCACCAAACCACCAATCTTCCCGGCGACCACATGCCTCCCGGGAATCCCAAATGGTTACTTCCGACTCCAGAGCACAAAATGGTTTTCGTCGGCCGCTCGCCTGCTGAACTCTGCCGCCAGCTAAAGGATCCAAAACAAACCGGAGGCCGCTCCCTTCAGCAACTGCTGGAACATGTGTCGTCCGATGATCTGGTCGGATGGGCCTGGGATCCCGGCGACGGGCGCACTCCGCCTCCACTCTCGCGTGCCGAAACCGTGGCGCAAATGAAAATTTGGGTCGAAGGCAGCGCAGCCTGCCCTCAATAATCAACCGTCTTCTGTGGCCTGAAGGCGGGCGAGAATCCAGCGAGTTAACCAATGACAGAACAAACACAGAATCCCGCTGAACTTTCTCCTGCCCGCGCTGAAGTTGCGCGTCCGAGGCTGTCGCTGGTGAATACCAGGCTCATCAATTGGTCGAGCATCGTCTTTGCGATATTGCAAAGCGCGTGCACCGCGGTGATTGCCATCAGTGGCCTACGCGTTGCTATCGGCCTCAGCGCTCTAGCGGCAGCCGCTGGAATTCACGCGCCAGCTCGCGGATTTCATCAGGACGCCATTCGCATCCCCATGATGGTTTTGGCCTTCCTGGGAGCCGTTATCAATCTCTATGTAGTTGGAAAAGTGCGCCGTTTACGCAGCAAGCCCGCCGCTCAATGGCGTCAACAGCCCGTGACAAAAAAGAAGATCAACTCCGAACGTTTTCAAATCGCTCTCTCTATCCTGGCCTTGCTTCTCCTCGCTGCCGAATGGATCACTCATCCGCTGGTCCACCGCGTTCCTTGAAACGCTCGCTTTAATCTTTCTTGGAATCCTGACCTGGATTCTCTAACTCCCTCGCCAGGCGTTCATGCAGCCGCTCGCTGTATCCAACTGGCAATTCGAACGTCCGGTCATCCGCTGTCAAGATCAGGATATTTCGCGTCGAATCCAAGATTGCCGAGCAGATTTCGCAGTGCTCCAGGTGGCGTTCGATGTCCTCGCGCAGCTTCGCGTCGACGCTCCCGTCGATGTACTCCGAGATGTGCTCCCAAACGTGTTTGCACTCGAGTTTCATAGCGCTCTCCCGAAGAACCCTCTGCGCGCCGGAGCCGTCGTTTTCAGGTAGGGAACCAGGTGTTTCTGCAGCATGATCCGCGCGCGGTGCAGCCGCACTTTTACTACTCCCGCCGTAATTCCCAGCGCCTGCGCTGTTTGCTCGATGTTCAGTTCTTCTAGGTCTCTCAAAGTAAAAACTTGCCGGTAAATGCCGGGCAGTTCTGTCACCGCGACTCGCAGCGCCTCGCGCAACTCTTTCCGCTCCAGCGCTTCCAGCGGAATCTCGCGCCAGTCCGTCAGCGGCGCGGGCGTGTAATCGCCTTCATGACTTTCTTCCTTTTCTTCAATCGAATCTTCCACGGCGCCTTTCGTCTTCCTCAGCCGTTTCCGCCCTTCGTTAATGGCAATCGTCGTCAGCCAGGTGCTGAACTTCGCGTCGCCTCGAAACGAGGCCAAATGCCGGTACGCGCTAATCACCGCCTCCTGCGCTCCGTCCTCCGCTTCCGTCTCATTTCGTACGATCGAGAACAGCGTCAGATACACCATCCGCTCGTACGGCCGGATCAACTCATGAAATAGTTCTTTCTCGCCCGCCAGGATCCGCGCGATCAGCCCCGCTTCCGTTGTTCTAGTCATTTCCATAAACAAAAAATCGTGCCCGCCCCCTTCACACCTACGATGACCGCAGTCGAACCGGGGCGCGTCTTTGCCTTTTGCGCGTCTGCTGTCTCAAAACTTCTCCAACCTCGCTACTCCAAAGATCGCGTGAAATCGCTCGCAGTAAATTGCGACTGCCTGATACTGATTCAAGTCCGTGGCCGCTGGCAAATCATAATTCTGATCGCCTTGGTTCCCTTTCAGCGTGCCCAGTTCCACATGCTCCAACTCGCCCTTCACGATCTCCTGCCCCAGCGCCTTATCGTCCGCACGCACCAGCACAACATGCATGTCCGGCCCATTCGAAGTCGTGAAGTCCGTGAGCCGCAAATATTGCATTCCATCCGGTGATTTATAGATCGTCGCACGTCCACTCGTCGGGTGCGCTTTTCCTTCCAGCTTTCCCGTATACAATGCCTCTGGCTCCGAACTCAAGGACGCAGGCGCAGCTTCGTTCACCTTCTGGTTGATAAAGAGTTTCTCCGGCCGGAACGCCCACCACGCGCCCACCAAAACCGGAATCCCGATCAAGCCCAGAATCGCCTTTTTACGCGACAACCGCGAACCATTGTTTGTATTCATCGTTTCTCCTGAGAAAAAATCGGGCAGGCCATCCTGCCCGATTCCTCCACTTCCTTTCGATTCCTTAGAACTTCTCCAGCGGCGCCGCTCCAAAGTTCGCGTTGAACCTCTCGCAGTACACCGAAACAGTGCGGAACTTTGTCAGGTCCGTCCCGGCAGGGATTTCATAATTCTGGTCGCCTTCATTCCCCTTGAGCTTCCCCAGCTCCACCTTATCCGTGTTGTCTTTCAGGAAGTTGGCATCATCCATCGCGTCTTTCGTCGTCACCAGGATCACGTGTACGTCCGGCCCGTTCGAAGTCTTGAAGTTGGTCAGCCGCAGAACCAGTTTCCCGTCCGCCTCTTGATACACCGTCGCGCGTCCCGAGGTTGCATGAACTTTCCCGTGAAACTTCCCTGTGAACAAAGTCTTCGCCATGTCCTCGTGCATCATCTTGTCGTCCTGCGTCTTCTCGTGTTTCATGTTGTCCTGCTTCATGGTGTCTGGCTTCATTTTGTCTTGCGCATGCGCCGACGCCTGGAGCAGAAATAATCCTGCCAGTCCTGCAAATGCAAATGCCAATCCCGTCTTGATCGTGCGAATCATTCGAATCTCCTATGCTTTGAGTTCGGGCAAGGCCTCTCGGTCCTCGTCCCATACGTCTCATACGAGTCCGCCTCCCGCGGAAAGTTACAGTCCTGCCGACAGAAAGCTCGGTATCGACCTTCTGGCCCGTAGGCCGGTAACTTTTCGATGAACGGCCTCTTTCTCCCGCCTCTTTCTTCATTTGGAACGGTTATGATGTTTCTACGCGGGGTTGATATGCCTAGGAATTTCGCTATTCGGCTCAGATGTCCTCATGGGGACAGCGATTCCTGGGTTACGCTTTTCAGTCGCGAAGAATCCCTCGAACAAATCCTTCAGCAATCATGGGATTTTAAGTGCCGCGATCACGGCCCTCAGCAAGGTATCCCTCAAGAGGCAATGGAAGTGGCCCCGCTCGATGATCCTCAACCCTCACCAGCGGCACAGACAC
This sequence comes from Acidobacteria bacterium 13_2_20CM_57_17, assembly GCA_001914785.1. Classification (GTDB taxonomy): domain Bacteria; phylum Acidobacteriota; class Terriglobia; order Acidiferrales; family UBA7541; genus Acidiferrum. Next base: position 30,945 of record MNDE01000182.1, on the reverse strand, counting down.
CTTTTGCCGTTCCCTTCTCGGCTACGCCCGAAAAGAAAACGCCCCGTTCCAGCGAACGCATCCCCATGCGTGTGCCCGTGGTGATTTACGGTTATGCTGGCAAGAGCGGCGCCTTTCATGAAGACACCGAGACGATTATCGTCAATTCCACCGGAGCTCTCGTCACCCTGAAAGCCAAACTCGCTATAGGCGATACCGTTTTCCTGATTCACAAGAGCAGCCGTAAGGAGCTGGAAGTCCGCGTTGTTTACTTGGACGCCTACTCCGACCGCGAGACTCGTGTCGGCTTAGCCTTCAAACAACCTGTCCACGACTTTTGGAAAAGAACCCGCAAGAAACCCCGCGTCCCCAAGACTGTCCGCGTCATCGTCAAAGGTACGGACCCCAAGGGCCATCCGTTTGCCCAGACTGCCTACACCGTTGATCTCAGCGAGGACGGCGCGCGTCTCGACGGCATCGGCTTCCTAACCTCTCCTGGCCAAACCATCGAAGTGCGCCGCCTCTGGCGCAAGGCTCGCTTCCGCGTCATCTGGATCGGCCACGTCGGCACGACCGAATCTAATCAGGCTGGAGTAGTCCTGGAATCTGAAAAAAATATCTGGCGCATTGAACTCCCCAACACTTCCGCCACACCGTCATCCCCCCAAGGTCCCCCGGTGCCGAAGAAATAATTTCTCCTCCCTCTTCAGCCTTTTCTTCGGTAGAATCTGCCCATCTACCATGTCCAAACCATCGCGCCGCAACATGCTCAAGACTGTTCTCTCAGGAGCCACTCTGGCTTCTCTTCCATCCGTCACCTGGCCGCAGGAAAACGCCCCGATTAAACGCAAAGGCAACATCCGCCAGTCCGTTTCCCGCTGGTGCTACAAACAGATTCCGCTCGACAAGCTCTGCGCCTACGCCGCGGAAATCGGCCTAAAAGGAGTGGACCTGTTGAGTCCTGATGAATTTGAGGTGCCCGCGCACTACGGTCTCGTCTGCAGCATGGCTTATGCCGGCGGTGGCGAAATCCCCAGCGCCATGAACCGTGTCGAGAATCACGCCAGAATTGAAGAAGGCTTTCGCAAATATATTCCCCTTGCCGCCAAGGCCGGCGTCCCCAACGTCATCACTTTTTCCGGCAACCGCGCCGGAATGTCCGACGAGGAGGGCGCCAAAAACACCATCGCCGGCCTCAACCGCGTCAAGAAAATCGCCGAGGATCACGGCGTCACCATTTGCCTTGAGCTCCTCAACAGCAAGATCGACCACCACGACTACATGTGCGATCACTCCGCGTGGGGCGTTCAGGTCGTCCAGGCCGTAAATTCGCCGCGCGTCAAGCTGCTCTACGACATCTATCACATGCAAATCATGGAAGGCGATCTCGTCCGCACCATTCAGAAAAACATCGACTGGATCGCTCACTTCCACACCGGCGGCGTTCCTGGGCGCCACGAGCTCGACGGCACCCAGGAAGTCCAGTGGGACGGCGTTATGCGCGGCATCGCCGCCACGAATTTCCGCGGCTATGTGGCCCACGAATTTGTGCCCTCGCGCGATCCGCTGACTTCTTTGCGCCAAGCCGCTGACCTCTGCGATGTCTGACTAGTTCCTTTCTGCTCGTCTCATGCTTCTGCGGCGGCGGGCCTAACGAAACGTTTTTGCTCTTCCCTACGCTATCCTTCAGCAGCAGTAGTCCGCACGATCGACACACGTCTAGGGTAGACATCATGAAACGCGGTGGTAAGCCATCGCCCTTGTGGATTTGCGTCGGCCAAGACTGCCGGACCCGCTGACGCACGCCGTCATTTGGCTTTCGCGCCACCGGTTAAGCCTCTGTGCAATTTTGAACAGACAGAACCTCTTTCAGCGGTATACCTTCCACCTGAAAATTGGAGGTTGACCTACGCCCGCGATGGTGACCCTTGGCTAGTTGCAAGGGCGCCATCGCGGGCACTAGTCCCCGAGTACCCACTCTCCTCGGTGCCAGCCGGGGAGAGTGGTGTGTTTCCTTCTTTGTTTCCAGCTTCGTTTTTCCGATTTTTCCTAGGCCCGTGCGCGTACACCGCTTTGTGAATCTAGTAAGCGTGGGGATTTCTTTTCTCTGATCTCTAGCTCCTCTCTCCCGCTTGCCCCAGCCGCTCTCTAAAATACTCTTTCCAACTCTCCGGCAATTCTTCCACTCGTAGTGCCCGCCGCACTGCGCGGATCTCCGCCTCTCCATACCTCTTCGTAACGTATAAATGCGTGATCTCCGAAACCGCCACGGCGTTCGCCTCCTGCGCCATCACCTTCACCTCATCGCCCGCGCCCACTTCTCCCTCCCGCACAACTGCCACGTAGAATCCGGTCCTCCTGCTCGCAAGGAATCGTTTCACCATGTCGTCGGATCCGAATCTGACGCCCAGTTTGTAGCAAGGCAGACGCGGCTGCGTCACCGTCACTTCTGCAGTGCCGACGGAAAATCGGTCACCCAGATAAATGGACTCTTCCATCAATCCATCTTCGCCGCCGTCGAGGGTGAAGTTTTCTCCAAACATGCCCATCGGCAGCTCCTGCCCCCGCAACTCTTTATTCCAGTAGTCATAGTGCGCCAGCGAGTAACAGTAGACGGCTTTGTACTCGCCGCCGTGCACGCTCAAGTCCGCCTGGCGGTCTCCGTCTAGATTCATCTTCCGCAATGCCACTCGCCCTGCGACCGGTTCCTTGAAGATCCCCGTCGTCACCATTCTTCCGTGCCACTGCACTTCCCGCGGCAACCCGGTATTCACGGATACCAGTTTCATCGTCCGTCTTCCCTTTGCCTAGTCGGCTAGTGTTCCTTGATGATGTGCCACTTTCAGCAAGGCCAGTCACAAAAGAAAACGGGCGAACCGTGATCGGCTCGCCCGTCTGGACATCGTCACTCTTATGCCGCGGCTCTTCCTGCTTTGAGGTGGTGTGCCGAGGAGTTCTCGACCGGGAGCGTCAGTACGGTCGGATTTCCCTGCATCAGTGGCACCAGGTTGGTTGCCACTTCCTTGAACAGCCCGTTGTCGTAGTTTTCGACGTCAGAGGCGGTTCTCCACAATGTCATGCAGCTGAATTGACCTGTGGCCGGGTCCAGCGACTCGATGTTATCAACGAATCCGGGCTGCGCCTGGATACGCGGCAAAAACTGGTTGTTCAGTGCGTTCTTGAATTCATTTAGCTTGGCCGGGTTGATGGTGCAAGTAACGAGGCGTGAATGCATGTTCTCCTCCTTGTGGAAAGCATGGAACTGTGGTGCGTGGTAGCCCCAAAGGGAACTTCCCCGGGGAAGTAAGGGAACCGTACTCCCGCGCAGCCATCAGGTCAAGGACTGTGTGCACAAACGGCCCGGACGATAAATCCCAATTCTTCTTCGATCTTTAACTTTCCCTACGTTGAGCCGGATGCGTTTCCATCGGTTAAACCGGGACGTTTCAACGTCTTACAGTCCATTCGGATGATATCCAACAAATCAGGAAACCTTATTGGGGGCACTCTCGTACCTATCTCCAAGGAACCGGCCCAGCGCCGGCTAGGAGGTGTGCTGTCATGCTTGACCGCTACAAGATTTTATTCGCCAGGACCGCTCTCATCGCCAGCACTGCTCTTCTCCTCTCGCCGCCCGGCACATTAGCGCAAGCCACCGCCGCCCCGGCAAGTTCCATCCAATCCAGTTCAGAAAGAGCTACGACATCCGCCTCCAAGGATCGTTGGTTGCACGTCCGAGTCATCAGCTCGGACGCCAAAGGCGAGACCGTCCGCGTCAACGTCCCCCTCGAACTGGCAGAAAAGGTTCTCCCCGCCATCCACCAGGACCGTATTCATGACGGCAAGGTCAAGATCGACAACGCCCACGTCAACGATGTCGACCTGCGAGCACTCGTCGACGCCATCCGCACGACCAAGGACGGCGAATTCGTCACCGTGCAGAGTAACGATTGTGACGTGCGCGTGGCCAAACAGAGTAACCACCTGATCGTCCACGTCCTCGACAAAGAGAAGTCCAAGAAGTCCGAAGTCGAAGTCAAGGTTCCCATGAAGGTCATCGACGCGCTCTTTTCCGCCGGCAAGGATGAATTGGACCTTGTCGCCGCGCTTCATGCTCTCTCCACGCAGGGCGACACCGAGCTTGTCTCCGTGAAGGATCATGAAAACACTGTGCGCGTCTGGCTCGATTCCAAAAACGTGACCGATTAGGACTGACGGGAGACAAACATGATACTACTTGCGAAAGCGGCTCTCACTGTTGGCGGAACACTCGTCCTCGCGGGCGCCTATACCATGCGCGAAGGCGTGATCCGCATTGACGTTGACGAATACCGTGCCGGCGGCTCTCACGTTCATATGTGGGTTCCCGCCGCGGCCGTCCCCATGGTCCTGCATTTCGTGCCAACCGAGCATCTGCGGCACGGCTCCGAGCAGGCGCGCCAAGCCATGCCGATCCTTCGCGCCATCGTCAAAGAACTGAAAAAGTATCCAGATACTGAATTTGTTGAAGTGGACGATCATGACGAACACGTGCGGATACGCACTCAAGGAGCGCGACTACAGATTGATGTCGACGCGCCGGACCAGAAAGTTCACATCCTCTGCCCACTCTCGACCATCGAAGACGTAACCATTCAGCTTGAGGAACACGGCCCGGCCGCTTAAAATTCGCAGCGCGAAGCCGCTACCAATTTTGTGAACTAGGGATCATAAGAATTCTTTTGATCTTGCCAACGTCTGGCCAGAATCTGCGGCGTCAGCCCGACCCAGCCGACCCGCTCTTTGCTTCTTGAAAATAAACCTCTTCAAACACCGTGTCCTTCTTCCAGCCGGCTCGCTCGAGAATCCCCCTCGCATTCTCTACCATGACGGGATGCCCACACAGATAAGCCGTCGTTTCTTCCGCCCGTAACCCCCATTCATAAGCATACTTTCGTAACAAATCGTCCACGCGGCCTGTCTCGCCTTTCCAATTCGAATCCTCCCACGGCCGGCTCACTGTGGGAACATACTTGAACCACGGCGCTTCGTTCGAGTAGCGTTCCAATTCTTCGCGATAGCCGAATTCCCACGAGCGGCTGGCACCTTGCAGGCAATAGAGCTTATGGTTCCCGGGCATGGGGCTGTCGCCACTCTTCCAGTCCCGATAAAGCGTTCTAACGTAACTCACAAACGGGGCAATGCCGGTCACCGTGGAGACCAGCAGGTGATTGGTTCTGCCGCTGCGCAAATCCAGCATAAAGCTTCCCTTGGCAATTTTTCTGCACAGCAGGGTGTCGCCCTTTTTTAGCTTGAATAAGTCGGGCGTCAGATCTCCTTGCGGGACCAGCTCGACAAAAAACTCGAGCGCGTCTTCATACGGAGAGGAAACGATAGAGTAGGCCCTTTCGAGGCGTCTTCCCTCGTGCGCGACTCCCAGGGTCGCATACTGCCCAGCGCGGAATTCGAACGGCCCCCCAGGGTCGATTCGAACGATCCAAAGATCGGGCGAAATGTCCCGGCGCTCAAGAATCCTGGCTTGATAGTGCTTGTCCGGGGAAGAGGCCATTTGCTTTTCATCCATCAGATTCAACACATTCACCTGAAAAACGTACCGGGCGGAGCCGTCGCCGCTCCGCCCGGAATTCCATTCCCGCTGCAACCGATGCGAGACGCCTTCCACTTCTAGAACCAAGGTCGAGGCGGCGGGGCTTCTCGCCGCACCGCGACCAAGATGGACTAGAACCTATCAATTTCAGGCTCGCAGAGCAATCCTCTGTCCCAAACGTTGGCTACGCGCGACGCTGAATCTGGGCTATTCGTAGGCTAGGGCGACAACCGGATCGTAGCTGGCGGCGCGGAGAGCGGGATAGATGGCTCCGGCGGAGGCACCGACAAGAGCGAGAAGGGCAGCGGCGAAAAGCCAGGAGGAAGAAATCAAGATCGGGAGGTCCGGTTTTGCTTCTTTCAGAATGGCTTGTGTGAGGAAGGTAAGTGCAATGCCGAAGCCGGTTCCGAGCAGCGTGAGAACGAGAGTCTCACCCAGCAGCATTCGAACGACGTCGAATCGGGAAAAGCCCAGCGCTTTCAGAATGCCGATCTCGCGCGTGCGTTCCATCACCATGGTGTGCATATTCAAGAGGACCACCAGGAAGCTCACGACGATTCCCAGCGCCACCATCGTGCGTGTGAAGGGGCGCAACTGCGGCAAATTCGAGGAAGTCATCAATGTCACGTATTCCGATAGCGAGCGGACACTGTTCTCCGGCATCAATTTAAGAATTTGCGCGCGCGTGGCTTCCGTGTCTCCTTTGCTTCTCACGTAAAACATTGAAACGCGCTTCTCCGCACCGGCAATCTCTTGCGCCGTCCGAATGGGAATGAAATATCGCGCGCCTTTCCCGTGTGCGACGATCCCGCAGACCGTAAAAGCATGATTTAACAGCGTTATCTGACTTCCCACCTTTAAGTGACGCGTTTGCGCGATGATGTCGTCGGCAATTACTTCGTCCGGTCCCTCAAATGGCCGCCCGTCGCGAAACAGAAAGCCCTTGCTCAGCGCATTGAACCGCTTGTAATCGATTCCATACACCATCACTAAGTGCTTTGGTTCCGTGAGGATGACCGTTGGCGCAACCTCATCGACGCCGCTCAGCGCGGCAATTTTTTCCCCCAGCGACTCTTGCATCCCGACACTAACGAAAGCGAAAAAAATCGAGGAGTTGGGCGGCTGTACCAGGATGTCCGCGCCGACGCCCTCGACGCGCTTTCCCCATTCGGAAATAACTCCCGAAGTGAGACCGACAATCATCAAGACGAGAATCACCTGGATAGCAATGGCGATCACGCTCAGAACACTACGCAGCGGCCGCGCAGTAATGCTGCCCCAGAACATTTGGAGGAGGGAAAACGGTCCGTCGTAGGTTTCTGTCATCGACTGCCGCCAAATTTGTACTGTACCATTCTGATTTGTGCCGGTCAAAAATTACATTGCCGGCAACAGGGCAAGATGCATGCCGAAGTTCGCGTAAAATATTTCTTCTGCGTTAAGATTTCAACACGAGTGTTGATAAGGTTGTGGAAATCCCTTCTCCATGGACAGCTAACATCCTCCCCCTCAACACTCTTCTCCTCTTTGCACCATTTGTGTGCAATTTTATTTTTTCACACGCATTTAACCAGCAAAAAATTCCCTGACATTAGGAAACCAAGTCGTGGAAAGATCTCAAGTCATGAATCGAGGAGAAGAGTCTTTCTTTTGCTTTTCCTAAACTGTTGATTCTCAACGACTGGCCCGGATGCCCCCTCAGTACCACTTCGGCGGCCGCTCGAGATGCACCTTGATCGTTTGTTTTGGGTCAGTGATGTCCATCCAGTGTCCATACGTCTTCCATCCTTCGGCGACAACTTGCACCAGAACTCTTCCCATTGGTGCATTCGGAACGTGAGCGATGCCGTCGCGGCTGGTTTTCACGTTCATTTCCAGCTTCTTGTCCTTCCTTAGCGACCGTTCTTCAATGAATTTAACGTACACACTGGCGTTCTCAACGGGAATGCTCTTCTCACCGCCGGTCACTTCGATGGTGATGCGGGTCTGCGCATCGCCTGTGGGAGGCGGTGCTTTCGGTTTGGACGCCGGTGCCGGCGGATCCTGGCCTGCCACCACCCCATTGGCAATCACCGCGCAAGCAGCGATACAAACACAAGCAAAAAACTTTCCCGGCAATCGCATAAAGTCGATGGAGTCCATGGTCTACGGAACGGCTGGCTAGGTCAAGTGTCGCCGCGTTAAGATTGGATGCCGCTCGCGATAAGTGTGCTGCCCCGGCGCTGCTCTGCCGTGGAAACCCCGGACAACGGCGATTTGACTCATCAATATGGCTCCTGTAAGTTCTCTAGAAACTACTCGGCAGGCGAGATGAGGGCGCGGCCAATTTGAAATTTACCCCAAACCGTCAGCGCCGGACGTCCAAATGACGGCGTCACAATCAGGACAGCATTCGCAAGGAGAGCACAATGGGTTTTGCCACCAACGCCATTCATGTCGGGCAGGAGCCCGATCCCGCCACTGGGTCTATCGTCGCGCCCATCTATCAGACGTCCACGTACATCAATGAAGAGCTGGGGAAAAACAAAGGATACGATTACGCGCGAACGAACCATCCGAATCGCAAAGCGCTGGAGCGCACCGTTGCCAAACTGGAAGGCGGCCACAGCGCTTACGTTTTCTCTTCCGGAATGGCTGGTATCGACGCCGTCTTCCGGCTGCTGCGTCCGGGCGATCATGTAGTTCTTTCCGAAGCGGTTTACGGTGGAGTATTCCGCCTCTCGACGCAACTCCTGGTGCACTTCGGGCTCGAATTCAGCTTCGTGGACACGTCCGTTCCTGATTTTGTGCGTACCGCGTTGCGCCCCAATACGAAAATGATTTATATCGAGACGCCGGCCAACCCCACTCTCAGCGTCACCGATATCGCGGCGATTTCCAAGCTGGCCAGCGAGCGTAATCTCACGGTGGCGGTCGATAACACCTTTCTCAGTCCTTATTTGCAGCGTCCCATCGAGCTCGGCGCGCACATCGTTGTGCATTCCATGACAAAGTATTTGAACGGCCACAGTGACTCCACCGGCGGAGCAGTGGTGCTGACGCGTCCCGAGGACGCCGAGAAAATTTATTTCATCCAGCGCTCTGCCGGAACGGGACTGTCTCCCATGGATTGCTTCCTCGTTTCGCGCGGCATCAAGACCCTGGCCGTCCGCATGCTCCAACACAATGCCAACGGCATTACCGTGGCGCGCCATCTCGATGCTCATCCAAAAATAAAAAAGGTCTTCTACCCGGGCCTGCAGTCTCATCCACAACACGAAGTGGCCCGCCGCCAGCAGAAGGGCCCGGGAGCGATGCTTTCCTTCGACGTAGGTTCGCTGGATGCCGCGCGCCGACTCCTGAACCACGTCAAGCTTTGCTCGCTCGCCGAAAGCCTCGGTGGCGTGGAAACCTTGATTTCGCTTCCCGCGATGATGACTCACGCCTCCATGCCCAAGCAAATTCAGGATCGCGTGGGCATCACGGAAGGCCTAGTGCGCTTGTCCGTGGGCATCGAGGACGTTGAAGATATCATCGCCGACCTCGACCAGGCGCTGCTCTATGTATAGCCGCGCTTGATCTTTTTCAAGCTGGCACGCCGATGAGCTGGACGAAAATTGCTGCTCCACTCGCTGGGCAAGTCATCGGTTCGGTCACCGATGCCTTTGTGATCGCCGAGTGGCGCGACCCAGGCGGCCCTCCGGGTCCGCCGCGTCTGATTGCGCCGCCGCATCTTCATCGCAGCGACGATGAAGCGTGGTACATCCTGGAAGGCATCCTGCGCGTTCGGGTTGGTAAAGAGGAAGTCGAGGCCCACGCGGGTTCGGCCGTGTTCGTGCCGCGCGGAACGCCACACACCTATTGGAATCCCGGCCCGGCCGCGACTCGCTATCTATTGGTGATGACTGCCAACATTTACCGGCTGATTCAAGAAATCCACGCGATGAAAGAGCGCACCCCCGCCGCTTTGCGCGCCGTGTTCACAAAATACGACTCCGAACTCTTCGACGGGTGACTGGAATCCGAATCGGTGCAGGCTATCTCCCGGCACGGCGCCATTGGCGTCGACCCTGTGGTTTCTCTGCCCTACGAATAACCTGTGCTACTTGCGATTCTTGCGCGGTCCCGTGGCACTTTCGTTCAACCACGAAAGATATTTTTTCGAGCCTTCCGTAATCGGCAGGGCAACAAATTCCGGCACGTCGTAGCTGTGAAGACGTTTCACTTCGTTTTCCAATGCAGGGAGCTGCTTTGCGGACGTCTTCATCACCAGAAGATATTCGCGCGCTTTCTCCAGTTTCCCCTTCCACGTGTAAAACGATTCGACGGGGCTGTGAATGAGGTTGACGCACGCAGCTAGGCCGGTTTGCACCACAGCGCGGGCAATTTTGCGAGCCCGCGCGACAGACGGGCAAGTGACGAGGACGATTCGTTTGTTTCTTGCCTCTGCACGATTCATCGGCCCCACATAATAATCGCTTTCACGCCATCGCGCGAAGGACTAAAATACCGCGCCATGAGCACGAGCGCGGGTTTAAGGACGGCCTCGCCCATTAAGTTTGGCACTTCCGGCTGGCGCGGCCTCATCGCTGACGACTTCACCTTCGCTAATGTGCGCCTGGCGATCACGGCTATCGCGGAACACGCAAAAGCCAAAGCGAAAGAGCCCGCAATCCTGGTAGGCTACGACACGCGTTTCTACTCCGAAGAATTTTCTCAGCTTGCCGTGGACATCCTGCAGCACCACGGCATTCGAACGTTGCTCTGCGAAACATTCACACCCACGCCCGCCGTGGCCTTCGAGATCATGCGACGCAAACTGGATGGCGCTATCAACTTCACCGCCAGCCACAATCCCGCGCAATATCACGGCCTGAAGTTTTCCTCTGCCGATGCGGGGCCTGCCCTCCCCGAAGTCACAAAGGATATTGAAGCGCGGGCCGCGAAGCTCGCTGCGAATGGTGGAGTTCCTCCGCTTCCGCACGGTGCATCAAATTCGAGGCTCGGCGAAAAAGTCAATCTGCGTGAAAATTATTTGAAGCGCCTCGAAGAGCTAGTCCAGTTCGATACGCTGCGCAAAGCCCAGCCGTCTTTGGTTGTGGACGCGCTCCACGGCTGCGGCGCCGGCTTTCTTGACCGCACACTCGCCGATCACGGTGTCACCGTGCAAGCCATGCGCACCGAACGCGACTGCCTTTTCGACGGCACAGGCCCCGACGTTTCCGAAGAAAATCTCGCGCCGCTACGCAAAGCAGTAATGGATTCGAAAGCGACCGCGGGTCTGGCCACCGATGGTGACGCCGACCGCTTTGGCGTCGTCGATCGCGACGGCACATGGATTCAGCCAAACTTGATTCTTGCACTGGTCTACGATTATCTCGTCGAAACGCGCAAGTGGAAAATGCCCGCGGCGCGCAGCGTTGCGACCACGCAAATGATCGACGCCGTCGCCAAGTCACACGGCCAAACCGTCCATCAGACGCCCGTCGGCTTCAAATACATCGGCCAGCTCATTCGCGAGGACAAAATCGCGCTGGGCGGCGAAGAGAGCGCCGGGCTCACCATTCGCGGCCACATCCCGGAAAAGGACGGCATTCTTGCGTGCCTGCTCGTCGCGGAAATGATCGCCGCGCGCGGCGCTTCCATCGGTGAACAAATCCGCGCCATGTACAAAAGACTCGGGCGCGAATTCTGGCCCGTGCGGGAAAACCTTCACCTTTCCGACGAACAAAAGGCAAATGCCGTCAAGCGCGTAGCTGTTGACGCTTCGACACTCGCCGGCCGGAAAGTTATATCCATCGACCGCACGGATGGGGCAAAATTTGTTTTCGACGACGGTTCGTGGATGCTGTTGCGCCTTTCCGGCACGGAGCCGCTGCTTCGCCTGTACGTCGAAGCCGAAAGCGCCGCCGCTTCCGCAAAATTGACGCGAGACGCATCACAATGGGTTCTGCAAAACTGAAGAAGACAATCGTCAACGAGAAAGTCCCTCCTTTCCTGCGGCAACACGGCCGCGCGCTCCTCGCTCTGCTCGTGCTTGTCCTCCTGGTACACGATATTTTTGGCACGCACGGCTTTCTGGCCATGCGCCACAAGCAACTGGAAATCAAAAAGGTAACCACTGACCTGGATCAGTTGAACAGGGAAAATTTGCAGCTCGAGCAGGAAGTACGGGAACTGAAGACCGATCCCCGCAAAATCGAAAAAATCGCGCGCGACGAGCTTGGTCTCGCCAAGCCCGGCGAAGTCATCATCAAAATCCCGCGGGCGCAGCAGTTGCCGCAGGATTCTTCGGTAAAGCCCTGACCCGCCATTTTTTCCACGTTGTGCGCGCCAGCGAAAGCCCCAACATCGCCAGGAAAATCGTAATCAGTCCCGCCGTGGCCTTTAGCGCGCTGCACTGCCCCTTGGGCAGGATGGAGAATCTTCCATAGACAAATTCAATGTGTACCCAATACACCAGCAGCGAAGTATTTCCGAGCTGGATGATGGGGCTGAATCCCTTCTGCGCCAATCCCCACCGGCACCACGCGTAAACTAGAAACAGAATCATCAACAAGATGCCGCAGCGCAGCAGCAAAAAATTCGGATTGCTGTGCCAGTAGTCGTAAACCGCGTACAGCTGGACAGGCGAAGAATCGAACAAGATCGACAAGTAGCACGTAGCGATTCCAGCGCCCCCGAGCGCGGCGAACGCAAGCCCTTCCCTGCGACGCGCAAAATCCGAAAACAGAAAAAAGCCCACCGCGAGTCCCGCGAATGCAAATGCCGACCACGGAAACAAAGGAAAGAGCCATGGCTGCGGCTCCTTAAATATATGCACGCCATTGATGTAAGACTCGAGCGGCCAGGGCAGGAACTTTGGCCGATGCGTCGTCCAAAGTGGTGGCGTCGCCATGGCCGCAATCACCGCCGCAAAAATTCCCGCGACTAGTGTTCGAACTCTTGCCTCAGCAGCATCGCCATCTCCTGCGGCCCAGCACAACACTCCCATCGCCATCATGGAAAGCCCGAGGATGTTTAGCACGTCCACGCGCAGCAAATCCGTCCACGGCGACCACGGATAGCCCAGCGCAAATTCCTGCACGCGAAATAGCAGTCCCATCCCGAGGATTTCCGCGCCGCGCCAGATCGTGTGCCTCGCAATCGCGTTTCGTGCGATTCCCTTCGCGCGCAGTTTTTCTGTCACCAGAGCAAACGACACGCCAGCCAAAAAAATAAACAGCGGCGCCGGCAGCGTTCCACCTAGCCGCGACCACCCAATCAGCGACGACGACTTCTTCGCCTCTGGGCTCATCCACGAGTCGTAGCAATGCGTTTGAAACATCAGCACGCACGCCAGCCCGCGCATCCAGTCAATGTAAGCAAGGCGTTTCATTTTTGCTGTAATGCGTCAGCCAGAGAACCCATACATACTACGAAACAAAGCGCTCTCTAGGTGCGTATAGTTCAACAATGGAGGTGTCCTCTTGCACCCAACTTCCATCCGCCCGCGCTGCCTGCAACAGTTGAAAAACACCACTGCATCGAAAACGCGGAATCCTTTGCTGTTTACGGACTTGGCCTTCGACTTTCCCTTCCTGCAAGATATAGTCGGGGCGGCGTAGAAGAAGAACCTCCACATGAAAGCAATTGTCTATTCTAATTACGGTTCGCCGGATGTTCTCAAGTGTGAGGAGATTGAAAAACCCGTTCCCAAGGACAATGAAGTCTTGATCAGAGTTCGCGCGGCTTCCCTCAATCCGGTTGACGGGCACCTCATGCGAGGCCCGCTCCCGCTTCGCCCGATGACCGGGCTGCGCAAACCAAGGAACGCACGGCTGGGCGTTGACGTAGCCGGCCAGGTCGAAACGGTCGGCAGGAACGTAACCCAGTTCAAGCCAGGCAACGAGGTGTTCGGAGCGTGCCGAGCGGCCCTTGCCGAGTATGCGTGTGCTTCCGAGTCAAGATTGGCCATGAAGCCCAATAAAGTAACCTTTGAGCAAGCCGCGTCTGTACCTGTAGCCGGACTCACCGCTTTGCAGGGTCTTCGCGACAAAGGAAAGATTCAGGCGGGGCAGAAGGTCTTGATTAATGGTGCCTCGGGAGGTGTCGGTACTTTCGCTGTGCAGATCGCCAAGTCATTCGGCGCAGATGTGACCGGCGTGTGCAGCACGCCGAACGTCGCCATGGTCCGATCTATCGGCGCAGATCGCGTTATTGACTACACGAAAGAGGATTTCACCCAGAGTGCGCAACGTTACGACCTTATTTTCGATAACGTCAGCAACCATTCGTTCTCAGAGCGCCGGCGCATCTTAAGTTCCAATGGCATCTGTGTCTTGGCGGGGATTGGAGGAGCAGGATCGCACGAGGGTCAATGGGCGCGTTTGGGTGGTTCGCTCAAAGCGCTGGTGGCGTCATGGTTCGTAAGCCAGAAATTCGTCACGTTTATTGCAAGAATAACCAGGGAGGATCTGACCATCCTGTCCGATCTGATGGAGTCGGGGAAGGTAACGCCAGTCATCGACAAGCGTTACGGGTTGAATGAAGTCCCTCAAGCTCTCCGTTACCTTGAAGAAGGCCACGCGCAAGGGAAAGTCGTAATAACCGTCGAAGATGACAACTATGCCTGACAACGCGCCACGCTAGGCTGCGTTACAATTCTCGCTTGCCTCCCACCCGCCAACTCGGCCCGTTCTCCATGCTCGGACTCTGGGCCGTGCTTACTCTCACCGGAGCGCTGTACTCCGCATGGCAAGGCTACGGCGGCCGCGAGTTCGCTGCCACGCTCACGGCCTTCGCGTTTTTCTTTCTGGTGACGCTGCTCTTTGCCGCGCGCGGCGTCGAGGATCGCCTCGCTTCGCGCTTCGGTGCTGGCAGCGGCTACTTGCTCGGCACCGCCGTGTTCCTCTTCTATCTGATCTACGCGCTGGGGACAATTACCTTCGCCTTCTCGCGTTCCCTCGCCGTCGCCGCTCTTGTTTTCATTCCGCTGCTCCTCGCCGCCACTGCGGAACGTCAGCCGCCCGGCGTTTTGCAGGACTTCCTCACCATCATCGGAATATGGCTGGCGGTCAAGCCGTTGCCAAATCCTTGGGGATGGTCGTTATCGCACTGGCTCTGGCCTTTCCCCGGTGGCCGCCTCGCATATGTTTTCACCGTAATGATGTGCGTGAACATCGCTCTCGCCACGTTCGTATTGGTGCGCCGCGTCAACGGAACCGGCTATTCCATCGGCTGGGGCCATCATTGGACCTTTTTCATTCTTGCCGGTTTCCTGGCGTTCGCCGGGATTGCCATTCCGCTAGGCCACGCCATCCGCTTCATTCAATTCGAACCGCAATGGTCTCAATTGAAATCGCTTCCCCTGGTATCGCTCGGTATTTTATTTTTCACTGCCTGGCCTGAAGAGTTTCTCTTTCGCGGCCTGCTCCAAAACATCCTTGCGCGTGCCACTAAAAGTGACCTCACGGGTTGGTGGATTGCCTCGATTGTCTTTGGCCTCTCGCACATCACCAACATGGGCTTTCCCAATTGGCGCTACGTGATCCTGGCTTCCATCGCCGGCTTTTTCTATGGGTGGACCTGGCGCAAAACCGGCTCGATCTTCGCCTCCGCCCTCGTCCACGCCGCCGTCGACATCACCTGGCACTTCTTCTTTCGAACCCTCTAGAGCCTCGTCTCATGAATCCCTCAGCAGAATCAGACATGAGGCGAGGTGGAGCATTTCCAATAGAGTTCTCCGCATGACGTTCCTATCGAACGGCTAGACGCCCGAGTTCTGTAACCACTCAGCTCTCCGTCCCCTCGTCTAATTCCTTCCGGATAGCCGACCACCCGACCGGAAGGTGACCAGCGCGAGCTTGTCTGGCTGCGAAACTCATTTCTGGTTTCTTTCTTTCCCTGCACACCTTCGTCTGCGAACGTGCCAGGCTCGGCAACTACGCGGTCAACCCAGACGCCTCGGAGATCACACCCACGCCCGCGCACGACATCTTGGGCAGTTGCACGAGACTCGGACTCTGAGACATAGACGCGGTCTATTCATCATCAGTTTCGCCACGATGCATGTCGTGGTGGCAGCGCCGCCAGACTGTGGATGCGGGGGCGGCTGCTTTCCAAATCCGCGAAGGTCCCGCTGAAATAGCTGCTGTTCCAATAGGCCTTCTTGGCGATTTCGGAGACACAAGGCTGCTTCCGGCTTTGTGAGGCCGGGACGGCTGGGGCTGGCTGAAGGCCTCGTACCAATTCCCACGAACGCGATACGGGTCATTCTTCGTCTTGTATTACAGAGACTGAGGCGTCAGTCGCATTGGGCACGTACAAGAGGTCCGTGCGCCGATTAAGATCTAGAAAACGCGGGAAACCGCCTACCGGGACGGTAGCCACTACGCTTCTTGTAGAGCTGTCTATTACGGAAACGGTGCCATCATTTCGGTTAGTGACGTAGATTCTCCCGTTGGCGGAATTAAACACCACGCCATGCGGGCGCCTTCCTACTGGGATATATTGCACCACAGTGTTGTTCGAAGCATCCACGACGGCGAGCTGATTGATATTCCGAGCGGCGACATACACGAACTTTCCGTTCGAATCAAAGGCGATCGCCCGTGCCTCGCTACCTATGGAGAAGGTCGCCTTAACGGTGTCTGTGGCTCCGTCTATCACGGTAATTTTGTCGCCTGCATGGGTCACGTAGACCAGGTTCGTGCGTGGATTGACCGCTACGATAAACGGGTCAAGGTCAACGGTGACGGTGTTCACTACGGTATCCGTTGAACCATCTATTACTGCGACGGCATGCCCGTCAGCGCAGCAGCCGCCGGTAAGTGTCACGTATATCTTGTTTGTTTTCGGATTAACCGCAACAAAGCCGGGACCCAAGCCTACGGTGAGGGTATTGACGACACTGTTTGTGATCCCGTCTATGACGGACACACTATAAGATGGCTCGCTTGAGCAGGAGTCAAAACCGGCGCCACCGGCATTGGCTACGTAGATCCTGTTCGTCGTCGGGTTCACAGCTACGCCGAATGGATTAAGGCCCACCGAGATTGGACTTAACACCGTGTTCGTCGAACCATGTATGACCGAGACATCATGCGAATCGCAATCCAATCCAACAGGACTAGACAGGGCTCCCGGATTGGTCGCGTATATTGTATTCGTACGTGGATTAACGGCTACGGCGAACGTTCCAGCGCCGAAGGGTTCCCCTAGAGGGATGGTTGCAATAACAGTTGGTGGGTCTCCATTTGGTAGGGTCGTCTGCGCCTGGACGTATGGGAGTGTCGTGAGAGTGAACCACACGGCAATGCCCAATCCCAGGATCCGCAGTCCGAAGCGCCAGGCATTGCCTGGCTGTCTCTCAGTCCGACTCATAAGGCCTCCTTGCTTCAGTGGCGAATCTCCGTTGAACTGATTCTCGTAGGCGTGACCGCTCGGCCAGCCTCTGTGCGAAAAACTAGAATCAGACGGGGATGGCCGCAACAGGCATCAGCGGGCTGTCCGTTAATGACCGCTTGGGAAGCGGGAGATGTTTAGGGTGTCATTGCGAGAGGCATGGCATTGCAGTAGAATTCGCCGAAGTCACGGAAGTTATCGTACGCCCCCCGAGTTGCCCATGCCAGGTACTGGACCAAATAACCGGGAAGAGCCCTCCGGCTCCCTTGCCTCAGACCGCCTGGATTCCTGGAAAGAGATCGCGGCCTATCTCAAGCGGGATGAGCGAACTGTGCGCCGCTGGGAAGAACGGGAAGGCTTGCCGATCCATCGCCACCAGCACAAATCTCGTGCAGCCATCTTCGCGTACAAGTCTGAACTCGACGCTTGGTGGAACAACGGCCAAAGCGCGCTGGAAACACAGGAGCAAGCACAGGGTGGAAGCGAGGCAAGTGCGAAGCTACCAGCCGAGAGTTCGCCATCTGTCTATCACACTTTGGTTGCGCGACGCTGGGCGGCGCTGGCCGCCGGGTTGCTGTTGATTGCCCCAGTGATCGCTTATCGGATTGCCATGCCGAAGCGGCCATCGGCACAAATGCGCATCGTTGTGCTGCCGTTCCAAAACATGACTGGGGATCCAAACCAGGAGTTTTTCGCCGACGGCATGACGGAGGAGATGATTTCGCAGCTCGGCGCGACCAATCCAGCGCGGCTCGGCGTGATCGGCCGAACTTCGGCGGTGAAGTATAAGAACAGCGGCAAGGGCATTGACCAGATCGGAAATGAGCTGGGTGTCGATTATGTGTTGGAAGGCAGCGTGCGCGAAGCCGGCTCTCGTGTGCGTGTAACCGCCCAGCTAATCCGTGTGAGCGACCAGATGCACGTCTGGTCGCAGAGCTTCGACCGAAGTCTCAAGGACGCAGTGGAACTGCAATCGGATGTGGCCCAAGCGATCGCGCGGCGTATTGATGTGGGCTTAGGGGAGCGCCGCGCCGCGCGTCAGCAGGCCGCGCAAGTTGACTGGGAGGCCTACTCCGCGTACCTCAAGGGACGGCACCTGCTGCTCGACAACAAAACCGACGCCACCGTGGCCGTGGCCCTACAGTATTTTCAGCGGGCCATCGAACTCGACCCGAATTTCGCGCTGGCCTACGCCGGCCTCGCGGATGCGTACGGCGAACAGGCCGACGCTGATCAGCCCTCGGAGAAAGCCCTCGCTTTGTCGAAGCAGGCTGCGTTGCGCGCACTCGCCATTAATCCGGATTTGCCGGAAGCCCACGTCTCTCTGGCCGACGTGCTGTTCTTTAATGAATGGAAGTGGGCCGAAGCAGATCGCGAGTACAAGCGTGCGCTTCAGCTGAAACCGACGTACGAAGAAGGCCACCACTCGTACTCTCATTACCTCACGTTGGTGGGGCGCCACGGGGAAGCGATTGAGGAGTCTCAACTGTTGTTGCGATTAGATCCCCTCTCGTCGCACATGAACGCACACCTTGGGGCGGCGTACCTAAGGGCGGGGCGTTTCGACGACGCGGTGACGCAGCTTAAGAAGACGATCGCACTCGATCCGAACTACATGCGCGCGTACCTTTTCCTGGGCGTGGTTTATGAGTCACAGAAGCTTTACCCGAAGGCAATTGCGGCACTCAAGAAGGCCGTAAGTCTCGCGGGAGAAACGCTCGAAGGACAAGCAAAGCTCGCTCGGGTACTCATAGAAAGCGGCGACAAGAAGGAAGGGCTTTTGATGTTAAAGCACCTGGAAATAGAAGCGCAGCGGCGTTTTGTCTCGCCGGTTGAATTGGCCAGTATCTATACCGCGCTAGGAGATCACGAAAAAGCCCTGACTCTGCTGGAAAATGCTTTGCCGCAGCACAATGTGAGATTGCTGTTCATCCACCAGGGTCACGAATTTGATCCGCTGCGCAGTGAGCCACGTTTTACGCGCATCCTGCAAGCGGTGGGAGCGCCAGCCGCCCCGTAACGCGTAAAGGTGCGGCAAGGACGCTTCCGTCCCTTCATCCTGCAGATTGCGGGCGGATGACGCGCAAACCGGAAGTTATTCCTGTGGCAGACCAACCGCTGCCCCCATTCGTCTCCCAATTTTAGGAGACAAGTTCTAAACTCCCGTACAACCGCGCACCTACCGTGCCACAGCGACCTGCCCCGCGCATCCGGTGTGGCACTTCTTCTTTCGAACCCCCTAGATTGCACTAGGAATTCCTGCAACGAAGACCTTCCTCGTGCATCCAATCGGCAAGGAAGACCGGGGGCGTGCCTGTTCCGGCCCCGCACTTGTACAGAACGCAGAACGCATTCAGGAGAAAACCGATGGCCGATGCAATGACAGCGGATCAGGCAACTTTTTTGCTGCATGACTTGTATATGGGGACCTTGAAAACAGAAAGCCGCACCACCAAGAAGATCCTCGAAGCCGTTCCCGCGGCCAAAGTGGATTACAAGCCGGACCCCGCCTCAAGAAGCGCGATAGAACTGGCTCGGCACACTGCTGCGGCGGACAATCGCTTCGTCGAAACGGTGATCAACGGCGTGTTCGACACCAACCCTGCCATGATTCCAGAAAACGTCAAGACGCCCGCTGAAATTGCCTCGTGGTATGAGGACCGTTACGCAAAGAATTTCGAAGCCCTCGGAAAAGTGACTGGCGAGCAATTGGTGAAGATCGTCGATTTTCGCGGGATGTTCCAGTGGCCCGCCGTGAAATTTGTGATGTTCGGCCTGCACCACACCATTCATCATCGCGGCCAGCTCGCTTCGTACTTGCGCTGCATGGGCTCAAAAGTGCCGTCAATTTACGGCGAAAGCTACGACGACGCCCAAGCCCGCAAAGCCGCCCAAGCATAAAGAAATTCAGTAACCACAGCGATTAACGTACGACTCCGCTCATGGGGCTGGAGGCGGAGGCGTAAAGGCGCTTCGGCATGCGCCCAGCGAGATAGCATTTGCGGCCGGCGATCACGGCGTCGCGCATAGCTTCGGCCATGAGGACGGCGTCCTGGGCTTCAGCGATAGCCGTGTTCATGAGCACGCCGTCTGCACCGAGTTCCATGGCCACAGCAGCGTCCGATGCCGTGCCAACTCCGGCATCCACGATCATGGGAACTTCGGTGATGCGCTCGCGAAGAATGCGCAGGTTGGCGGGATTTTGCACCCCGAGACCGGACCCGATGGGCGCAGCAAGAGGCATGACGGCGGAAGCGCCCGCGTCGATCAGCTTGCGCGCAGCGATCAAATCGTCATTCGTGTAAGGCAGAACGACGAAGCCTTCCTTCACGAGGACGCGGGTCGCCTCGATAAGCTGCTCCGTATCCGGAAAAAGTGTTTGCTGGTCCCCGATCACTTCGAGCTTGACCCAATTTGAGAGGCCGACTTCGCGTGCCAGTCGCGCCGTGCGAATCGCTTCGTCAGCGGTGTAACAAGCAGCCGTGTTCGGAAGAATGAAAATCTTTTCGCGGTCGATGTAGTCCAGCAGCGATTCTTTGCTGCGGTCGGTGAGGTTCACTCGTCGGACCGCGACGGTAACCATGTCCGCGCCGGAAGCGGCGTGCGCGCGTGCCATTTCCTGGAAGCTGCGGTACTTCCCCGTTCCGACGATCAGTCGGGATTTGAAAGCGCGCCCCGCGATGACTAAATTATCCGGCATGTAGTCCTCAGAAAGATTTTAGACCTTCAGAGGCCCGCCGACAAATCAGTGCCAGCCCCGGTTCGAGAGCAATGCCCGTCCCCAGTGCAATCGCATGACTCAGCAACAGGTTTCTGGCGCCGCAGCGATCAGGATTGGAGATGCGCTTCCAGAAACCAGAGATCCTTGTCGAGGTCGCGCGTGATGGAAGTGAAAAGATCGGCGGTAATTTTGTCGCCGAGGTCTTCGCTCTCATTGATGGCCTGACGGAGCGCGTTGGCATGATGCGCGACGTTGTGCACCAGCCACTTCAACTGCGAAGGGCCATCGGAGGCGCCGAGGTCCGCTTCCTTCAATCCGGACTTCGCCGCAACTTCGCGGGCCGTGCCATTGGCAACGCCTCCCAGCGTGGCGATGCGCTCAGCGATGGAATCCGTCTGACCCTCGACGTGTTCGGCGACCGAATCGAACAATTCATGGAGCGCAATGAAGTTTATACCTTTGAGGTTCCAGTGGGCCCATTTGACCTGCGTGAAGAGATCGACGGCATCGGCAAGACGCGCATTGAGAAGCGCGGTGAGCGCCTGCCGGTTTGACTCCGGAACTCCGACACTGCTTTTGTAAGTGCGAGCTGCTGCGGTTCCTGTTCCAGCCATAATAACTCCCTCCTTGTGTATTCCACCGGTGTAGTATCCGATGCTAGAAAAAGGCAATCGGTTTCGTATCCTCGCTAGTTTTGAAGAATCGGGCGGGGCTCGGCGACGTCGGCGTAAAGGGATTCGATGACGGCGGCGAACTGCTGCTCGACGACACGGCGCTTGAGTTTGAGGGTAAAGGTGAGGCTGCCGTTATCGAAAGTAAAATCTTCGGGGAGAAGCGCGAAGCGCTTGATGGTTTCATATTGCGCGAGATGAACGGTGAGGCGCTTGACTTCGGCGTCGATTAAGGCGTGCACCCAGGGATGGGCGGCCAGTTCGGAGTTGGAGGCGAACTTAATTCCCTGGTCGGCGGCTTTGGCGGCGACCGTGGCGGGATTGGGGACGATGAGGGCAACGATAAATTTGCGCCTATCGCCGACGACCATGGCGTTGAGGATGTAGGGGCTGGTCTTGAGGGCGTTTTCGATGGGCTGCGGGGCGACGAATTTTCCGGCGGCAGTCTTCAACAAATCTTTTTTGCGGTCGGTGATGAAGAGATAGTTGTCCTTATCCACGTAGCCGATGTCGCCGGTGCGAAACCAGCCGTCTTCGCTGAGGACTTCGCGGGTGGCTTCGGCGTTCTTGTAATAGCCGTGCATGACGCAGGGACCTTTGACAAGGATTTCTCCATCTTCGGCGACACGAACCTGGACATTGGGAATTGGCTTGCCCGAACTGCCCATACGATTGACAGGGTAATTGCTGGAAACGATCGGAGAAGTTTCCGTAAGACCATAACCCTGATAAATGGGAATACCGATAGTCCAGAAAAATTCCGCGAGCGCTTTGGAAAGCGGCGCGCCGCCGGAAGAGACGATACGCAAATGGCCGCCGGTTCCCAGGCGGATTTTCTTGTAGACCAATTTATCGGCGAGTTTCCACTGCGCTTTCAGGGCAAGGCTTGCATGAGCTCCGTTCGCGCGCCAGGGAGTGGCTCGCTGCGCCACGTTCATGGCCCAATTAAAAATCATTCTTTTTGAGCCGCTGGTTTTCGAGCCTTGCTCGACGAGGCGGGCGTAGATTTTCTCGAAGAAACGCGGGACGGCAGCGATGATGGTGGGACGGACTTCGACGAGAGCCTGGGCGACGGCGTCGATGGATTCGACGTAGGCGAGAGCGGCGCATTGAAAGATGTAGATGTAATCGAGCGTGCGGCCATAGACATGGGCGAGTGGAAGAAAGGAGAGCGCGACGTCTTTGGCGGGATCGAGGCTGAAATCATGGCCGACGTCGTAGACGTTAGAGCAGAAGTTGCTATGCGTGAGCATAACGCCCTTAGGCTCGCCGGTGGTGCCGGAGGTGTAGATGAGGGAAGCGAGTTGGCCGGCAAGAACCTGGGCAGCGCGCAAACGGTAAGAGGAAATGTCTGCCGCGCTTGCTGCGGCGATGAGCGTTTCGTAGCGGAGACATTCGGCGGGGACGTCCGAGCCACCGTCGGCGACGATAATTTGTTCAAGCTCAGGGAGGCTGGAGCGGACGTCGAGAAGCCTATGCAATTGAGGCGCGCCAACTGCGAAAACGACTTTCGCGCCGCAATGTTTGAGGATGTAGGTCATGCGGTCGGGCGATTCGTTGAAGTAGACGGGAACGGTGACGGCGCCAGCGCCGTTGATGGCGAAATCGGCGGTGTGCCACTCAGGACGATTGGCGGAAAAAAGACCGACGCGGTCGCCGGGCTTCACGCCGAGTTCGACAAACGCGGTGGAAAGGCCAGCGACGCGGCGGAGAAATTCCTGGGACGCAATGGCTTCCCAGCGGCCGTCGCGGCGAACCATTTGGGCGCGTGGGTTCGGATGAGTATCGACAGCGTTCAGGAACCGCGATGGAAGCGTGCCGTAGTTCATGGTCTGAGCGTCACTGTACCTTACCCATTTGGATGGCGCAATGAAGCGATGGATTGCCATTTTCGATGAGCGCCGAAAAGCGCGGGTCTAAAAGACCCGCCACTACAACGCTTCTTTTGGATGGCGCAATGTGACGCGGTCCTGGCGTTTTTACGAAGGGCCACCGTTCTACGCCGCGCGCTGGGGTTCATCCCTGCCGAGCTCGGCAGCGGCCCCGGCCGGTTGCTGGCTACTGCGCGAGGCAAGTTCACTGCTCCTTTGGCGAAGGCCAGCGATGAGGCTATCGAACACCGCTTCGTTCGCGCCCTCCGATTCGTCGCCTGCTCGTTGTTTGGTCATGGCGGTTTGGCTGGTGAGGATGAGTTGCGAGATGTAGGCAAGAGCGATGGCGTCACGGCGGGCGATGCGCTTGCGAGCCAGTTGCCGGACAAGATTGCCGAGGAAGAGATTGACCTCATCGGCGGTGGTGAAACTGTCGATGTCAGTGAGAAGCTCGGCGGCGAGGACTTCGAGGTCGAAGGCAGGAACACTCGCTTTGAGACGATCGACGTGATAGGCGCAGAGCGTGGGGCGGTGTACGCCGTTCGGAAGCCGACGGTTTTGGTCGATTAGCATATGGCAGCGCTGGCCTTTGGGGCTCACGTGCTGGCATTGGGAATCGAGGGTGACGCTAACTGGAGTGTTGATTTGGGACATGGTTGTGCCTTTCGGAATTTGAAGTAACGACGTAACAGAACAAAGACGTGCAGAAAGGAAGGAAAAGCAGATTCCCTCCCGACGAGGTCGGAACTCGCAGACTCGCTCGTCGCCCGCCCCTCCCCCCACGTTTTTTGTAAAGGATTGACAGGACGGGGTTTAGTACTTGGGGGTCGGACAAAGAATTGTGGGGAAAGGAGTTACGGGATGAAGAGAGTCCAAAGTTAAAGGTTGAAAGTCGAAAGTTGAAGAAAAGAGAAGAGAAAGGGACTAGACGCCGTACACGGAGACTTCGCGGAGGCAGCAGAGGGGATCGGCGAGCGTGACGACTGACTATCAAATACTATATTACCATACGTGTACGGTACTTGTCAAGAAAAACTATTAAATGCTGAAGGGAAAGGAGTTATCGGGAAGGAAAGTTGGAGGTCGAAAGTCAAGAGTTGAAGAATGAAGAAAACAAAGGAGAAAGATGAAGGGAAGAGTCCGGGTTATGGAAAGAGGGATAAGAGGCTACTAAAGCCCGCCACCCGGCAAGTTGGAGCACGCGGGGAGCAGTGGCACCCCTTTTTGCCGCGTAGAAGTATCCGGGACGCCCCGGCGTCTCTCAGGGCGTGTAGTATTATGCAGACTAAGAATTACTGGGTTGGAGCCTCCGGTGACAGATCAAGATACGGACAAAGAGCCACATTTTGGGTGGTTGTTCTCTCAATGGTACAAGGGCGGGGAGAATCAAGCGACGGAGGCTTTGGTGAAATGGTTTTGTTATTCCTCTTCATTTGCCCAGCGTCAATTTCTGACCGGACTATGCGCGCTGAAAAGAGTGCCGAGGAAGAAATTTACGTGGGACAAACTGGAACTCCAAGCAAAAAGCAAAAAGAGCGTGCCGGACGCTAAGATCTGGTTAGAACAAAAATACGTTTTACTTGTCGAAGGCAAGATCCGACCGAATACCGTCAGCGTGAAACAGCTAAAAAGACACTTCAAGGGTGTGGGATTCAAGCCACAAAAGGCGAACAGGAATCTGGAGACCAAACTTCTACTTGTCACGCCTGATTGGGGAGCGCCAAAGAGATTAGAGAACCTCGCAGAGGGTTATCGAAATAACGTTGTATGGGTAAATTGGCAGCACATCTTCCACTTCCTAAGCAAAGACTTAAAGACGAAAATCAGCGCCGATCGGTTACTCCGTGATGCAATGGTGGACTTTCTTAAAGCCCATGACGACCTAAAGAAATATTTTTTCATCTAGGAAATTCCCAAGTAATTGTCCGCAAGCAAAATCACAAGGGATGCCCGGCGCTTGCCCGAAGCCACCGCGCTGAACCTCCCTCGTTGTCCGGCAAGGCGACGTCTAAATCGATCGCAATGCCATTGAGCTGGATGGCGGGGCTGAACTGAATGAGCTGATAGCCACGCCTGGGGATGTCCGGCACGCGGCTGGAAGAGCGCCAATAGTGGCGAAAAGGAAGATCGAAAAGCTGCTGCCCGCTCAGGAGCGTCGCAGCGCCGACATACAACCCCGGTGAATAGCCCGCGGCGTGCGCCGCGTGGTACCAGGCCTGCGCGTAGTCCGTGACGTCCGGCGCTCGCGCCGCCGTGCTGACTTCTTCCAGGTCACACCACACGTTCACGCCGGTGGGAAAACCAATTGCCTTGGCATTCGCGGAGGCTTCCTGTCCGTCAGCATGCCCGAGAGACGCATCCGGGGACCATCCCGGCGGGCGAGCATGTTGCACGGGCATTAGGGCAAGTCCCGAATTAAGAATGTCGGTGGCCTCTTGCGCAGTCAAGTTTTGAGCCGCCCGCGCCCTCGAGAGGTAGCGGAGACAAAATTTGTATCCTTGCGAAAAAAACTGGCGCGCAAGGTCCGCGGAGAGAACCGCATCGCAATCGAATCCCGGAACCGACGATGCGGCGTCTTGGACTTGACCCGGCAGGGGCATGCGGCTTCTCCCTTTCGTGCGGTTTCCTGACCTAACTTAAGGCTAACCTTTCCCCGCATGGAATACTGGATCCTTTTCCTTCCCCTTCTTGATTCCACCCGCATGCGCTGCGGCTGTGCCCAGGAGGCAGCAGAGGACAGCCAGGAATGGCTGTCCCACCTGCCGCGAAACAAAGGGCACGAAGCGTCGTGCCCACAAGAAAGATGCTGGGCTAAAGCCCAGCGCTGCGAACTCGGAGGCCGCGGACAGCCAGGAATGGCTGTCCCACCTATAAGCAGCTTACGGCCTTAACGGTCCTTTAAGAGGGCAAGGAGGCTTTGGTGGACACACTCGACGGAGCGCAAGAATTCGTCGATGCCCACGGTTTCGCGAGCTACTTCGTTAGCGGCTACGCCCGCGGTTACGGCATCACAAAGCTGAGTGGCGCGGCGGATACCTTCGGCGGTAAGCAGAGGGATCACAGTGAGTGGATCTTGTTTCCGCGATTGGCGCTCTTGCCACTCTTGAACGGCCCACGCCGTCTTGCGCACGTTATCCACGGCATCCCGGAATTCCCGGAGGATGCGCGGATCGAAGGGGCCCGAGCGCATGTCATACTCCAGCCTGACCAGGTCGGCGCAAGTTTTCTTTAGCTGGAGATTCTTGCCCCAGAAAGTCTCACTGGGGACGAAAAGCTCGACGGCAACGCCTAACAGGCGGCCTTCGCTATTGCGGCGAACGCCGACAACGCGAGCTTGCGAAGTTTCGTGGGTAACGAGATTCGTCAACTCAATCTGAGTGCCTGCGGCAGGGTAAGTCTTCATCTCCAACAAACCACCCTGAGCGTTCACTTCCGTGGCTTGGCCCGCTTCACGGAAAACTTTACCGTTAGCCTCCTGCCAGGTCGCTTCCACCGGGGAGATGAAGGGAAAACGCCTGCTCCGCCGCTTTTGGGGCGTGGAAGAAGGTTGATTCGCGGTCGGCTGTGCCATTGAGGCGCTCCCATCAGAGTGATTGAGTGAATTTATAACATTATATGGTTCCCTTTGCCGAGATAAACGAAGCGTCGAATTTGACGGAGTTAGGGGAGAGGAGCGTTGATGGTTGATGGTTGAAAAAGGTGCACACGGGGCACCCGGCAAGTTGGCGTATCGGCCTCACCAGAGGCGAGTAATTCCAGGGAAGCCGTCGAAACCAGAATCAAAACTCAGGACGTGTTTGATTCCGTGCTGCTCCATGACGGCCAGGTGGACGGCGTCACGCGCGGACATCTGCCGGCGTCCCATCACGATCTCTTTTGCACGCTGGGCTGTGGCCCGGTCGATGGCCAACACCTCATCAGCGATTCCTAGCAAAGCATCGAATGCGGGCTGGATGGCATCCCGCCGGTTTATTGCCACATAGCGGTGCAGGATTTCCTGCAGTACCTCCGCATCCGTGACAAGGCGTTGGCGGTCGCTGATCAGATTTTCCAGCAATCGCTGGGCGTCGGCCTTGTGGGGATGGGGCGCGCCGACGAGGTACATCGGAATATTGGAGTCGACCAGAATCAAGAATGCGTACCAGCGCCGTACCCGCTCTCGATCTCCGCAAGCATCCGGTCGATATCAGCCGAGGGAAAGTCATGCCGCGTCGCAGCACGAATCACTTCGAGCTTCTTGCCCACTCCAGTGCCAGGCTCACGGCGGCGAGCTAGATCGAGAGCCTGGCGGACCCACTCCGCGATGGACATGCGGCGAGAGCGCGCGACACGTTGAATTTCCCGGTATTCGGGATCCTTTAGAATCACTTGGAGACGTTTGGCCATAGGTATGAGTCTATTTGACTCAAGCTTATGAGTCAAGACGACCCACAGGTAGTGAAGCGCGGCCTACCAGGGAGGCCAAGCGGGTGCAAAAGGGGATGGCGTGGGTTAGTATGAGCGGCGGAGAGGGAAATTCATGAGTTCGACGCTGTCACGGGGCGCGCCAGGAACGGTGGCGGGCGCTGGGTTGTCGAAAGGGCCGTTTCGGGCGCCGCGGGGGACGGAGATTTCGTGCAAGGGCTGGCAGCAGGAGGCGGCGCTGCGGATGCTCATGAACAACCTCGATCCGGAAGTGGCGGAGAAGCCGGAAGACTTGGTGGTGTACGGGGGGACGGGCAAGGCGGCGCGAAATTGGGAATGTTTTCATGCGATCGTGCGTTCGCTGAAGGCGCTGGGAGCGGACGAGACGCTGCTGGTGCAATCGGGAAAGCCGGTGGGGGTTTTTCGCACGCATGAATACGCGCCGCGGGTGCTGCTGTGCAATTCGAATCTCGTGGGTCATTGGAACAATTGGGACCGCTTTCATGAGCTGGACCGCGCAGGATTGATGATGTACGGGCAGATGACTGCAGGGAGCTGGATTTACATCGGGACGCAGGGGATTTTGCAGGGGACGTACGAAACGTTTGCGGCGGCGGCGAGAAAACATTTTGGCGGGGATCTGAAGGGCAAGCTCGTTGTGACCGGCGGAATGGGCGGCATGGGCGGAGCGCAGCCTCTGGCCGCCACGATGAACGGCGCAGCGTTCCTGGGAATCGACGTGGACCCGGAACACATCAAGCGGCGCGTGAAGGCGGGTTACTGCGACGTGATGGTGACTTCGCTGGACGAGGCGCTGCGGATTTTGAAGAACGCGGTGCGCAAGGGCGAAGCGACTTCGGTGGGATTAGTGGGAAATTGCGCAGACTTGATTCCGGAACTGGCGAAGCGCGGCGTGGTGCCGGATTTGCTGACGGACCAGACAAGCGCGCACGATCCCATCGGCGGATATGTGCCGAACGGGATGACCCTGGAAGCGGCGCTGGAACTGCGGAAGAAGAGTCCTGAGGAATACAAAAAACATTCGATGGCGGCGATGGCGGCGCACGTCCAGGGAATGCTGGATTTGCAGAAGCTTGGAGCGGTGACGTTTGATTATGGAAACAACATTCGAACGTTCGCGTTTCAGCAGGGCGTGAAGAACGCTTACGACTTTCCGGGATTTGTGCCGGCGTACATCCGGCCGCTGTTTTGTGAAGGCAAAGGGCCGTTCCGGTGGGCGGCGCTTTCCGGAGAGGCTTCGGATATCGCGCGGACGGATCAACTGGTGCTGGAAATGTTTCCGCAGGACGAGCACCTGAATCGGTGGATCAAGCTGGCGCAGAAGCGCGTGAAATTTCAAGGGTTGCCATCGCGGATTTGCTGGCTCGGATATGGAGAGCGCGACAAGTTTGGGCTGGCGCTGAATGAGTTGGTGGCGAAGGGAGAAATAAAGGCTCCCGTGGTGATGGGGCGCGACCATCTGGATTGCGGGTCGGTGGCGTCGCCGTATCGCGAGACGGAAGCAATGCGGGATGGTTCCGACGCGATTGCGGATTGGCCGCTGCTGAATGCATTGATCAATACGGCGAGCGGGGCGTCGTGGGTGTCCATTCATAATGGCGGGGGCGTGGGGATCGGCTATTCGCAGCATTCGGGACAGGTGACCGTGGCGGATGGAACGAAAGAAATGGCCAAGCGCATTGAACGCGTGCTGACGAATGATCCCGGGATGGGCGTGGTGCGACACGTGGATGCTGGATATCCCGAAGCGATTGCGTTCGCCAAGAAAAGCGGCGTTAAAGTGCCGATGGAGTAGAGCTGGACGGCCTGCTGGTGTCGGCATAATTCCACGAAGCGTCTTTCTAGCTTCGAGTTGCATCGTATTCATGCGGTATCAGGCAGCGTTAGGAGGAAACCATGTACGTCATTTTGGGAGCGACGGGGAACACGGGATCAGTAGTTGCCCGGAAATTACTCGACAAAGGCAAAAGAGTCCGCGTGGTTGGGCGAGACAACAAGAAACTGGCGTCGTTTGTGACCCGCGGCGCGGACGCATTTACAGCGGACGTTCTCGATACGGATGCGTTGAGCCGGGCGTTCGCCGGGGCGCAAGGCGTGTATGCGCTGATTCCGCCGGACATGACCAGTCCCGATTTCCGCGCGTATCAAGATCGCGTAACGGAATCCATCGCAAAGGCGCTTGAAAAAGGAGGCGTGACTCATGCCGTCACGCTTAGCAGCGTGGGGGCTGACAAACCGGAAAAGACGGGGCCAGTCGTGGGATTGCGCAAGATGGAAATGCGGCTGGCACAAGTCCGCGGGCTGAACGCGTTGCATCTGCGCGCGGGATACTTCATGGAGAATACTCTGGCGCAGATCGGCATCATCCGGAGTTTCGGCATTATGGCGGGGCCAGTTCGCGCAGACCTTCCGGTGCCGATGATCGCGACGCGCGACATCGGCGCTGCGGCCGCAGAAGCCCTGGTGCGGCTGGACTTCCGCGGGCAGCAGACGCAGGAACTGCTGGGGGCGCGGGACGTAACGTACACGGAAGCGGCAAAGATCATCGGCACGGCGATTGGGAAACCGGACCTCACCTACACACAATTGCCCGATGAGCAGGTAATCGAGGCGATGACCGGGATGGGAATCTCCAGGAACATCGCGCAACTGCTTTGCGAAATGTCCGCGGCGCTCAACAACGGATACATGCACGCGCTGGAGCCGCCGTCGGAGAAGAATACGACTCCGACGTCCTTTGAAACGTTTGTACAGGAAGTGTTTTTGCCGGCGTACAAAGGGCAGGCGGCGCAAGCGTAACATCGACGCCCGAAGATACCGATGCAATGATTGAACGGGGTCCGGGAAGATTCAGTTGGCATAACTGGCAGCGGATTCGTTGGAGTAGATGGCTCCAGATCTACCTGTTTGCTTCCGTCCCGTTTGTCCTTGCACCTGCCCTATTGATTGAGATGCATCACAACGGCGGTCATTTCGTACAAGCCTATCAAACACTAGCCAACCAGGAGGGCGCGTATCGAATAGCGGAGATGCTCGTATTTGTAGATTTGGCTTTTCTTGTGTGGTCCACCTTTTTCAGCAAGAGCAAAATAGTGACGGATAACGACAAAGTGCTCGTCTTCATTGGAGCCTGCGCCTTTCTGGTTGTGATGGCAACGATGATTGTGCGCTTGGGTTATCTTACGAAACTCTTCTGAGCCACGGTCATTATCCCTGACGTGCCTCGAAGTTTGAGGCACAGGCTAAAGCCTGTTATAGCAACGTGAAAATGTCACCTTAACGGCCCGATGAAAATGTCACCCCCTTGTTAGTCCGCATGATGAAGCT
>MNDE01000048.1 GCA_001914785.1 Acidobacteria bacterium 13_2_20CM_57_17 | reverse complement strand
GTGATAAATAGCCCTAGTGCTGCGACGTTCAGATCCAGGTCATTGCCGGGGAGAGAGACTCCTGCCGTGGTTGGATCAACCACGACGATATCTTTCCCGGTGGCGGCAGGAGCACCGGTGGTGAGCGAAACGATTTCGTTAGATACGTTTGGCGTCGCAACAATCAGCGCCACGGCATTCGATTTCGTGCCATTCGGATTCTGAATTTGTATGGACACGCTGCCCGCCGCGGCAACGTCCGCCGCCGTTACAGGCGCTGTGCACTCCAATGGAGAAATGCATGTCGTAACCCGCGCTGTGCCGCCGATCAGCATTGCGGAGCCCTGTCCTATGCTCGATGGCACAAAACCACTTCCATCCACGCGCAGCGTGAAGCCCTGCGCCGCACCGGCATATACGCTGGAGGGATGCAACTTGAGAATGTTGGCGCCTCCAGAAATGGTCACGTTCGCGATTCCGGATTGCGAAGTATCGTCCCTGCTGATGGCCACAACTTGAATCGCGCTGGGAACGGGCGCGGCGCTGGGCGCGGTGTAAGTTCCGCTGGTGTCGATCGTTCCGCAGATGCCCGCAATCGAGCAGGCCGCGCCCTGCACCTGCCAAACAACATTCTGGTTACTGGTTCCCAGCACCGACGCGGCGAAGCCCCGCACCGCCAGCGGGGCCAGCGTGGCGCTCCCGGGCTGCACGGACACGAGAACGTGATTGATCAAGGTGATCTGTGCGCTCGCGCTTTTCGTGGAATCGGCGGCGGTCGCTGCCGTAGCGCTTACCGGATTCATTGAGGGAATGGCGCCCGGCGCGAGGTAATCCACTTGCGACGCCGTGGTGCTGGTCACTGGCTGGCAGGGATTCGAACCCACGGCGCAAATCTGACCGAAAGACGCGTTTCCTCCTGCGATTCCGTTGATGCTCCAAATCACGCCGGTATTCGAAGCGCCGTTCACTTGTGCGTTCAGCGCCACGCGATGATTCGTCGCCAGCGTCGCCGTTGAGGGCGAGACGCTTACGCTGACTCCAGACTGAATTGCGAATGTCGCTTGGGCAGTTTTCGATGGGTCCGCCTGCGGAGCGACGGTCATTGTCACCGTGTTCGGACTCGGAGCTGCGCTTGGCGCCGTGTACGTCACCGAAGAGGCGACGGAATTTCCGCTTGCTGATTGCGTCGTCACCGCGCTCAAGATTCCGCAAGAGTTCCCGCTGCAGCCCGCACCGCTTAGCGCCCAAGATAGTGCTGTGCTTGGGTTCGAACCGGGAACCGGCGTCAGAGTTGCGACAATTGTTGCGGTCCCTCCAGCCGGCACGCTGGATGGCGCGGAAAGCTGCAACGAAAAACTACTGGTGATGGCCACGGCGGTGGAGATCTGCTTCGAAGGGTCCGCCACGCTTTGCGCCGTCATCGTCGCGATTGCTGGCGAAGGGAGGATGCGCGGCGCGGTGTAGGTTCCCGTCGCGTCCACTGAACCGCATCCGCTGGCGCACGCCGGTCCCAAAAGGCTCCAGCGGATTGAAGTGTCGGGGTGCGCGCTGGTTGTTAGTGCGGCTTGAAACGCTTGCGTCGCGCCGAGCTCGACGCTTGCGGGATTTGGCGTCAGGCTTAACGCGATGTCGCTGGTGATCACCAGCGTGCCGGTACCGGATTTTGTCGAATCGGCATGGCTTGTGGCTGTGACTTGCAATGTCGCGGGAGATGGCATGTCAACGGGAGCTGTGTACACCCCGGCAGAAGTGATCGTTCCCAGCGTGGCGTTCCCGCCCGGCACGCCATTGATGCTCCAACTGACGGCGGTGTCCGATGTGTTTGTAACGGTGGCTGTGGATGTCACCTGGTTTCCTAATAAAACTGATGCGTTCGTAGGATTTACGGTGACCGCTATCGGTGGGGGAGGCGAGGGTGATGGCGGCGAAGGTGAAACACTTCCTGCAGTGCAGCCGAGCGTCCACGCAGCCTCGGCAAGAAGGGCGATAAACACAAGCGTCCTGGTTTTGGATCTTTTTTCGTTGCTTGGCGAGAGGGACCGCATGCCCTCGCAAAAGCAGCCGAAGGGCCAGCGAAGAGAGAAGGTAAGAGGGCTCAGGTATTAGTGAATAGGTGCGCGGTGACTCTGACAAAGAAACTGTCTTGAATCAGTATGTTGTCGCAGACTAGGAACGAACGATTGCGCTGCATTTCGTGATGCTTGACCTTTCCGAGTGAACCGGTTTGGTTCCGTTTCGTTCTGATTTGGAACCGAAGAGGCGCAGCGTTGTTTCAAATCGGGATTCCGTGCGCGAAAATTCCAGCGTTGACTTCCCTCGCTTACCCTCCAATAATCCGCGCATGCCTCGTCCTGATGCCGTACGCCGCGTCAAGAGCTACTCCGCCGCTGACGGCTACGTGTATCAGTATTATTTTTTCGAAGGAAACCGCGCGCAGCGCGGCGGCAATCACGGCGGCGAATTTACTTACGTGGTCACCGCCGACCGGCACACGGCATTCCCCTTCAAGATATTCGTCATGCAATCCGCGCTGGATTCCTGGGCAAAGGTGAATGGCCGCCCGCTCTTGAGCAGTGAGGAATACGCCGTTGCGAAAATGCGCCTCTTTCAGGCCTTCGATGAGGGAGCCGTCCAGGCTCCGGCGGCGGGAAAGCCAGCTCGGGAAGTGATTGTCGACGAATCCAACCTGGAAGAGCTGCTTGGGCGGCTGGGGATCTGACCTGGAGTAATTCGATGGCCGGAAAGGTCCTTCCGCAGTGAACCTATTTTCGGGCGGCGGCGTCTGGTTAGTTGCAGGCAAAGGACGGGCGTTCGAAGCTCGCGCAGGATGGCAAATGCAGGAGCTGGTTCTGGTCCAACCAGGTAGCACGTCCGGCGGCCTTGCGGCCGCGCATGACAAGGAGGGGGAGCTGGCGGACGAGGCAGCCCAGGCTGACACTCGGCGCGAGTTCGAGGAGCGCCTCGCCGAGTGCGGCCCGCTTGCCTATCGCGTTGCCCGCGGCGTTCTGCGCAATACCGCGGATGCGGAAGACGTAGCTCAGGAAGCTCTGTTGCGTGCGTATCGGCAGTTCGACCGACTTCGCGACCGCAGCCGCTTCCGCGCCTGGCTGGTGCGAATCGCGTTTCGTTTGGCGCTGGACCGTTTGCGTTCTGGGAAACGGCGCGAACTGCGCGACACGCTTTGGTCGCAGCCGGAGCAGCAACTTCCAACGGCGACCGCCGAAGACCTCGCCGCTTCGAATGAATTCCAGGCGCATCTCGAAAATGCCCTCGCGGAATTGCCGGAGAAGTTGCGGCTGGTCCTTTTGCTTGCGGCCATGGAAGGCCACACGATTGAGGAAATTGCCGGAATGTTGGGCATCTCCACGGGTACGGTGAAGTCCAGAATTTTTTATGCGCGAAAACAGTTAGCGGAGAAGTTGCGATGCTATGCGAACACTATAAGGAAGCGTTGATCGAAGCCGCAGCAAGCGGTGCCGAACCGCACGGGGATCTGCGCGCGCATCTCGATGGCTGCGCTGGCTGCCGCGCTGCATTCGAGCAGGAACAAGCGCTTTTCGCCTCCATTGATGGTGGCCTGCGCGTGACGGCGAACGCGGACGTGCCTGCTTCACTTTTGCCACGCGTCCAGGCTCGCCTCCATGCAGAGACCGCGCCCACTCGTACTTGGCTTACGAACTGGCTGGTTTTGGCGAGCGCCGCGGCTGTTATTGCCGCGTTCTTCGTGGCACGCGTCGTGTGGCGGCCGGATGCGCCACAAAATCCACAGACCAACTCCACGCAAGAAGATCCATCGAGTCCGGTGATTCCCCCTGCACAAGAACCCGCGCAAGGACCCGGGCAGTCCGCAAAAGACAGTTCGCTTCCGTCCCCGCATTTCTCCATGTCCACGAACTCCCCGCAACACGGCGTGCAGTCCGCTCACAATGCGTTTCCCGAAGTGCTGGTCCCCAGAGATCAGGAAGTCTTACTCACGGAATACGCCGAGCAGTGGCGTGCTCACAAGCACTCTCTGCTTCTCGCTCAGGAGTTCGACGCTACAACTTTGACGCCTCTGCAAGTTGCTCCGATCCAAATTGAAGAGCTTGACGTCAAGCTCTTAGCGGAAGAGAAGTCGCAGTGACTTCCGTAGAAACAATTCGGCTTAGACACCGTTCGCATCGCCCAGGAGGAAAAGCCATGAAGAAATTGTTCCATTTGATTCTGCTCGGCGCACTCTGCCATCCAGTGGTCCAACTGTGCGCTCAGGAAAAGCCCAAGAGTGAGGAGCGCGCCAAAGTCCCTACTCCCATCAAGGTGCAAATCATTTTTACCGAGTATGACGGCGACAAGAAAGTTTCCAGCATGCCCTACACTTTTACGGTTATCAGCGATGAAAAGGTTGGCGGCAATTACTCAACGAGGCTTCGTACGGGCATCCGCGTTCCTATCGAGACGGAGGGTAAGGACCAGAAGATGACTTACATGGATATCGGCTCAAATATCGACTGTGGCATAAAGACTGAAGACGATGGCCGCTTTCATCTTTACTTGATTTTCGATCGTTCGGCGCTCTATCCCAACAAGTCCACCGAGGGCGAGAGACTCGTAGCCAATCCCAGTGGCCAGCCGGTGGTTCGCCAATTCAGAACTGACGAAAACCTGATCCTGAAGGATGGACAAACTTCGGAGAATCTGTTGTCCACGGATCCACTCAATGGCCATACGTTTCGCGTGTCCGTCACGATTAACGTGCAAAAGTAGGGCAGGATTCCGCCTAAGTCTTCGCAAGAATTGCTGACAGGGCCGAATTCAAATCCGGATGCAAAAACCGGTAGCCTAGTTTTTCCAACGCTTGCGGTGCGACGCGCTGGCTGGATAACAGCAACGCGTCGGCCATTTCACCCAGCGCGAGGCGCAGCGCAAACGCGGGAGCAGGGAAGAGCGCGGGGCGGTGCATCGCCTTTGCAATCGCTTTTGTGAATTCCGCGTTTTGCAGCGGTTGCGGCGAGACAATATTAATGGCACGCCTTACCGGCGCGGCGTTAATAGCGCTCGTTACGGAGGCGACATTTCCGGCGCCCCTCACAGAAGCGTTTTCGATGGCGAATCGCAAGATTCCCACGACATCTTCGAGCGTGACCCATGACATCCATTGTTTCCCACTACCCAAGCGGCCACCCGCCCCAAACCTGAAAGGCAACATCATCTTCGGCAGCGCGCCACCTTCGCGAGCCAAAATAATCCCAAACCGTGCGAGCGCTACGCGGATTCCCAGCGCCTCGGCCTTTAATGCTTCTGCTTCCCACTCTTTTGCCAGGCTGGCGAGGAAATCCGCTCCAGGCTTGCTCTCCTCCGTCAGAGTTTCGGCGCCGCGGTTGCCGTAAATCCCAATCGCGGACGCTGAGATCAGAACACTCGGCCGCGCATTCATTCTCGCGAGCGCGTTCACCAGCGCGCGGGTCGTATCGATTCGGCTAGAGCGCAGTAGCGCTTTCCGCTCCGCAGTCCACCGCCCGTCTGCAATCGAAGCGCCGGCGAGATTCACAACCGCATCGGCGCCAACGCCCGCGCCGCCCAATTCTTCGCTTGCCGGATTCCAAGCCACAGCGAAGCCTTCTTTCGCGCCCTCACCGCCTGCGCTCTGCGGCCGAACCAAGCGGCACACGGTATGCCCAGCTGAGGCCAAAGCTCTTGTCAGCGCTGTACCAACCAGTCCCGAGGAGCCGGTCAC
This sequence comes from Acidobacteria bacterium 13_2_20CM_57_17, assembly GCA_001914785.1. Lineage (GTDB taxonomy): Bacteria > Acidobacteriota > Terriglobia > Acidiferrales > UBA7541 > Acidiferrum. Next base: position 14,046 of record MNDE01000048.1, on the reverse strand, counting down.
CAGAATCTTCATCACGTTCCTCTTTGCTCTTCTTTGTCCGCCGCTGACAAAATACGAGTCATTTGCACGCTACGCATCCCGTACGCCACGGTCAAGCGATTGAATTTTTCAAATACTACTTTTCGTACGGAACGCTTGAATCTTTCGCCGTCTGACAGGGATCGAGTCCTGCAATGTTCCTTGATCGCACGCGGCAAAGCCCAACTACTAGCCCCTTCCCGCACCGCGGGTTACAATTCCCCTGTGCCACCTGTCTCACAAACGATTCGCGTGGGCGTCCTGTTTTTCGGCCGCCTCAAGGACGTCGCAGGCCACGCCGCGGATTCCGCCGAGGTCGCAGATGCCGCGACGATCGAGCAACTCTTCGCTCTCTATGCGGCGCGTTATCCAGAGCTCGCAAAATACCGCTCGTCGGTGGTTGCGTCGCGCAACCAGGAATTTGCCGCCTGGGATACGCCACTCCGTTCCGGCGACGAGGTTGCATTTCTCCCGCCCGTGAGCGGCGGCTGAAACATCCACATGGTGACACTCCCCCACGATGACATCTACCAGTTGGTGCGCGAACCCATCGATATGGCTGCGCAGATCCGCCTTGTCCGCGCCCCAGAGGGCGGCGCCATTGTCACCTTCGACGGCTTCGTGCGCAATCAATCCCACAACCGCGCGACTCTCTATCTCGATTACGAGGCTTACGAGTCCATGGCCCTCGCCAAGATGCAAGAAATCGGCCTTCAGATTCACGAAAAATACCGCATCCATCGCGTTGCCATGGTCCACCGGCTCGGGCGCCTCGAAATCGGCGAAACCAGCGTATTTATTGCCGTTAGCGCGCCACACCGTGCCGCGGCCTTTGACGCTTGCCGGTTTGCTATCGACACGCTCAAGAGGACTGTGCCGATCTGGAAGAAGGAGTATTTTGAGGATGGAGCAGTCTGGGCCGATGGCGAACTTCCTCCCGCGCCTGCGGCGACGCCACGCGCGAAACCTGCATCTTAACTCCCAATGCTGATGACACCCCTTCGCCCCCACTCCACTCTGTTCGTCGTTTCTGCGTTGCTCCTCGCCGGTGTAGCGTTTAGCCAGGACAAGCCGGACCGTCCTCCGTGGGCGCAGAAGCGCAAGTCCACGGCGAGTGGAGACCCAACGTCCAAGCCAGGCAGCACTTCCACGTCTACTACGTCCCCGTCCTCGGCTCCGGACGGCGAGCCCGGAAAAACTGTGCAGCCGACGCCAGGGGCTCCAAAGGACGAATCTCAGGATGCCGCCTCACAGCGCGGCCGCATCCGCGTCAACGTAAACCTGGTCAATGTGCTTGTCAGCGTGCTCGACGAAAAGAACCGCCCGGCCCCGGACCTTCCCAGAGAGGCTTTCCAACTTTTCGAGGAAGGCGTTGAGCAGAAAATTGACAGGTTCGAGCCGGAAACTTCGCAGCCGCTGGACCTGGCGATCATGATCGACTCCAGCATGAGCGCTCACAAGGAAATCACCTTCGAACAAGAAGCCGCTGCCCACTTTATTCGGCAGGTTTTGCGCGCGGGTGACCGGCTGGCTGTTTTTTCGTTCGATGAAAACGTGACGCAAGTCGCATCGTTTTCAGACAACGTCGCCGAGCTGCAGTCGGCCGTCCGCAGGATTCCGCCAGGCGCTGGCACTTCGATTTACGACGCCGTGCTTCTCGGTTCGCGCGCGCTTGGGCGCCGCGGGGATGACCGCCGCCGCGTGATCATCCTGGTGACCGACGCGGGCGAAACCACCAGTCGCGCCGATTTCGACGCAGCTCGCAAGGAGGCGGTCCTCTCCAACGCGCTCCTTTACACCATCGTCATTCGCCCGGTGAAAAACGAAAGCGGCCGCAACACCGCCGGTGAGCACGCCCTGGAAACCATGACCGACACTACCGGCGGCGCCATGTTTTATCCCGACACGCCACAGGAGCTGGGAGCCATCTTCGATCGCATCGACCGCGAACTGCGCACTCAATATCTGCTGGCCTACTATCCCACCCCGCGCGGCCCCGCCAACACCTACCGATCCATCGTCGTCACAGTTACGCCCGCTAACTACCAGGTCCGCCACCGCAGGTCCTATCTCACTGGCCCACAGTAATCATCGGCTGCAATAACGGTGATTCCGTTTGTTGTCTCGGCTTTTTTCATCCACCACAGTAATATTGTTGGGATGAATGACTCCTATCTTAGCGCCGCGATAGAAATCGCCCAGGATGCGGGCAAAATACTTATCGAAGAATTGTCGCGCCCGCTCGACATTCGCTACAAAGGAGACGAAGTCGATCTCGTCACGCAGGCGGACAAGCGCTCGGAACGGTTTATCGTTGAACGACTGGCAAAATACTTTCCCGACCATGCCGTCGCGGCGGAAGAGGGAACGGGGCACGAGAGCCCATCGGCTTCCGAATTTCGCTGGCACGTCGATCCGCTTGACGGCACCACCAACTATGCGCACGGGTATCCCTGCTTCAGTGTTTCTATCGCGCTCGCACAGCGAGACACGCTGCTCGCCGCGGTCGTTTTCAATCCTTTTTACAACGAACTGTTCACAGCCGCCAGGGGCGAAGGAGCGGCGTTTAACGGCAAGAGAATTCACGTCTCCAAGGTCGCCAAGCTTTCGACCAGCCTCCTCTGCACCGGTTTTCCCGTGCGAAACCGCAAAGCCAGCGCCAATCTTCAATACTACGGCGACTTCACGCAACGCTCTCACGGTGTACGACGCGATGGCTCCGCCGCGCTCGACCTCGCCTCTGTCGCGGCGGGCCGCTTCGACGGCTTCTGGGAATTTGGCCTCGCGAAATGGGATACTGCCGCAGGCGTTCTGCTTGTCGAAGAAGCCGGCGGCAAAGTCACAGATTTTGCCGGAAATCCTTATCAGCTTGGCGGCCCGGTCATTCTCGCCACCAACGGGCTGATCCACGAAGAAATGCGGACCGTCGCGCTGGAGATCTCCCGCCGGTCCCCGGCAAATGTTTGAACAGGTTCCGGTTCGCGCACTAATCTCATCTTTATCCTCCGCTTACGACTTCCGTACGTTTGAAACGCTAGCATTCTGAGGCAACGAAGAAGCATTCTGCGCCTACCAAAGACGCACTTTGATCCAGTAGCAATCCGTTGTAATGAACTTTGTGGGGAGACAGGAATGCCCGCGTTCGAAAAGAATAGAAGACCTCTGAGGATTCTCTTTGTGGGGTTGCTCTTTGCTGGCATATTCCCGACCCACATTGTAGCCGACAACAAAGAGAAGAACCATTCTCCCGCAAAGTCTGCGGCAGCCGAGAGCGATTCCTCGGCTTTCGAATTAATTGGGAGCGGGCGCCTGATCGTCGCTCATGACGAACAGTCCGGCGACTCCCCGCAAGAACCACAGTCGCAAGCGGTAACCCCGCAACCAAAGTCGGAATGGCATTACGGTGGCTTCTTTGATTTGGGCTGTCTGCTCGACTTCAACCATCCTTCGAATCACCTATTCCGAAATCGCGGCACGACACCGCGGGTAAATGAATCGGATTTGAACATGGCGGCCGCTTACCTCACCAAAGATGCCACTGCGAATTCGCGCTGGGGCATGGAACTGGAGGCACAGGCGGGCGAGGACTCCAAAATCTTCGGGTTTTCCGCAACGGCGCCGAATCTCGGCGGAGCTAACTGGCTGCGACAGATTGGCAAGGCGAATGTCTCCTGTCTCGCGCCGGTCGGGAAAGGGCTTACGGTGCAAGGCGGAATCTTCAGCAGCCTGATTGGATACGACTCTTTGTATGCCAAGGATAATTTCACCTACACGCGGCCCTGGGGAGCCGACTACACGCCATACCTGATGTTTGGCGTGAACGCCAGTTATGCATTCTCCAAGAAAGTCACAGCAACCGTGTTTGTGATCAATGATTATTTTCATTTGGCGCATCCCAACAATGTTCCAAGCTGGGGAGGGCAGATCGCCTATACCGTTACAGAACATCTCACGTTCAAAGAGATATTCCTCTACGGACCACACCAGTCGGACACTGCGCTCGAATTCTGGCGGTTCTTTTCCGACAGCATTGCAGAATGGAAACGAAATCCGGTGACGGTCGCTTTCGAATACCAAGCCGGAACAGAAAAATTAGCCACGGTTGGAAACCTGCGTGCCTTGTGGAGTCTGCGCAGATGCCTATTCACTTGACCGTCCGCGGGCCATGGAGCGTGACGCTTCGTCCTGAATTTGCCTGGGACCGCGATGGCCGGTGGACGGGATCCGCGCAGACCATCAAGTCGGTCGCGACCACGCTCGAATATCGCGTCCCATGCCGGCGGACGAATACGATTGCACGGCTGGAATACCGCTTCGATGATTCGCGGGGAAAGGGAGGAGGCTTCTTTCGTGGCACTGAAGTTTCCCCTGGAATCGATAGCTTGACACCGTCGCAACACCTGCTCGCTTTCGGTGTGATATTCACCTTCGATTCACATTGATCAAAAGGAAGCGACGGCAGACCACAAACCGGGCTTACTATAATCACGAACATGAAGACTACTAAAGCCAGAGCCCGACCGTTGTCCGCCAGACGAGGTATTCGTACGGCAAGGCCCGATAGTCGCACTTATTCGGACGCCGTTGCAGACTTGGTGGAGATTGGAAAGGGCTTCTACGCACGCGGCTGGGTGCTGGGCACGAGCGGAAACTTCAGCGCGGTGATTTCCCGCGAGCCGCTGCGCCTGGCAATTACTTCGACGGGATTGGATAAGGCGAGCCTTGCGCCGCAGCAGTTTCTGGAGATGGACGAAGCGGCCAACGTCGTGCGCGGCGATGGCCGCCCGTCCGCAGAGGCCCTGCTGCATCTCGCTATCGCGCGAGGCGTGGATGCCGGCGCTGTCCTGCACACGCATTCCGTTTGGAGCACGGTCCTTTCGGGCTCGCATGCATCACAGGGCGGTATCGCGCTGGAAGGATTTGAAATGCTCAAAGGGCTTGAAGGCGTTCGAACCCACAAGCACCGCGAGTGGTTGCCGATTCTGGAGAATTCGCAAGACATGATCGAGCTGAGCGAGCGCGTTTCGAAAATCCTGGGCGAGACTACTGGAATCCACGGTTTTCTTTTGAAGGAACATGGGCTATATACTTGGGGTGGGGGCTTGCAGGAAGCTAAGCGCCATGTTGAGATTCTGGAGTTCCTGATGGAAGTGCTGGTTCGCTCCGGCGCCGTACAGGGTGCTTGATTCCGCGCAGGCCGGACTTAGGAGCTGATTGTCGTGGCTGTGCTTCGAATTCCCGATGAAAACCGTTCGCTCCGCGAACACGACGAGGTGCGTGATTACCTTGCCGGGATTGGCATTGACTACCAACGCTGGGAATCTCGGGCGGACTTGCCTTCGGATGCTTCCGCGGATCAAGTGCTGAGCGCCTACGGCGAGCAAGTCGAAAAGCTCAAGCGCGAGGGTGGCTACGTTACCGCGGATGTGATCGACGTCAACGCGAATACTCCCGGGCTGGACGCTATGCTCTCCAAATTCAATATTGAACATACTCACGATGAGGACGAAGTCCGCTACATCGTCGCCGGGCGCGGGCTATTCCATGTCCACCCGCAACAGGGTCCGGTGGTAGCGATCGAGGTGGAAGCCGGCGACTTGATTCGCGTTCCGCGTGGAACACTCCACTGGTTTGATCTTTGTGGAGAGCGGCGAATACGCGCCATCCGTTTGTTCCAGGACAAGTCCGGCTGGACACCACACTACACCGGCAGCGGCGCGGACCGGAATTACGAGCCTGTTTGCCTGGGTCCCAGGTACATTCCGCCGCAAACGGTGGCCAAGTAGCCGGCGTGCCACAGATCGACGAGTCTCAGATCCGCGTCATTCTTCTGGACATCGAGGGCACGACAACACCCATCGATTTTGTCTACCAAACACTTTTTCCTTATTCGAGCCGCAGGCTGGAGTCTTTCCTTCGAGAACACGCCCATGATCCTGAAATTCAGTCCCTGATTCAGGAGTTACGCGGTCAGCACGTGACCGATGAACGCAACGGCCTTGAGCCGCCGGCATGGCAGGACCATCCGGAAGACGCGCAGCTGCCTTCGAGCGTGACTTATGGCCAATGGCTGATCGCCCGGGACAGCAAGTGCATGCCTCTCAAGACTCTTCAAGGGAAAATCTGGCAGCAAGGATTCGCGAGCGGCGAATTGCACGGAGAAGTTTATCCCGATGTGCCCATTGCTTTTCAACGGTGGCGTCGGCAGAAGAGAATGATTTGCATTTACTCATCGGGAAGTACCCTCGCGCAGCAAAACCTCTTTCGCACGACCGCGTCAGGCGACTTGACGCCGTACATCACCGCTTTCTTCGACACCCGCATGGGGGCCAAGTCCGAAGTAGAAAGCTACAAGAAAATCGCCGCTTCACTTTCGTATGAGCCTAAACAATTTCTGTTCATTTCCGATGCCCCGAAAGAAGTCGAAGCGGCGCGATCCGCGGGAATGCAAGCTATCCTCTGCGAACGGGATCCGGAATCTTCTTCCTCTCGCTGCCAGAGCGATGCCATCCACAGTTTCGAGGGCCTTATTCCGGACTAGCGTCCCAAGCCGCCGAAGTGCTGCTTACCACGTCGCCGCCGGAGCCCTACTTTGCTCCCCATTCCGCATACAGCTTCGTAATTGCTGGCGCAATAGAAAAGTCCCAGACAAAAATGCCGACGCTCTTGTACTTTTCCGGAACAACGTAAAGATCAGCAGCTTCAGCCGCAGGCACGCCAGCCTTGTGCATTTTCTGCGCCTGGTCTTCAATATCGTCGAAAAGCGCACGGAACAGCGCGATTCCTTCCTGGCCACAGACCGGCCCATGTCCAGGCACAAAGACCGTGTCCTTGTCCCAGGAAGCGAACGTCTTCAAAGTTTGCCTCCAGCCCGACACCGTGGCTTGCGGGTCGAAGCAAACTGGATACAATCCAGAAAAGAGCAGATCCCCTGTGTACACCACGTTCTGTTCCGGAACTCGAACGATGATGTCCGTTCCGGAATGTCCCGGATAGCTCTCGATCACCGCAGTCAACCCGCCCAAATCCATTTTCATTGGCAACTTCGCCGGATCAATCGGATGATTTGGCAAAGCCAGTACGGTGCCGTTCACAATATTGAAAATGTTCGTTACCATGCCGAGATTTTCCTCGCGATGTTTTCGAGCCAGGTCCGTTTTGGCATCCTTGATCGCCCTTTCAAGCGGAGCCAGCGCGACCGTTTTGTCAGCTCCCTGCATTGCGCCATAGCTCTCCACGATGCGCTTCGCCGTGTTCACATGGGCCCACACCGGAGTCCCATTGCCGGCATAAAACCCATTTCCCATGGAATGATCGAAGTGGTAGTGGGTATCCAGCGCGCCCCTCACGGGAACCTGGCTCACCATCCGCAGTGCGTCCATCTGGAAAGTGGCGCCCGCCGCACTACCGAACCCTTCGATCATCAGCGCGCCATCCTTGCCCGCTAGAAAGCCTCCGTTGCAGAGGGTCTGGTAGCCCTTCGAGGGATCGGAAATTGTGGCGTACAGTCCTTCACCCACTTTTCTGACTGAGGCGAAGCCTTTGTCCACAATGGGAGTCTGCGATACGCGCGAACCGACGGCCATCTGGGCTGCCAGCGCCGGCAAGGGAATCAGCTTCGCCGCGGCATAAGACGCACCGAAATAGGAGGTCTTGGCAAGGAAGCTCCGCCTGGAAAAAGGCAGAAAGTTGGCAGCCTGGCGATCACTTCCGACACCTGCCGTCTCGCGGCCTTTTCTGGTAGAGCCGAGCATGACTCCTCCAATCGAATTGAGCTGCATTCGTGATGACTCTCTTTGAAAGCAGATTATTGTAACAGAGCGGTAAGTAATCCGTGATCTACCCACACAACGAAGCGCGTGTCATTCACAACACGCCGGTCATGTATGTATTGGATATAGGCATTCTTCTTTCCGTACCATGGAACATGTCAGCGATAACTCTTTCCTAAGCTACTCCTCCAGAGTCCATCGCTCCTTGAAGGAGGTGCGTCAACATGATCAAAACGAGGGGTACGGTGGCATTGGCAATCGGGCTGTTTCTTGCCCCATCCTGGCAGGCCCAGGAGAACTGGCGGAATGACTGCATTCGGCGGTGTGTCACTCAGCCGATGCAAGGAGATCCGGAAGTGGAGAGGCAGGAGATTGTCAGCCTCGAGAGAGAAGCCGGGCGCGCCATCCAACTAGGCAGCGGCACTTTCTTTCATCGTATTTACAGCGATGACTTCACGGGGGCGCTTTCGCATGGCCAACTGATCAACAAAGACGAGTGGATTGCGGCGATCGGGTCTCCCAATGTGAAACGTGAATCGTTTGTTGTCTCGGATATCAAGATCCGGATTTTTCAAGAGACCGCCGTCGCCACTTGCCTATGGTCGACACGGTTCATTCTCAAAGGCCAGCACCTGAGCACCCAGTTTCGCGCGATACATGTCTATGTCAATACGCCCAATGGCTGGCGTGTGGTCTCTGGCCAGACAACCAGTTTGCCTCCGGACGTGCAGCAGGTGCTGTAGGATTCCTGCACGCCCATCGCGTTGCGTTGCGTTGCGTTGCGTTGCGTTGACGCCCCCTGAAGCGGATGTTACGCTCGCCGTTCGATTTTCAAACGCATGCGCGCCGTCGACCTGATCCGCAAAAAACGCGATTCCGGGGAACTCTCCCGCGAAGAAATCAATTTTCTAGTTTCCGGTTATACGCGCGGCGACATACCTGATTATCAGATGGCCGCATGGTTGATGGCTGTGTGGATCCGCGGTATGAACCGCTCCGAGCTGGCGGCGCTCACCGAAGTGATGCTTCACTCCGGAGAAGTCCTCAACCATTCCGAAATCCCCGGGAAAAAAGTGGACAAGCACTCCACAGGTGGAATCGGCGACAAAACGTCTCTGATTCTTGCACCGGTTGTGGCGGCGGGCGGACTTACAGTTCCGATGATCAGCGGCCGCGGCCTTGGCCACACCGGCGGCACGCTCGACAAGCTGGAAGCGATTCCCGGCTTCAACGTAAACCTGTCTCTCGGTGAGTTTCGCCGCGTTCTCCGCCAATGCGGCATGGGCCTGATCGGGCAGACCGCGGAGATTGCTCCCGCGGACAAGAAAATTTACGCGCTTCGCGACGTTACGTCGACGGTAGAGAATATCGGCCTAATCTGCGCCTCAATTATGAGCAAGAAACTTGCCGAAGGTATTGACGCACTAGTTCTGGACGTCAAGACAGGTTCCGGCGCGTTCATGAAGAAAGAGGAAGATTCGATTCGCCTCGCGGAAGTCATGGTTGAAACCGGCCAGCGCATGGGCAAAAAAGTCGTCGCCCTGATCACCGGCATGGATCAGCCGCTGGGCCGCATGGCCGGGCATTCGAACGAAGTCGCTGAATCCATCGAAGTCCTCAGGGGCCGCGGGCCGACCGATCTGCGCGACTTGAGCCTCGCCCTCTCTGCGTGGATGTTTTATCTCGGTGAGAGAACGAAGACCGTTGAAGAAGGCCGCCGCCTCGCCGAGACCATGATCGCCTCCGGCCAGGCGCTCGAAAAATTCCGTCAAGGGATTCGCCTGCAGGGCGGCGATGAACGCGTCATTGACGAGCCGGAACGCCTGCCCATCGCGCGCTTGAATTTTCACGTAACGAGTTCTGCCAGTGGTTTTATCAGCGGCACCAACTGCGAGGGATTCGGCATCGCGCTCGCCATGCTTGGCGGTGGACGCGAAAAGAAGGAAGACAAGATCGATCACGGCGTCGGTCTGGAATTCCACAAGCGAATCGGAGATCGCGTGGAAATCGGCGAACCGTTGGCCACGATTCACTACAATAGCGACGCAAAACTTGCCGAAGCGAAAGCACTTATTGCCTGCAGCTATTTCATTGGCGAAAGGGCTCCGCAGGAAAAACCACCACTGGTGCGCCGGATCATCGGCGCGTAGAACGATTGCGGGAGGATGGCTCATGGGAAGATGGACGGGCGTGCTCGGCATGGCCGTGATTCTCGGCTTGGCGTGGCTGTTCTCCACCAATCGCAGCGCGATTAAGCTCAAGACCATCGCTTGGGGACTCGGGCTCCAATTGGCGCTGGGGTTTTTCGTTCTACGTTCCAGTGTGGGCAGTTCGGTATTTGGATTCCTCGGCGCTGGCGCCAACAAGCTGTTGAGCTTTTCCTACGCGGGTTCCACATTTGTTTTCGGCGACCTCGGTCTGCCCAAGGAACTCTCTCGCCTCGGCTTTTCGTTTGCTTTCCAGGTCCTTCCCACGATCATTTTTATCGCCGCATTCTTTGCGGTTCTCTATCACCTCGGCGTGATGCAACTCATCATTCGTGCAGCAGCCTGGATCATGACTCGCGTCATGGGCGCCAGCGGCGCCGAATCCCTCAACGTCGCTGCAAGTATCTTCATGGGCCAGACGGAAGCGCCCCTCACCATTCGCCCCTTCCTTCCCAAACTTACGAAGTCCGAGCTCATGGTCGTCATGACCAGCGGGATGGCGCACATTTCCGGCGGCATGATGGCAGGTTACATCCAGGTTGGCGGGGCCGATCCCAAGAATCTTTTGACCGCGGTGATCATGACGGCGCCCGGAACGTTGCTCATGGCCAAGATGCTTGTGCCGGAAACGGAGCAGCCGCTCACGGCCGGCCGCGTCGAAATGCCACCCATGGAAAAAGAAACCAATCTTCTAGGCGCGATTGCTCGCGGTACCATTGATGGTATGCATCTCGCGCTTAACGTCGGTGCGATGCTCATCACCTTCATCGCCTTGCTGGCGCTGCTCAACGCCATCATGGGCGGCATTCACAATTGGCCTCACATGGCCTGGTTCCCGGAAAGTCTGCAAACTGTTTTCGGCTGGATCTTCGCGCCGGTGGCGTGGCTGATCGGCGTGCCCTGGCATGACGCGGCAAAGATCGGCAACCTGCTCGGGACGCGCATGGTGATCAATGAATTTGTCGCGTTTGGCCAGCTTGGCCCCATGAAAGGCACGCTCGATCCGCGCACTTTCGCCATCGCCACCTTCGCTCTCTGCGGCTTCGCTAACTTCAGCTCCATCGGTATCCAAATCGGCGGCATCGGCGCGCTTGCGCCGGAACAGCGTAGCCAGCTCGCAAGATTCGGCATCCGCGCCATGCTCGCTGGCACCATGGCAAACCTGATGTCCGCTTCCATCGTGGGGATTCTTTCGTGAGCGCAAAGAAAAGCTCCAAGAGGAAAACTTCGAAAACCGTGTCGCCGGGGAAAATCGCCGCTAAGGCCTCCGCCAACAGCGCGGATGGCGAGTTCGAACGCGCGAGTAAAGCCGCCGACTTCATTTTTTCTCAAACATCTCTTCGGCCTCGGATTGCACTCGTTCTTGGCTCCGGGCTTGGCGCATTCGCCGATGAATTTGCCGGCGCCACGAAAATTCCGTACGCAAAAATTCCGCATTTTCCCCAGTCGACGGCCATCGGGCACGCTGGAAAGCTCGTAATCGGTAAAGTCGGAGCTATTCCCGTCGCGGGCATGCAGGGCCGCGTACATCTTTACGAAGGCTATTCTGCGAAGGAGGTTGCGTTTCCCATCCGCGTCTTCGCGCGTATGGGTGTGAAAGCCGTGATCCTCACCAACGCCGCCGGTGGCATCAAACGCGAATTCTCTCAGGGCCGTCTCGTGGTCATCAGCGATCACATCAATTTGCAGGGCGTCAATCCGCTCACCGGCGCGAACGATGACCGCTTCGGCCTGCGCTTCCACGACATGACCGCAGCCTACGACAAACGCTTCCGCGAAATGACCGTCGGCGAAGCAAACCGCCTAGGCATCGGGATGTACGAAGGCGTGTACGCGGGTCTCCTCGGGCCGAGCTACGAAACGCCCGCCGAGATACGCTACTTGCGCACGATCGGTGCTGACCTCGTCGGCATGTCCACCGTACCCGAAGTAATTGCCGCGCGGCACAGCGGCATTCGCGTGCTGGGCATCTCCTGCGTGACGAATGCCGCGGCGGGAGTCCTGGATCAACCGCTCAATCATCTAGAAGTATTGGAGACTGCCGAGCGCGTCAAGGGCCAATTCATTGGCTTGCTGAAAGCGGTCATTCCACGAATTGCCGAGGCCATTGCATAGAATTCTCCGCGGCATACCGGGAGGCGTTTGCGTGAGCGAAAATGAGACTTTGATTTCAGCCGCCAACCAGGCGAGAGAAAATGCTCATGCCCCATACTCGAATTTCCGCGTGGGCGCTGCGCTTCGCGCGACTTCTGGAAGAATCTTCGGCGGTTGCAACGTTGAGAACGCCACTTACGGCCTCACCGTTTGCGCCGAGCGCGTCGCCATCTTCAAAGCCATCAGCGAAGGCGAGCGCGGCTTCGACGCCATTGCCGTCGTGACGGACACTGACATCTTGACACCTCCGTGCGGCGCGTGCCGCCAGCTCATCTGGGAATTCTGCGGCGACGTTCCTGTAATCCTCGCTAACCTCAAGGGCAAGACCGAGACCATACGGATGAAAGATCTCTTCCCCAAACCCTTCGATTCCTCCAACCTATAGGACGAGGAAACTCTAAAATGAAGTCCCAGAACTTATGCCAGCGAAGTTTGGTTGTTCTCGCGATTCTTGTCCTGGAGTTGCTTTCGTTTCAACACCTTGTTGCAGCGCAGGCGCCGGCTAAGCACAAACAGTCTCAGAAACCGGCGAAACAGAAGTCAGCGCCGGAACCCATCTGGGATTTGGTGGTCGCGGGCGGTACGGTTGTAACGATGGATCCTTCGCATCGAATCCTCGAAAACGGAATTGTAGTAGTGAAGCAGGGAGATACGATCTCCGCCGTCGAGGCCTCCACCCCCGCAGCAGTCAATAAATATATGCATGAGGCGAAGCAGCTAATCGACGCGAAGGGCAAGTTGGTGCTTCCGGGGTTCATCAATGGCCACACCCACGCCCCCATGACTTTGCTCCGGGGCCTGAAAGATGACGTGACTCTGGAAGAATGGCTTACGAAATCCATTTTTCCCGCCGAAGCCAAGAACGTGAATGAGGAATTTGTGCGTTGGGGCACGCGCCTCGCCCTGGCGGAGCAAATCCGCGGCGGCGTCACCACTTTTGCGGACATGTATTATTTTGAGGATGGCGTCGCCGAAGAAACGAAAGCCGCCGGTGTGCGCGGCGTGCTGGGCGAAACCATCCTCGACTTTCCCGCTCCGGATAACAAAAACAATGACGCCATGCTCGAGTACACGGAAAAATTCCTGAAGCGCTGGCAGGGTGACGCGCTGATTCACGCTGCTGCTGCGCCCCATTCTATGTACATCTGCTCGGAGAAGACGCTTCAAGATACTGCGGCGCTGGCAAGAAGATACAACGCGCCTATCCTGATTCACGTCGGGGAGACTAGGAAAGAATTGAATGATAGCCGCGAGAAACACGGCACCACGCCGGTGCAGTATCTCGACAAACTCGGGATTCTCGGCCCAGACGTGCTCGCGGCGCATTGCATTTACGTGGACGACACGGACCGCAAGGTTCTTGCGCAGCGGCACGTGGGGTGCGTTCACAATCCTTCCAGCAACATGATGCTGGCGAGCGGCGTTGCTCCGGTGATCGAAGAGCGTGCCGCGGGCATCGCCGTGGGCCTTGGCACCGACGGCCCGGCTGGCAGCAACAATGACCTGAACTTGATGGAAGAGATGGACCTGGCCGCGAAGCTCCAGAAAATCACCAAAATGGACCCGCGGGCGCTGAGCGCGAAAGCCGTCGTTGACATGGCTACCATCGAAGGCGCACGAGCGCTTCACATGGACAAAGAAATCGGCTCGCTCGAGGCAGGGAAGAAAGCAGACATTGTCTTACTTGGCCTCGATGCTCCCAATGCCGTGCCGATGTTCGATGTCTATGCGCAATTGGCCTATGCGTTGAAGGGAAGCGACGTCGAGACGGTAATCATAGGCGGTCGGGTCGTGATGCGCGACAAGAAACTCCTTACCGTGGACGAACCGGCGGCGATTGCCAAGGCCAGGGAGTTCAAGTACAGAGTCGAGGCCTCGTTGAAGTAAGCCAAACA
>MNDE01000008.1 GCA_001914785.1 Acidobacteria bacterium 13_2_20CM_57_17 | reverse complement strand
CCATCCGTTAGGCGCTTCGTACCAGGCGAGGAGGGCAAGTAGCCCGGTCGCCGCGAAAGAATGAAGAAAAGCGATGGCGCGGGCGAAACGCTCTTCCGGCGCGGCTTTGCGCGAGAGGAGGTACAAGCCCGCGGCAACGACCGCTATTGTAAAAATGCGCAAGGAAATGGGGCCCCAGAATTTCTGCTCCAGGTTGTAGTTGTAAAAATACGAGCGGAGAAGCGCACAGAGGCCAACGACGTTCGCCTGCCACGCAAGCTGAGGGTACCGTATCAAACATGTGGAAAGCGCGAGCGCCACCGCGAAGATAATCCATCCAACAGCAATCCAGGGTACATGCAGAGCTTCTTCGAGTATCCAAACCATCACGCCGGTGCCGGCCCAGGTGTATGCCACCCGCGCGGCGCGGAGGTGCCGGGGATTTACAATGCCGACGCGCTTCGCGAGCCAATACAGGCCGGCGACAACAGGCAAAGCGCCCAGTGCATGCACCGGAATCGTGTGCCACTTATGTGTGTTGTAGGGATCGGCCGTGACGGCTGTAAAGATCGCAAGGCCGCCCAGAATATGGGAATGCCAGCCAATCGCGTGATGCGTCAACGCGCGTGCGGCTTCGGAAAGAACGACCGCAAAGGCGATGAAGGCAAGCGGCTGCCAAAGCTCCGGAACCTCGTACCAGATAAGAAGGGCAATGAAAGCGCTACCCGCGGCAGCGAATAGACCGCGAATGGTACGTTGCTCGGGATCGTCACGCAGAGCAGCTAGCTTGGCGGTGACATAGAACGCTGCGGCGAGAATGGGGAGTGTGAGGAGCCGTATTCGTACGTGAGCGTGCTCCCCGGACTCGAGATGGAGATTGAGGACGATGCCGCGATAGATGGCGAGCGCGCCGATCAACACGTACTGTACCTGAAGGTGCTGAGACTTGAGAGTGCGTCCCAGAACAGCGACGATGATCATGACCGCGGCGAAGGCAAGCGCGGTCCAGTCGTGCGAAAAAAGAGCCCAAGCAGCGCATGCCGCCGTGAACCCGCCAAGATAGGAATGCATGGTCAGAAGCGGGCGATCCGGCGAGCCAGCAAGTAATTCTTTCCAGCGCGAGCCGACGCCATGGGCGTTGACATAGAAAACGACGGCGCAGAGAGAGAAAAGGACTCCAGCGGCGAGCACCAGATCTTCGTTCGCAAGACGCTGGTTGACGAGTTGGCGGAAGTCAACGCCCACGAGATGCAGGCCGACGAGTAAACCTGTCAAAAGGCCAAGACGCCGAAAAACCACTTCTTTCGCAATGATCCCAGCCGCGAGGAAGGCCTCCGCACCAACAAGCCAGAGGATGGCCACATTATTTCCGGAATAGTGGAATGGAACGGCGGCAAGCATCAGCGTCGCGCCAACCACGCTCAGAACCACGAAAGCCTGTCGCCGGCGTTTAGTAATAGGCAATTGGGCCAGGAAGAATTCGAACGCGCCGACAACGAGCAGCGCGAGATAGGCGAGCTCCGGCTGCACGGATTGAAACTTCATGACGCCTAGGAGCAGGAGGACGTTTAACAGAGCGGCGAGCGTGGAGATGTGTTCTTCGAATTCGGTTTTAATCGTCCGGGCAATGTAGGAAATGCGAAATGTCAGCCAGTAGAAGAAAAGCAATGCCAGGCTGGCATGGTATTGCTCAAAGTGGTGGCCTTGCGCTCCTTCGATGCCAAGGATGCGATACAGCCAATACAGATGATTCAAGTAGCTGGAGAGAATGCCGAACACTTCCAGCTCGAACCAGCCCATTTTCAGGACAATCGAAACGAGTCCGATGGCAAGAAACACGCCGGCTGAAAGGCTATAGACCGTATCTTGGCTCAACGCGACAGTTGTGTAGCCCAGCAGGAATGCCAGGCCGGTGACAAATTGTGAGCGATAGCGCAGCGTGTGGAACGCCATGGCTACTGCAACAAGCAACATCAGAGCGCAATCGAGCGTGAGCGCGCCTGGGTCCTGGGAAAGAACGCGCATAGCTTCCACATGATAAATCCCGAAGGTGCTGAAAAAGAGCAGCGCCCAACCTCCGCCGATGCCGGTGCGGCCAAGAAGACGATAGCGTTCGTTCTTCTCGAGATAAATGCCGCCTACAAGAAGAAACGCGGATGCGAGGTAAGAAATCCCGACTTTGCCCAGCGGTCCAAGCGCGCCGAGTTCGTAGATACCGAAGAGAGCGACACCCACCACGAGAATGATGATGCCGAGTTTATTGAGCCAGTTTGTGCCGAGAGTCTCTTCAATCGCGGATACGGTTTTCATGCGTTGTTGAAGAGTCGGCCGCGACGCAGGGACGCGATATGCAGAGAGCGGCGGTGGCGCGGAGACGCGAGCGGCAGAGGGAGGAATCTGCGCTGGCACCTGCGGCTTCGGCGCGGGAATTCGCGGCGCAGAAGGCTGAGACGAGGGAGATGGCGGAGTGGTTTGTAGTGGAGCAGCCGGTGCAGAAGGTTTTGCTTCGGCTGGCGTCTTCGCGGCTGCGGGTATCGCAGGCTTTGGCTCTGAGGGCACGCTGGGCAGTGGCGGTTGTACCGGGGGAGTTGGCATTGATACGGCCGGTGACAGCTTGCCTGGCACTTGCGAATCAACGCGCGGAGAGGGGACACGAGTATCTTGTACGGTCGTCGCGCGTGGTGACGGAGCGACGACAGGGCGCTCCAATGATTTTTCAGAGGTTGGCACAGCAGGATGGACCACTGCAGAGAGTTGCCGCTTTAGATCAGCAAGTTCACGCTGGAAAGAAGTGTGCTGCCGGGCGTTTTCCTCGCTAAGCCGATTAAGCTCCGAGCGAACTTTGCTGTACCTCACCAGAAGGATGAGCGCGATGATGGGGGTGGCGATCAGGAAGATCGCGATCAAAAAGACCAGCAGCTCGACCTCAGGCATTGGGCGTCCTTAGGGAGTGCGTTTTTCTTTGTCTCCATGTTAGAACGACGGCAGGATGTAATCTTGCACTTTGTTTCCTAGCCGGCCTTTCAAAGTAAACCGCGCTGCGTAAGATATTCTAAATGAATGACTTAGTGGCTAACGAAAGGTTCATGAATTCATCGCCGCAAGCCGGAAAAGATTAGATTCCGTAATTTAATGGTTACGAATAGCCCCCAGGTGTGATATAGTGTTCTTGCGCTTATTACCTCGGTTGTGTTGTGCGGTCCCTCTGGTGCAGTTCTTGATCTGAGACTCCCCGCCTCCAGTTTCCTCCGTACGTTTTACGCGTAATCTAAAAAGAGGCTGGCAAAGCAAGCCGCCGGTGCGCCCGAGAACTCGTGTGCGCACCGCGACGGCTTCTGCCAGCAAGAAAGTAATATTGAATGTTGAATGTTTCAGAAGTGAATGCAGAGCGCTCCTCGGAGACTCTGCCGGAACGCGCGTCAGCGCGATTTTCCGAAATGCTGATTTCTCCTTATGTGAAGGAGCGATTGGCTGCGGCGCGGTTTACCACGCCGACGCCCGTCCAAGCCGCGGCAATTCCGCAAGCGCTGGAAGGCAAAGATGTGCTCGCTACGGCGCAGACGGGAACCGGCAAGACGCTGGCGTTCCTGATTCCGGTGATCGAAAAGCTGCTCAAGGATAAAACGCCGGGAATCGCCGCCCTGGTGCTGGTTCCCACGCGCGAACTAGCGATGCAGGTCGTGGATCAATTTAACAAGCTGCGCGGCAATCAGCTTCTTCCTGCGGCGCTCGTTGTCGGCGGGTTGTCCGAGGGCGGACAGCTCCAGGCCATTCGCAAAGGAGCGCGGCTAGTGGTCGCAACTCCTGGACGGCTCGAAGATTACCTGGACCGCAGACTTTTCCACTTTAATGCGCTGAGGATGCTCATCCTCGACGAAGCGGACCGCATGCTGGACATGGGATTCCTTCCTGCGATCCGGCGCATCGTATCGATCCTTCCGAAAGAGCGGCAGACGATGTGCTTCTCCGCAACGATGGAAGGCGACATGGCGCGCGTCGTGAAGGATTATCTTCGTAACGCCGTGCGTCTTTCTTTCGGCTCGACCTCGAAGCCCTCGGAAAACGTCCGCATCCAGGCGTTTGAAGTTGCCATAGACCGCAAGCAGGAAATGTTGCAGCGCTTGTTGGCCAAGGAAACCGGAAAGTGCCTCGTGTTTGCTCGAACCAAGCGCGGAACCGAGCGGATTGCCGACAGCTTGAATCGCAGAGGCTTCTCCACGGCCATGATTCATGGCGACCGCTCGCAATCGCAGCGCACCACGGCGCTCGCTGGTTTTCAGCAAGGGCGCTTCCGCGTCCTGGTGGCGACGGACCTGGCTTCCCGCGGGATTCACGTGCAAGACATCGCCCACGTCATCAACTACGATCTCCCCGAAGTGGCGGAGAATTTCATCCACCGCGTCGGGCGAACTGGACGCAACGGCGGACACGGCGTAGCTTCAACGCTCTTCGTAAAAGAACAGCGGTCGGAATTGTTCCAATTGGAACGTTCGCTGGGCATCAAGATGGAACGGCTGCGCGCGGAGGAAACGACTGGGCTTCCCGAAAAACAGGAACGACTGCCGGTTCATCTGCCTCGCGCGGAATCCGTTCAGCGTCCTGCGAGATTTGTGCTCCCTGGCGAGGTCTTCCAGACGCAGTTTGAAAACTAAGCAAGTCTAATCACCACTTAAGACGGCCTCTCCGATGTGATCGGAGAGGCTGTCTACGTTTACAAGCACTCGTGGCAAACTACGACCATGCTGATCCGGCCCTCAACCGACGGAGACCAGAACGCCATCTGGGCAATTATGGAGCCTATAGTCCGCGCAGGCGAGACTTATACCCTCCCGCGCGACATGGACAGAGCAAGCGCGCTCGCGTACTGGTTTTCAGCCGAGCGCGAAGTTTTTGTGGCGGAAGATGGCGGCGAAATTGTCGGCACGTATTTTCTGCAAGCCAATCAGCAAGGCGGCGGTGGGCACGTTGCAAATTGCGGCTACATGACAGCCGTCACCGCAACCGGCCGCGGCGAGGGCCGTGCCATGTGCGAGCATTCACTTGACAGTGCCAGGGAACTCGGATTTCGCGCCATGCAGTTCAATTTCGTCATCAGCACCAACGAACGCGCCGTCCGTCTGTGGCAGAGCTTCGGGTTTGAGACCGTTGGCCGCCTTCCGAACGCTTTCCTTCATCCAACCAAAGGCTACGTCGACGCATACATCATGTATCGCAGTCTCTAGGCTGTTTGCGCTACTGCGCGCGGCTATGCTACACATGCTGCATGCCCGATTTTGCTGCTCCCGTCGAACGACTCATCGATGAACTGAAACATCTTCCCGGAATTGGCCAGAAGACCGCGCAGCGGCTGGCCTTTCACTTGCTGCGAGCGGCGCCCGAGGACGCATTGGCGCTGGCGGACGCCATTCGCGACGCCAAAGAAAAAATCCGCGCTTGCTCTGTCTGCTCCAACATCACAGATTCCGATCCGTGCTTGTACTGCGTGGGCCCGACGCGCAGCAAGAAGACGATTTGCGTCGTCGAAGAAGCGCACAACATAATGGCCATCGAGAAAACGCGGACGTACAGCGGCATGTACCACGTGCTAGGCGGGTCGCTTTCGCCGCTTTCCGGCCGCGGGCCGGAGCAACTGCACATCAAATCGCTGATCGAGAGATTGAAGGGCGGCAGCGTAGAAGAAATTATCATTGCCACAAATCCTACTGCCGAAGGCGAGGCAACCGCAGTTTACCTTTCGAAGCTGTTGAAACCGCTGGGCGTGCGCGTCACGCGAATCGGCGTCGGAATTCCCGTGGGTGCGGACCTCGAGTACGCCGACGAAGTGACCATGCTGAAGGCTATGGAAGGCCGCCGGGATTTGTAGGCATCCAAACGGCCTACTCGTTTTAGACCGCAATAGGCGAGCAGCAGCATTACTCCCAGTACCCCCAAGACGCTCTAGCAAATCCTCTCATTTAGGTATAAAGTTTGATTCCTGAGGTGGCTGTCCTCCCACCAAACCTTGGGCAGCTGCCGTCTGGCTGACAGGAGGTGCGCTAATGCCGAGCCTGGCGCACTACATGACGCAGTACGATCACGAGCACGAATCCGGCTGGAACAAATTCCTGCATGGCGTTGGTATCCCGATGATTTTTGTCGGGATTATCCTTCTGCTTTTCACAAAATGGATCCTGGGAGCGGGAATTTTCCTGGGCGGATGGGTGCTTCTTTTTCTCGGCCACCGGATCGAGGGAAACCGTCCGGCGTTTTTTCAGGGACCTATTTATTTGTTGGTTGGGCCAATCTGGGTTGCAAAGGAAGCATGGATGTTCCTAACGGGCACGCACCGCAGGCCGACCTCGGAAGGCACTCCGCAAAGTGACGCGACGAAGTAGATGCAGCGATTTCAATCGTCTGCGCGAAATCTTAAAATACTGAGGGCCGGTGGTGGTCTATATGAACGATTCAGGCAGCAATTTTGCCGACGAGACAATGGAAATGGTGTCTGAAAACGCCAATAACGCCAGTGCGGAATTAAGGAAGCGCCGTAGCACGCGGATCGTGCAGGCGGTTCCGCTGCTCGTGACTGGTGTCGATGCGCTGGGGCGTCCGTTCGTGGAACGGACTTCGTCGCTGATTATCAATTGCCATGGCTGCCGATACCAGTCCAAACACTACGTCCTGAAAAACATGTGGGTGACGATGGAAATCCCGCACCCGGAGACAGGACAGCCGCCCCGCACGGTGCGCGGTAGAGTGGCATGGATTCAGCGGCCACGGACGGTGCGGCAGCTCTTTCAAGTGGCTCTGGAGCTGGAAGCTTCCGGCAACGTCTGGGGCATTGGGTTTCCTCCGGAAGACTGGACAGCGTTCCCCGAGCCGGGGCAGTTCGTGATGAAGCTGGATGGAGCGCCGGAGTCATCGCCGTTGCCTCCTCAAGCGGATGAAACGGAAGCGGAGCCACATTTGCCCCATTTGAACGAACCCGACCTTCTGGCGGGCACTGAAGCGGATAATTTACGAGTGTTTCCTGCTCCGGCGAGCGCGACGGATGCATCGTTACAGTTGGCGCGACAAGTGGCGCGGTTGGTGGCGGATGCCAAGCAGCAAATTCAGGCGGCAACGCGAGAGGCAGCTTCGCAAGCCGTGTCGGCGGAGCGCCGGCTGTCCTTCGAGCAGTGGGAGCAGAAGTTCGCCGCAGGGCGCGCGGTGATCGAGAATGAGACTGCGCAGGCCATTGAAAAATTTCAGCAGGAAGCGGATGAGCATTCACGCACAGCTCATGCAGCGGCAGCCGAGGCGGTGCGCACGGAATTGCCGCGATGGCTCGCGCCACAGCTTGAACAACTCACACGCGATTTGACGGAGAGTCTCTCGCGGGAAGGTGCTACCCAGCGCGGCGAACACGCGCAGCGGCTGGAAACTTCATCGGAAGCTCTGGGAACTGCTTGCCAGAAAGCAGAGGAAACAGCCGCCCGGTTGAACGCTCAGACGGAGCAGTTGGAAGCAACAATTGTTGCGCGCGTGGAGTCGGCGACACAGGCCCTTGAGGAAACGGCGAAGCGGACGGAAGAAACGGCGTCTACCCAGCGTGAGGCGTTGCTCGCCGCGGCCCAGGAGATTCAGCAACAGGTAACAGCCGCGCTGGCGTCGACGCAATCGTCCTTGCACGGGCAGCTTGCAAGTGAATTGGAAGCGGCGCAAACGCGCTGGCAAGCAGCCATCGAGAGCACGCTCGCGGAGGCCCAGGATCGCGCGGCGGGTGGTCTGAATGAGCACGCGCGCGGCTGGATGGATCAGCTGCAGGACGAGATAGCGCGGCACGCCAAAGCAGCGCGCGAATCGGCATCAAACGCCGCCATAGAGGCGGAGCAGCGGCTGACTGCGTTACGAGACTCGCTGCAGGAGCAGACGCAGCGGCTGGAGTCCGTACTGGCGGTCGCGGCAGAAACGGGCCAGCGTCTCGAACAACATTCCGCGCAACTTGAAAACGCGCAGCAGCAGGCGCTGGCCGGATTCCAATCAAACCTCGAAAATGTATTAACCCCGCACCGCGAAGAATTGCACCGCCGCTCCGAAGCGATCGCCGAGGAACTCAACTCGAAAATTCGCGCGACGTTCGACGAGGCCAGCCGCCAGGCAGTGTCGCAATTTGAACAGCAAATCAAGGAAGTGGTGCAGCCGCAGGTGACGAGCGCCGAAGAGGCGGTCCACCGACTGGCAGGGAGCCGCTCGCTATTGGATGCCGCGCTTACCATGCAGCAGGACCGCATCCGCAATACCGCCGACGAAGCCTTCGCTGAATCGCTTGCGCGCTTCCGGGAGAATCTCGGGAGTGTCGAGCAGATCCTGCAGGATTCTTCGCAATCAATTACCTATCGCAACCTGACGGAACTGGAAGGAAAAGCCGGCGATTTGAAGCACCAGGTGGTCGAAGAGCTCCACAAATCGGCGGAATGGTACGAGAAAAAAGCGCAAACGCAGATTCAGAACCTGACGGAAAGAGCCGTCGAGCACGCTGAAAACCGATTGAGAGAGAGAGCAGGCGAAGTTTCCGGCGCCTTCACAAGCGAGCTGGATCATTCGAGCCGCAGCTTCATAGGGCACGCGCAGACACAGATGGAGGAGCTGGTGCGGGATTCCTTCGCCCGCGCGCGCTCTCTCTTCGGGGAAGCCGCGGACACCACTGTGGCGGCGTTCACCGATGAAATTCAGCGCACGGGCCGTGAAGAGCTGAAGGGATACAACGAAGAGGTTCGGCGTTCCACGGACGGAGCGCGGCAGCAACTGGACGCGGCACGCATGGAGTTCGCGCAACAAACGACCGCCGAACAGGATGCCTTCCTGCGCCGCTTCCAATCCTCCATGAGCGGCGCGCTCGACGCCGGCGTGGCGGAGGCACAGAAGAAAGTTTCTGATGGATTTGGGCCGCTCCTGGATTCCTGGAAGGCGATGACAATTGCGCATCAGCAAGAAATGCGCGGGATTTACGACAAAATGGGCGAGCAAGCCACCGAACAATACAAGGGCCGCCTGGATAATGTTTCTAACCAGTGGATGCTGGCGACCGTGGCCTCTCTGGATCACCGTTCGCGGGAGATGATTTCGAACATTGCCTCGAAGGCGGAAGTAAAACTTCGCGAAGCGTGCGGCCAGGTGTTCGAAGGCGTGGGAGAATCCTTGCGGGAGCGTCTGCGAGAAATGGCGCAAGGTTTTGCGCCGCCAGCGGAGCCGCCCGAGCGCGCCAAGAGCGCAACGATTGGAAGCTGAAACCCAATATCCCCCAGCCGTGCGAAAATAAGCCGAGCCAGATACAACGATCGAAGTACAGCCTCCCACGCCGGGGAACTTGCCTAAACAGGAGAAGACTGTGGATTGGGAAATTCCAGGCGCTGGCTTGACCAGAGTCCAATATGGCGCAAGTTTTTACCTTTATTCCGGAATGACGTTATTAGCCTGCTTTGCGATTATTCATTATTATCTCTACCTGCGCCTCCGAGATACTGGATACAACAAGAGCATTTTCAACTTTCTGCTCGTTGAAGTGCCTGTCGACTACCTGCGGCTTAGAGCCAAGTACGGGTGGTCTCCTTGGCCAGCCTATCTGATGTGGCCCTTCCTTCTTATCGGGGCTGTGCTATTCGTTATTGGAATTTTCAAGCTTTGACCTCATCGAGTTACAACTTTGTCTGCACCGAGACTAGCGCATCGGATCAGGCCCTTGTGTGTCAGTTGAACTGAGCCGGCGCTTCCCCATGCAGTTCGCCAGTTCCCTGCTTAGCCCGGTATAATCCCGAAGGTTCCAACCACAATGGCCAACCATGCTTACCTGCGTGTGTGGACGCGCGATTTTTCGCTGGAAACAATGATTGCGGAATTTGCCCGCTTTCTCGCAACCGCGCCCCTATCGGCCGAACATGCTACGTTCACTGAGCTGATCGTTCAGGCTGTGGATGCGACGGAGACCCCCGTGGCGGAATGGGATTTGCGCCCGCTGAAGGCCGGGCCCGCGGAACTCGCGGCGATGGCCATGCAGCACCTGAACGCAGACACCGCGTACATCGTCAGCGCCAAGTGGGACCTGTGGAGCTTCGATATCGAAAGCCTGAAGTGGCAGCACAAGCCGGAGCCCCTGGTGCTGACCTGCCACGGCCCGGAGTACGACGGTGGGCTTGTATCCTCAGCCGGTCACTTCATGGCCGATTTGGGCTTCGAGCACTTTTTCACCGGGCATGGAGGACTGCTTGCTCCCGGAGCGGCGTCGAATCCTTTCAATTCGTCGGATCATCCGATGGAGCACACCTTCCGGCAATGGATGGCGGTGAGCGCCAACTTGAAGGAATATCACGCCAAGACACGCGAAAACATCCAACAATTGTTCAATTGGGTGGAAGCAATCGAGCGGGCGCTGCCCGTGCAGCGTAGCGAGCTTTGGTCTGAAGGAGAGGAAAACTTTGAAGCGCGCCTGGACGCGATTCTGGCCCAGCGCTAGCTCATTCCAATCTTGGACAAGCCCGATTCGCGGAGTCCTTCCCCCAAGGGGCAGGCAACGGTTAGAATTGCTAGAGTAAGCTTCTGGTGAAGCAGGTCCGGCTGTGCCGCACAGTGATGGAAGTGCCCTGCATACCGGAGAAGGATAGGAAGCTTGGGCAAACGTTCGAACTAGCGCCCAAAGCGGCAAATCTCCGATGGAGAAAACTTCACAAGGCGACTGTTCGTGTGCTAACGAGGCGGGTATCAGTCCGTCCTTCCCTAAAGTGGGCCTTGGTGTTGGCGCAGCCCGCAGGTGGAGAATCCCCCTGATTTTCTCGCTGAGTTTTCTGTCCCTGGCCATTCTTCTGGGCGGATGCGGTGGTACGGATGCTTCCAAGTCTGCGAGTCAGGCAGCAACCAAGCCCGCGGAACCAGTCGTACCCGAAGAGATTCAGTCAGCCTCCCAGTCCCTGCTAGGGAGCGAGTCGCAAGTGCTTCTGTTCGGTGATCTCGCCAAGAACGGGAAGCAGGAATTTCTGGCCGCGAATGTCGTGCCGAAAACACCGACTAACAATTTGCCCGGTACCATCGTGACCCGCGTCGTCGTGGCGGAAAACACCGATGGGCAATGGTCGGAAGTGCTGCGCTGCGATGAACACCTGAAAAACCAAAAGGGATTTCTGGGCTTGACGCCGCTGACTCCCGTGACCGGCTGGCGGCTGCAATACGAACAAAATGATGAAAAGGGTTTGCAACTTTATTTCACGCCTCTGAAAGGCACCACCGATTCCCACAATTTGCCGATCGGCGTGCGTTGGAACCCGCAGACAAAGCGCTATCAGTCTCTCGACCGCGCCTACGAGCACTTCCTGCTCGAATCGCCTTCCATCCAGGATGCGAGGTCCGTGCTGCGATGAGCGCCGCCTCGTCAGCCGCAAGTAATCGGCTATCCGATCGCTCGCGCGAAGCTCCTCCCAATAAGGGCTTGCGCGGGCTGATGCCGTATCTGCGCCGCTACACCGGCGGGATCGTTTTCGGTCTCCTCACCGTCGTTCTGATGGGGGTCGTGGGCAATATCCTTCCTCTGGCCACCGGGGTCATGACGGATACGCTCGCAGGCAACGCGGTTCCCTTTGAACATTCCATACAGTCGGGCGCTCCGGTTGCCCTCGGAATGAACGCATCGAAGCTCAGCAATTTCATTCCCTTTTACGCTCCAAGCAGCCGCCGTACGCTGGGGATCTATTGCCTCATCGTCGTTCTGTGCGTCGCAATCAAGGGCGTTCTTTCTTTTTCAGCGCGCTGGACGCTCATTGGCGTCTCCCGCGACATCGAGTTCGACATTCGCAACGATCTCCTCAAGCGCCTCCTAATTCTCGAGCCCGAATTCTACGTGCGCAATCGCACCGGCGAGCTGATGTCCCGCGCCACCAACGACCTGAACGCCGTCCGCATGGTGCTCGGTCCGGGCATCATGTACACCGCAACGACCATCATCACCATGATCATGGCCATCCTGGTGATGGTCACGCTCTCGCCTTCCCTGACACTCTGGGTTCTGCTTCCCGCGCCGGTCGTGGCCGTCGCCGTGTGGTTCTTTGGCAAGACCATTCACGACCTGTACGAACAAATCCAGGCGGCGCTTGCCACACTCACCGCGCGCGTTCAGGAAAATCTTGCCGGTGTGCGCGTTGTCCGCGCTTATGCTCAGGAGGAAGCCGAAATCCGCGGCTTCGACGGGCCCAACCGCGAATACGTCTCGCGCAATATCAAACTCATTCGCACTTGGAGTATGTTCATGCCCTCGCTTCAGGCGCTTATCGGCACAACCTTTCTCATCGTGCTGTGGCAGGGCGGCCACCAGCTTTTCCGCGGCCAGATTTCCCTCGGCGCGCTGATTGCTTTCAACGGATACCTCACTCTGCTCGTCTGGCCCATGATTGCCCTTGGATGGGTCACCAATATTTTTCAGCGCGGCGCAGCCTCCATGGGTCGGCTCAATTACATCCTCATCGCCCAACCAAATATCGATGACCGCAGTGCGAAAGTTCCGCAAAGCGCCAAGCCGCGTGGCGAAATCGAATTCCGCCATCTCACCTTTACTTACCCAACGACTCTTTCCGGAGCCGGAGCGAATGGCGCCTCCAAATCGAACGGCAGTGGTCAGCATCCCGTCCTTCGCGACATTCATTTGAAGGTTCCCGCGGGGTCCACGCTCGCCATTGTCGGCCCCACGGGCAGCGGCAAGACCACGCTCGCCGCTCTCATCGCCCGTCTCTGGGAAGCCCCCGATGACTGCGTCCTGATCGACGGCCGCCCTATCCG
>MNDE01000179.1 GCA_001914785.1 Acidobacteria bacterium 13_2_20CM_57_17 | reverse complement strand
ATACTACCGCCGCGCTTCTGGCGCCGGCCGGCTCTGTCCTCGTTCATGACAAAGCTGTCCACGCAAACGCGCAAGTAAGTTCGCAGGCGGCTCCTGTTCGGATCAAATCTGTCGAGAAGCTCCCTTTCGAGCAATTCCGCAAAGAATCCCTGGGTAAGATCCTGAGCCGCTTCGACCGGACGATTCCATCGCCAGCGGACGTATTTGTAGACGGGCCTCCAGTACGCCGCGCAAAGCACTTCGAGCGCTCGCTCGCGCTCCTGCGCGTCAATGCTGCGCGCCGCTTCGATCACGGAACGCCGCGTCAGCGGAAAGCGATCGCCGCCCGGCTGAAAATCATCCTGCCTCATTGGTTTGGTCTATCCAAATTGTGTCGGGTGCTTCGGAAGGAGTCTATGCAGGATGGGCGAAGCTGACAAGCAGGGTTTGTGGGAGCGCTAGAAATAGGAGTACCTGAAACACAAGGAAGCCGGAGCTGAGGGCTCCGGCTTCCGGTCGGCTAGCTTGCCATTGGGGCTGGGGAGGCGCGTCACGGCCTGGCGGGGGACAGGCGAGCAAGCAGCGTAACTTCACCTTTCGTTTCGAAACGCGTAGACTGCGTGATTTCTTTTTCGGCTCGCGATTTCATGAGTTCTCTTCCGCGGATGGATCCTGCCCTCCAGACCTGCGAAAGGAAATAGCGATTGTCATAGCGCTTGAAGATCAGCTTCGATTGGGTTGGTGTTTCGTTTGCCTGGGTAGCATTCGAGAGCACCACGGCGGCCGCCTTTGCGTCTGCGCAGCGAATCAAAACCACAGCGGAATTCCCGTCCAACTTCTCGACGCGATACTCACCGGCCGGCAGTGTCGCATTGCCGGCAACGAATGCAAACGGAATGTTCACCAACATGGGTTCGTCCGCACGCGCAACTTGAGTTGCCACCATGCTCGCGAATACCAGCAAACCTGCCATCACAAAAAGACGCTTTTTCATGGGAACCTCCTCTTTCATTTTGATCAGCGCTATTCACGCTGGCTTTCTTTTGCTCCTGGCGCCCCTGATGCGTCATGAGATGTTTCGCACTTTCGCGCACTCACGTTGGAAGCGCAATGCACTGCAGATGAACTGGAGGGAGTCTTTAGGTGAAGTCGGAAGTGCAAGGAGACTGAGGACTTAGGCGGACGCACATGGCCCAAGCGTGGATTTCGAGAGCCGTGATATATTCGTGCGACACATAGAGGTTTGTATGTCGACGCCTGGCTGTCCCCCTCTTCTCGCACGCTTTGACGTTTTTGAAGTGGATTTTCGGGCCGGCGAGCTCTACAAAGCGGGCCGCAAAATAAAGCTGCAAGTACAGCCTTTTCAGGTACTTGCCGTGCTTCTGGAGCGTCCGGGCGAAGTCGTCACACGCGAGGAGTTTGAGAAAAGGCTTTGGCCCGGCGACACTTTTGTGGACTTCGAGCACAGCCTCAACACTGCAATCAAGAAGTTGCGCCAGGCTTTGGGCGATGACAAGAAGAAGCCGCGTTTCGTCGAAACCCTTCCGAAGCGCGGCTACAGATTCATCGGCAAAGTGGAACAGGCCGCGCGGGTTCCGACTCCCGCGAAAGCCACAACTGCGACTTCAAAAGTGGGCCGCGTCGCAAAGCTCTGTTCTGAGAGTCAACTCTCATTTACGTTGGTGTCCGTCGATGAAGAAACTGCTACGGAAAGAGAGAAGCTCGATGCGGCGAATGACGATGTGGGGCTATCTCTTCTGATGGCATCCCAAAGGCTGCTGATGGTGCCGAACGGAACCCAAGTGAGAATCCTGGAAGTCCAGCCAACCCAGTCACGCTGCCAGGTCCGAATTCTGGATGGCGAGCACTACGGGAAGACGGCAGTAGTGCCGCTCAAACAACTCGCGGATTTGCACTAGCCTAATTTAGATTAGTTTGGACTAGTCCAATTTAGACTAGTTGCCAACCTCGCGCTCGGCCGCTCCGTTCTCCTGCTATTCGTAGCGTAGGGCTTCAACGGGATCGAGGCGGGCCGCCTTCCACGCGGGATAGACGCCGAAAACGATGCCAATGAGGGCGCACATTATCAGAGCCGTGGCGATCCAGAAAAGCGAGAGAACTGCAGGCATTCTCAGGCCGTAGCGCATCAGCAAGGAAAGCCCGGAGCCAAACAGGACACCGATGACGCCGCCCACGGCGCTCAGGGTAACAGCTTCGATCAGGAATTGCGAAAGAATGTTGCCGCGCTTGGCGCCGATGGCCTTTCGAACGCCGATCTCGCGGGTGCGCTCCGTGACGCTGACGAGCATGATGTTCATCACGCCGATGCCGCCGACAATTAATCCGACTGAAGCCACCGCGAACATCAAAATGAAAATGAGGCCGCTAATCTTGTTCCACAAATCGAGAAAATAATCCGAAGTGAAGAGCGCGAAGTCGTCCGGCTTGTCGTTCGAAAGGCGGCGCTTGCGTCGCAGCAGGTCGCGCATTTCTTCGACGGCCTGGCCGACCTGCGCAGGATCAGAGGCCTTCGCGAAAATAACGTAATCTTTCTGGTTGGGATAAAGTTTGCGGAGTGTGGTCACCGGCATCATGGCGATATTGTCTTCAGGGTTTGAGCCACCGGAAATTCCCTGCTTGCGCTTTTCGCAAGTGCCAATGACGCTGAAGAGCTGGCCGTTGATGATGACTTCTTTCCCGATGCTGTCCGCGACAGACTCTGGGAAAAGTATTCTGGCAGTGTCGTAACCGAGCAGCACCACCGGCATGTGGTGGTCGGCGTCGGTCTCGTTGAACATCCGTCCGTATTCGATTTTCAGGTCGAAGATGCGTCCGATCGAAGGCGAATTCCCCTGCAGGATCACGTTCTTCGCGCGATAGACGCCGCGGCGCAAGTCCGCCGTACCCGATCCAAATTGCGGCATGAAGATGCGCATGGAGGGAGAAGCGGCGGCGATATGCGGCAGTTTGGCCAAGTCCTCGGCCCATTCCGGCTGCAATTCCTTTCGAGTAAACCATTCGCTTGGAGGCCGTGAGAGCGAAGCCCACGGGAAGCGATAGGCGATAATGGTGTCGGAGCCCAGCTCCCGGATTCCGGCCAGCACATTGTCATTCAAGCCGTTGATCATGGCGCTGACGGTGATGACCGTGGTGATGCCGATGACGATGCCAAGGATGGTCAGCCCCGAGCGCAGCGGATTTTTCCGCAGCGTGTCCAGCGCCAAAAGAACTTCACCATGAAGCTTCAGGGCGCCTTCCTTGCGAATCAGCGAACGCACCGGGAGAACGGCAGTTTGCGGCAGTGTTTTTCCGAGCGTAGCCATAAAGTTAGTGCCTATTCCGAACGCAGCGCTTCCACTGGATCGAGCTTGGCGGCCTTCGATGCCGGATAGGTGCCGAAGAATAATCCCACGCTAAGCGCAACCGCCAGCCCGCCTATCACCGACCAAAGTTGCACGGCGCTGGGGAGCGGCGAAACCCAGGAAACGAGCTTGGCTGCCAGCACGCCCAATATGACGCCGAGGGCTCCGCCAATCACGGAAATGGTCGAGGACTCGATGAGAAACTGGCGCAGGATGTCCCCGCTGCGGGCGCCCAGCGCTTTGCGTACACCGATTTCGCGGGTTCTTTCCGTGACGGACACGAGCATGATGTTCATGATGACGATTCCGCCGACGAGCAGCGAGATGGAGGCGATGGCGATGGTCACCACAAAGAACGAGCCGCTGATACTCTTCCACAGGGAGAGAAAGGAATCGCTGGTCTCGATCGCGAAATCGTCCTTCGTTCCGTAGGACAAGTGATGACGGCCGCGCATGATTTGGCGGACTTCATCAACGGTGAGCTGAATGTTCGCCGCCGAGCCGGCGCGAGCGGTGATGCGCAGGGAAGTTTGCTGATTGCCGTATTCCTTGTTGTAAGTGCTGAGCGGCAAGATGATCCAGTTGTCGAGCGAAGTTCCCAGGGAGGAGCCTTCCTTTTTTCCGACGCCGATCACTTCGCAGGGAATGTTGTTCCAGCGAACCTCTTTGCCGACGGGATCCAGCCCGGGCATGAGGTTTTCCACGATGTCCATGCCAATCACGCAGACCGGCGCGGCGCTATTCAAATCCGAATCGGTGATGTGGCGGCCCGCGACGAGATCTACGTCGTACAATTCGGGCATCTGTGGTGTCCAGGCGCGCAGGTTGGTATCTTTCAGCGAATTCAGGCCGCTCTTGACTTCCACGCGGCCGCCGAGCGAGGCGCCGATCTCCTTGCAAGACTTGCAGAGGTCGCGCACAGCCTCGAAGTCGTCGTAAGTAAGGCGCTTGCGTTTTTGGAATTCGAGCCAGTCGTCCACGTTGGTGATGATGGAAGGCTGCTTGGAAAGCCCGAAGACGTCGGCGCCCAGGCGGAAGACGCGCGTGGCGACGTATTGGTTTGCGCCGTTGATGAGGCTGACTACGGCAATGACCGCGGCGACACCGATAACTACGCCGATCAGCGTCAAAACGCTGCGCAGCTTGTGCGCCCAAAGGCTGGAGGCGGAGATCGCCACAGCCTCGGACAAATTCATGGTGGTCGGACGCGGCATAGAGCCTGGGGACACAAATGCACCTCATCCTAGCATACGCAGAGCTTCGGACAGGGATTACGCGGACCGGAAGAAAAACTCTTGAAGAAGACGCACTCCGGACTCCCTAAGCAGGTCTAAATGAAAACGGGGCGCTTTAAGAGCGCCCCGGGAAAATACGCCGGCCCTAGAAAACCAGGCGCAGACTCACGCGCGAGCTGAATGGCTGCTGGAAGAAATAGTTGTTCATTCCAAGGGTCGCAAACGGCAGTTTGAAGTCCTGGTTGTTGACGCCGAAACCTTGGTCGGCGTTTTGGTCGATCAACGTCTTCGATTTTCGGTTAGCAATGTTAAAAGCGTCAAAACCGAACTTGAGGCTGACCCGATCATTAAACTTCCACGGGTACTCCAGGTGGGCGTCGATGCCAGCCGTTGTGGGTGCCCGGCCGAGGTTGCCGCGGCCGAACCAGGGCACTTCGCCAGCGTTCTGGTAGGCAAACTGGGCGTAGAGGGTGGTGAGCGGAAGGCCCGTCTGAATGCGAAGGCCCGAGCCAAGGACCAGACCTTTGAAGCGGCTGTGATCCAGCACGTAGAAGGCGTTGACGTTCACAACATGGCGCCGATCAGTGTTCAGTGGCCCGATACCCTGCTGTTGGGCCAGAAGGCCGAGCTTACCTTCCGTAAGATCAAACAACGAACTGATTCCCGGGTCCGCTTGGTTGTTGTCGTTACGGAAAGCGCCCTCATAGTTGCCATTCAGGCGAGCGATCCGCCAGTTGGCGTTCAGCGCCCAGTTGTGCCCGAAGCTCTTGTTGGCTTCGATTTCAATCGCCTGATAAACACGGCGCGGATCTTTATACGTATCCGGCTTGCCGTCGGGATGGAATTCTCCGCCAAACTCAGCCTTCGGATCGAGTATGAATTGGCCAGGATTGACAGGGTCAGGAATCGACCATGTTTTAGGCTGATTCACCGACGGGAAGCAAGCGCTACCGGCCACGACTGTCTGACCTGCAGTGGCCGTCAGCGGGCTGAGTACGTCCCAGGCAACGTACGGAGTCGCGAAACCATTCGAGTCGACGCAGGCCGCAGGGAGATTTCCCTGAACTTGTTGGGCCGGCGTAAAGTCTGTTCCCAAGCCAAAAGTGACTTCATTCGGATTGACGAATATGTCTTGTTTAGTGTCTGGATTCCCAATGAAGTAATTAAGGCTACCGTTATTATTGGCGAGCGCGTCAAACTGTTCGACGGAAATGCCGCCCTGATCTTCGATGACACGCTTGAGTCGCCGGTCGATGTAACGCACACCAAAAACTATGCCGTTGTTGAATTCGTGTTGAAAACCCGCAACATACTCGTCCGTATATTCCATGCGTGTGCCTGGTGCGAATGGTTCGCCGCCGCTAAGACCAACGTTCACGCCTTTGCCGATACCGTTCGTGGCCTTATTGAGAAGGTGGGCGGAATCAGGAACGAACATTGCGCTGTAATTGGGGGAGCCGTCGGAATTGGCAACGATGCAGGGTGACTGTCCCGCCGGGCAGCCGGACGAGGTGAAAGCCGGAGCCCAAAACGCACCCAATACGTCATCCTCGGCACTCAGCGCACGGACTGCTGCGTCCAGCGGCAGAATGAACGCATACCGGCCGTAGTTTGCATAAAACTTTGTCTTCCGATTGCCTTTCGGATCAACAACCAAACCGAAGCGCGGAGACCACATGTCATTGAAAAGCTTCTGGGTCTGGTTGCCGATCAAGCGCTGCTGTTCCCAACGCAGGCCTAGATTCAAAGTCACGTGTTTGCCCATAGCCCAGGAGTCGTTTACGTAAGCCGCGTGATACTTTCCGCTGCTCTTTGTCACCCCCCCATCAAACCGGCCGCGGGACTGCACCAGGACAACCGGCGTATTACCCATGTAGGGACAGAGAGTACAAGTCGTCTTTGTCGGATCGTTTGGAAAATTTGGATCGGGGGCTAGGATACTGGCGGCCTCTAGCACCAAGGAGGCGTTTGTCATCTTCCCTGCTACGGTTGGGTTTGTTGCATTCTGATACCCGGGATCTCCGCCCGAAGCATTTGTGGACGGTATGGCAAATTTGCCTCCAGAGTACGAGGTAGTGTCGTCGTAGAGGGGAAACTGCCAAGTGTAGCCGATACTAAAGCTGTGCTGTCCAAGGAAGTGATAGGTCTTCGATGTATCGAGCGCAATGCTGCGGGTGTTGGAGTCGTATGGCTCGAGAAAGCCAAACCCTTGAGCATTGAACGTCCCGACCTTGAATAGACCGGACTCATCCACGATTTGGGTCACGTCAGCCAGAGGGGTTTCGCTGAAGTGGTTCCAACTCCAGGTAAACGCACTGTCGATCAGCCAGGTATTGGTAAGTGCACCGTCATAACGTACCGCCCAGTTGCGCGTGCCAAAGTCCCACTTGGAGCTTACCGTCTTGTCCGCAGCATTCAGCGTCGCCCATGGGACATTATTGGTGTGCGAGGGGTCACCGAAAACCGAGGATTCTACGGTCTGACGGTCGTTAATCTTAAAGGTCAGCTTGCCGGCATAGTCGTAGGAGGTTTTCGTGCGCTGCAACTGACCGTTATAGAGTGTGAAAAGGCCTGAGCCAACGGCCGGTGCGACATACTGATTGTTCACGCTCGGATTGAAGTTTCCAAAATAGAAGAGGTGATCGCGCAACTTTCCGAGGGGAACGTAACCGCCAAGCTCGGCATCACCTTCGTAGTTGGCATTGCCGAGATAGCGGCCAAACAAATTTACTCTGCCGAACTGGGGGTCGTCCGCATTGAGCGGAGTGGTCTGCATCCCTAGGGGATGGAAGTAGCCGCCGACTTCGCCATGGGTCTTGGTGCTGCCGGATTTGGTGACAATCTGCACGATGCCGCCGCTGGCGTGCCCATACTGCGGCTCAAACCCGCCAGTCTTGATCTGCACTTCCTTGACGAAAGACTGGTTGATGCCGCTGCCGAGCGCGCCGTAAGAACGTGCCCAAACGCCCAAACCCCCGAAGGCGGGGTCATTGATGGAAACGCCGTCAGCCACATAGGAATTCTCGAGTCCGCTGGACCCAGAAATGGACGGATTGTTGCCGCCGGTTTGAATACCGTCGACCGCGCCCGGGCTCAGATAAAACAGGTTGGCAACGCCCCGCTGCACGGGAATGTTTTGGAAGAAGGTGTCGGAGATGTCCGCAGTAACCGCCGAAGTGGAAGTGTCAACCGTGACCGTGGCGGCGCTGACTTCCACGGTTTCAGAGACTTGGCCCGTTTCGAGAATGACTTCGATGCTGGTGGTCTTATTAATCTGGACTTCGGCGCTCTTTACGCTGGCGACCTTGAAGCCTGGTTTCTGCACTTTGACGGAGTAAATGCCGGGAATCAAGGTGGAGAAGAGGAAGGATCCCTGATCCGTCGTTGATTGGGAGAGACTTCCGATCGGACCAGTAATTGTAACTTGGGCCCCCGGAACGGAAGCTTTGGAGGCGTCATAAACAATGCCGCCCAAATTACCGCGCGCGGCCCCTTGGTCTTGGGCATCGACTGAGGGTGAAAAGGCCGTGCCAAAGGTCAAAGCCATGCTGATCGCGAGCCATTTATTTCTCATAGAGCTCGAACTCCCTTCGTTACATCTCAGCGATTGAAAAACTTGTTGCGTCTAGCGGATACGGCAGAAATGTCTATAAGAGCCCATCGATTCCCCAAAATCCACGGGCATCCTCTCACAAACTGTGCATAAAAACTGCCAAAATCGAAGGTAATTTATCTAATGCTAAGATTCGAAAATTCAGCGAGTTAGAACTATATTAGATGAGTGTCTGACGAGCCGAAACATGATCGGTTCCTGATTCTTGGATAATTATGCAAAAATATGGATTGGACCAATGGAACGGAAGAAATCACTTAAGGCTTGACTGGAGCTTCCCCTCGCAGCGACTTGCCCCTTTGCGACAGTTCCGCTGCTTTCTTCGAGTTCCCGGCTTCGGTGT
The DNA here is from genome assembly GCA_001914785.1 of Acidobacteria bacterium 13_2_20CM_57_17. Classification (GTDB taxonomy): domain Bacteria; phylum Acidobacteriota; class Terriglobia; order Acidiferrales; family UBA7541; genus Acidiferrum. The sequence goes on along the minus strand of MNDE01000179.1, from coordinate 61,288 downwards.
AGTACTGGGCCAGGGCCAGATAGAGAGCGCCCTCCTCCGAGTGGGAAGGTAGGACGCTTTCGAGCACGGAGATGGCTTTGGACGTGTCACCGCGCTTCTGGAGACTGGTCGCGATGCGAAGCAGCGTTTCAGAATCCGTGGTTTCCGTTACGCCCGCATCCGAAAAGAGGCTGACAACCGCGGCATAATCCTTCCTTGAAAAGTAGGCGTCCACAAGGCGGGCCCGAGCGACATCGTTGGAATGATCCAGTTGCAAGGCGCGCCGGAACCAGACGCGAGCCTCGTCATACTGGCCAAGGGCCCAATAGCAAAGACCCCTTTGCTGGTCGAGAATGCCCTTTTCCGCGTCCTGAGCAATTCCCGGCTCAAGCACATCCCAAGGTTCCGGCTGGGAAGGGCCATCTAGCACTTTGAAATTCATGGTTCCGAAACCGCTGTGCTTCGTCTCGGGATTATTCACGGTGACGTTCAAAATATAATTGCCGCTGGATTGTTGATCGAGAGAGAGCTTCTTGCCGGTTACCAGGGAGCCTGTCGCGTCGAATTGTTCCCGGTTGATTTCATCCGTAACCTTGGTAGCGCTGCCAGGAGCGGCAGGCCGGCCGAAGGCGTATTCCACGTTCAGTCTTTTCCCGAGATTCTCGCGTGGATCCGAAGGCGGACTCCAAATCTGGTAGACGACCTGGAGGTTGGCGCCCGGGACGAGAGTGGGCGTGCTGCTGGGCATGGGGGTAAATTGCACGCCGCCGATGGTAAAAGGCAGCAAATCAGCGAGGGCAGGATCAGCATTTTCAGCGGACAAGAATGGCATCACGTCTGGCACAACTATAGAGTCTCTTGCGAGCGCAGGGATTGAGACTTCCCGAACCGTGTGGAAGGCCGCTTTCTTGGACCAATCCGTGAACTGAAACTCGAGATGGTACTTGCCGGGCGGGAGAGGAAGGGTCCCTTCGTAACCGAATACTTTGTCCTTGATGACATCAAGGCGTTTCGTGGTGATCGAATGCGCGAGCGTTTTTTGCTGCGTGAAGATAAGCTTGTTCTCGGCGCTGAGAACGCGAACGCGGACCTCCACAGAGTAGGAATAGCGTCCATCTTTCTCCTCGGCCATGCTGAGGTCGCTCGGACTGTGCAATCGGAGAGCATAATCGAGACGCGTCAATCCATGGGAATCGCGAGCCGGGAAAGTGACGATGTCGAGACTGCGCCCCTCAAGGACCAACCTGGATGTTACCGCCTCGCGATTGGCTCTCCGGCGGAGGATGTCATCGCGGTTCACCGGCAGATTGGCGAGATTCTTGATGCTGTTCAGCAGGATGTCGGATTCCAGGCTCACGATTCCTGTGGTCTCATCGACGGGTTCATCAGGCAGAAGCGAAAGCGAAACCCGTGCGACCTCCGGGCCCGCAGAATCTCGAATCATCCGCAGCGCGGCCGAACGCGAGTTGATGGCCTCCACGCCGGTAGCCAGCTTGTCCGGGCCATCGGTATATGGGCTATAAAAGCGGTAATCGCCGCTGCCTTCGCGCTGATAAAACATGACGTAGAAGAAGGGCGGCAGCGCGGGATTGGCGCCGCTGTAAAACCAGATTTCCATGGGATAGAGATTGGCGGAGTTACGGTAAACCTGTTTTTGTTGCGGAGGGCCCAGCGTAATGTAGGTGAGGCCCCGGTCGGTGCGCCAGCCTTCTACACCGGAACCGACGCCGAAACGCGCATCGGCAAAAGCGATGCGCTGGTAAACCTCATCCTTGAAAGTGTTGGTGGGCGAGCCCGGAGAGGGATTGCGGATTTCCCAAAACGTCTCGATGAACTTTTCACGGGCCTCGTCACTTGTTAGCTTCAGAAAGGCGTCTCGTTCGTCTTTGGTGATGATGTAAGCGACGTCCCGCTCCAGCCAATCGCGAAAATTCTTATCGAGTTTCTGCTTTTTCTGGGCAAAACCGATCCCACTGTGCGCGAAGAGAATGGCCGCAAGAAGAACTATTGTCCTGCGGGGAAAAAAACGGAGGCCGCGTGCGTTCTTAATCGCTGCCGCATTGCCACCGAAATCGTTCCATTGCAGACGATCCATCGCAGAATTCCTTATTTATCGCCTTAGCCATATCGCGCATGCTGCCCAAAATAAATCTCAACAATCTTTCAGCCCTGGTGGCGGATGCGTTCGGCGAGGGAGCGGGCGCGCTGCCTCGCGATGTCGACAAACCGCGAATCGCCCGCGATCTGGTCGAGCATGGGCAGAACGCGCTGCGGTTCCGGCATAAGGCTGCGGTTGAGGTCGGATTCAAACTGCAGCAAGGCGTCATTGATTCCCAACCGGTCGTACTTCATGCGGCGTGTAATCAAGTCCACGTGTTCCTGCTGTCGTGCCAGCCCTTCAAAGATCTGCAGGAGCTGAGCCGCCGCTGAATTCAGTGTGTAATTGAATTTCGCCTCATGCACTTCGCTGCGGGATTCCCATCGAAAGGTTTTCTCACCGAGATTAGCGATTTTGCGATGCACGTCCAGATCCTGCCCCTGGAAATGCTTGAGTTGCGCCGCCAGATCGAACATCTTCGTGCGCCACGCCGCGCTCACTTGAAAAGGCAACGCGCCCGGATCTTCGTCCAACTGGCGGATTTCATACGCAGCAGTATCCGAATCTTCCCGCACGGTGATTTCGATGAATTCGGGCGAGCTTCCTTTGAAGACGCGCCGAAAGGTCAGCTTGGCGCCGGAAGGCGCAGTGGCGGAGAGCGCCGCACATGCCGCCAGAGCGGCGGCAATCACCAGAAAGAAACGGAGCAGCGAAGTCTTCATGGTTCTTCGTGGCCGCAGAGCGATCAATGTCCTGTGTGACCGCCAAGCGGTCCATGTCATGCGTGCCCGCAAAGCGGTCAACGCGTCGATACGATGCGCGGCAACACGCCACGCGTTGCGCGGCTCGGCCGAATTTCGGCCGACAATCCGGCAGATCGCGCCGCGGACCGCAGCTTGAGAGATAAGTCTTCATCCCGCAGCCCAAACCGCCGCCGAGCTTGTTCCTTCTGCAAATGGCAAAGCGCCACGGCCAGGGCGTCTGCGGCGTCCGAGGGTTCGGGTGTCTCGTTCATTGAGAGCAAGGCACGCACCATCAGTTGCATCTGGCGTTTGTCGGCGTGGCCGTGGCCAGCAACGGAAGCCTTCACTTCGCGAGGGGCATAGCTATGGACCACAACGCCGTGCTGCGCAGCGGCAAGCAAGATCACGCCGCGCACCTCGGACAGCTTCAGTGCCGTACGCATATTCAACGCGGTGAACACGCTCTCGATGGCCATGGCATCCGGAGAAAACTGCTCAATCAGCCTGCAAACGCGAGCATGCACATCCTGAAGCGCTGCGCTCGCACATTCTCTCTGCCGCTTGGGAGTCACCTTCAATGCCCCATAATGGAGCATTCGGCAGCGGCGCCCGTCGCTCTCGACGATCCCGAAGCCGGTCGGTCCCGCAGCCGCGGGATCAACTCCAAGCACGCGCATCCAGCCGTTCTTTCCGCTGCTTATCCCAGTGAAGGTCGCTTCACCCATGGCACCAAGTCTACGGCGAACGCGCGACTCTCGCCAACCTTTTGTGAGTATTTCGCTGTAAAGGGAAAAGGCCACAGCACCGCAGCGGCCTCAGTAGAAAGAAAGTCTAGTTCGCGCCGACAGCCGCTTGGATTTCGGATTCGTCGATGTCGAAGTTTGCGTAAACGTGTTGCACGTCGTCGTGTTCTTCAAGAGCCTCGACTAAACGCACCATTTGCGTGGCCTGCGGGCCGGTCAGCTTAATGTAGTTCTGCGGGACCATCGCTATTTCCGCGGACGTGGCCGTGATCCCCGCCTTGGTCAATGCTTCCTTGACCTTTTCGAGTGCATCCGGCGGAGTCACGATGTACCATGAGGAGCCATCGTCCTTCAGGTCTTCGGCGCCCGCTTCCAGCACGAGATCCAGCAGCTTGTCTTCGCTGGCCGCTTCCTTGGGCACAGAGATCTCGCCCTTGCGGTGGAACATCCATCCCACGGCGCCGGCTTCGGCCAAGTTGCCCCCGTTCTTGCTCATCAGGTGGCGAAACTCGCCGACGATGCGGTTGCGGTTCGTGGTTACGACCTGAATCAGCATGCCTACGCCGCCCGGGCCGTAGCCTTCAAACGTAGCTTCCTCGTACTGCTCGCCTTCCAGTTGGCCGGTGCCGCGAAGAATCGCGCGCTCGATGTTCTCATTCGGCATGTTTTCGTTCTTTGCCGCCAAAATCGCCGTTCGCAAGCGCGGGTTGGAGTTTGGCTCGCCGCCGCCGATCCGCGCCGCAATGGTAATTTCTCGGATGATTCGCGTGAAAGCGCGGCCGCGCTTCGCGTCGGTGGCCGCTTTCTTGTGCTTAATTGTGGCCCATTTTGAATGTCCGGACATGACACATCCTCATTTGTTTCACGTGACCGCGGCCCACCGCGATCATCGAAATAGGAATTTTTGCGCCGCATAGCGGCTTCGGACGACGGCGGCCGACTACGGTCGCCTATAAAAAGACACCGGTGCGGAGACTTACGGTGAACCGCAAACCCCTGCGGACCCACGGTAGTTTAGCACACGCGCCCACCTCGGGAAACGGGTTATACTTCGCGGCGGGGCATCTCGTTGAATCCGACCGACTTCCTCAAGCCTGCCGCGCATCACGCCAAAAAAGTAGGTGCCCGCCATGCCTGAGCGCCGGTACCGCATTCTGTTTGTCGCTTCCCATCCCGTGCAATACCAGGCGCCGCTTTTCCGCCGCATGGCTAAACAGTCCTCCCTGGATCTCCATGTTGCGTATTGCACTCTTCGAGGTGCGGAAGCTGGTCACGACCCGGAATTTGGCGCGAGTATTCAATGGGACGTGCCTCTTCTCGACGGCTACTCCTGGACGCATGTCCTGAATCGCGGCTCCGGCGCGGAATCGTTCTTCGGCCTGTTCAATCCGAGTCTCTGGAAACTCATCCGCAGCGGCAATTATGACGCGGTTGTTTCCTACGTTGGTTACGTTCGCGCCAGCTTTTGGGTCGCTCTCGCCGCTGCCAAACTCTCCAACGCTGCTTTCATTTTTGGCACCGATGCTGTTTCCTTAGCTCCCAGAGACCAACGCGCCTGGAAGTCCAAGGCGAAGAAGTTTTTATGGCCTCGGCTCTTCCGCCTCGCTGATCAAGTGATCGTTCCATCCGCGAGTGGTGTCGATCTAATGCGCTCACTAGGAATCCCCCAGGAGCGCGTCACGTTGACACCCTTCGTCGTTGATAACGATTGGTGGATGCAGCAATCGAAGCTCGTCGATCGCCCCGCTGTTCGCGCTGGCTGGGGCGCCGCGCCCGACACGCTTGTAATTCTCTTCTCCGCCAAGTTGCAGCCCTGGAAGCGGCCGCTCGATCTTCTCCGCGCCTTTGCAAAAGCAAATCTTTCAAACGCCATCCTCGTTTTTGCCGGCGCAGGCCCTCTACTTCCCCAGCTTGAGTCCGAAGCAGCCAGCCTAGGCGTAGCCTACCGCGTCCGGTTCCTCGGGTTCCTCAACCAAACGCAGCTTCCCGCCGTTTACACTGCCGCCGACCTTCTAGTGTTGCCTTCCGAATTTGAGCCCTTCGGCGTTGTGGTAAATGAAGCCATGTGCTGCGGCTGTGCGGTCATTGTCAGCGATCGTGTCGGAGCAGGCCGTGACCTCGTCGCTCCCCTATGTCCCGAGCTCATCTACCCGTTCGGGAACACCGATGCGCTAGCCGCCATCCTTCAACGCGCCCATGCCAGCCCCATGTGGTTATCGGGTCTTGCCAGTGCCTCTCGTAAGCAAATGGAGACACGCGGGCCACAAGAAAATGTCACGGCGACCGTGGATTCGGTACAAACTGCGGTAACGCGGATCCGTCGCATCTGCACGGCTGCCATCCCCATCGTCCCTCCAACACATCCCGGTGTCTCCCCAGAGCCAAAAAAGAGATGAAGCTGCTCATCTACTCTCACTTTTTCGGCCCTAGTATCGGCGGCGTGGAGAACATCGTTCAATCCTTGGCCAGCGGGCTCTCAGAGCTACGCCTCTCCAACGGTGCTCCCGAGATCGAAATCACCCTGGTGACGCAAACCCCCGCGCTAAATCACGACGACAACGCACTTCCTTTCACCGTGGTCCGCCAGCCGGGCTTCCTTCGGCTCTGGCGCTTTATCCGCTCGTGCGATGTCGTTCACCTCGCTGGCCCGACGATCGCACCTCTGTCCCTAGCTTTGCTGGCAGGAAAGCCGGTCGTCGTTGAGCATCACGGTTTCCAGACGATTTGTCCGAACGGCCAGCTCCTCATCGATCCTCCGGGCGTACCCTGTCCAGGTCATTTCATGGCCAATCGTCACTCAAAATGCCTGCGCTGTAATGCCGCGCAAGGCTGGGTTGCTTCTGGGAAACTCTGGCTGCTCACGTTCGCTCGTCGACTCCTTTGCGCCCGCGCCTCAGCCAATATTACCCCCACGCAATGGCTTGGCGAGGTACTAGATCTTCCGCGCGTCACCCACATACCTCATGGGCTCGACGCCGCACACGCGATTCTTCTTCCCGCACCGAAATCCAGCCCACCAGTCATTGCTTTCATCGGTCGACTGGTGACCACCAAGGGCGTGCCCCTTTTGTTTAGGGCTGCGAAAATCCTGACCGAGCAAAACCGTCGCTTTGAATTATTAATTATCGGCGACGGTCCAGAGCGCGCAGGCCTCGAAAAGTTGGCGCAAGACCCCGCCTTTCCGGCTAAGGTTCGGTTTGTCGGCCGTCTTAACGGAGCGCAGCTCGAAACGGCACTCGCGCAGGCCACCGTAGTGGCCGTTCCCTCGCTTGGCGGGGAAGTCTTCGGCTTGGTTGTCGTTGAAAATATGCTTCGCGCTTTGCCGGTCGTGGCCTCAGACCTGGGGGCTTTTAAGGAAGTACTAGGCGACGCCGGACTAATATTCTGCGCGGACAACCCGGCAGACCTTGCCGCTGCGCTCTCCCGCGTTGTCGACGATCCTTTGTTCGCTGCCTCCCTTGGTCAACGCGCCCGACAGCGCGCAATCGATTTTTGCAATAGGAGCCGTATGATAGAGGCTCACGCACGCCTATATTTCGCGGTGCAACCTACGCAAAAAACTTGATGATTCGAACGACGACCAACAGCGGACTTCAAGAGTTTGTCACCGACCGAGTTCTGCGGCGTTACTCGCCAATTCCTTTTGCGGGCTGGCTTGCAGCTAAGCGAGCACATGGTCTTTCACCCAACGGCTACCAACTCACGAGGAAGCCCATCGCCTGGACGCTTCGACTGCTCTCTCATGCTTCTCCGGCACCGCTCTTTTGAGCGATAACCACGTTCTAGTTCTCAAGCCGTCATGAATCCTACCTGCGATCAATGAGAAAAGCGCCTAGTCAGAACCAAGCGCTATTCCCGATACAAAACCTAACCTAAAGTGGGAGTGAGTTCCATTCTGGAATCCTCGTATGCGGAATTTGTCCAACCGTCACCTATCCGGACCCAGCGTTTTGAGAATCCACTAACCTGCCGGTCGCTGAAAACAAACAAATTGACTTCGAATCCAAAAACCGATCCGCCCACGGCCGCTGCCCACATCAACCGGAAGTAAATTTGCAGTCGAGGATACCATGACACCACGCAGCCGCCTCGGAACACTGCTAGTCGTTCTCTTACTCACGAACGGAGGGGCACAAGCGCAACACAGGTGGAATGACAAGCCGAGACACTGGTATACAGACTGGAAGTGGTGGGTGGGTGAAGCTGCCATCGCCGGGATTCGGTTCGCGGATGCACACAGCACTGCGCTCGCACGCTCGCGGTGCGCGGGATGCATCGAAACAAATCCGATCATTGGTAAGCACCCAGGGAACGGTGACATCATTGCCTTGAGCAGCGTCGGATTCGGAATCGAAACGGCTTTGCACATAGCCAGTTCCGTGCACTGCCCCGACGTCAACTGGGACTCCCGCCCATGGCGGATTGCCTGCGACGCGCTAATGCCTGGCATCGACGCTGCGATCAGTGTTCCAGACATTGTTCACAACTACAGCCTCGCATCGCAGTCGAAATCCGTGTCGCTCACTTCCTCCTCGACCGTGATGTTTGGGCAGGCTCAGTTCCGGCGGGCGGCGCGCGCAAGAGGACAAGCCTGGGTTGTGGCCCCGAGGCGTGAAAAACCCCTCCTTCCGCCGAAATGGTTTCCAGGCTGCGGTCACAATCTAAAGCTCTGCCTAGCTCCCTCGTTACCGATCGCCGCAACGTCGAAGGTGAATCTGGCGCTCCGCTAGAAGCGGTGCAGGGCCACTCACCTTCTTGCCTTTTTTCAGGTAACGATATAAGGAAGTACGACCGATTCCGAGCATCTGAGCAGCGCGCTTTCGATTCCCTCCGCAGAAATCAATCATCAGCCGGATATGCTGTATACAGGCTTCATCAAGGGTCAGTGGGCGCCATTCAAGCGATTGCATGTTCTCCTTCCAACTCCACGATGACTTTAAGCCATTATCTTTCTTGCCCGTGGATTACTCCGAGTCCAAGGGCTCATTTGTGGTCCGCGAGATTCCCATTAGGAGTGGCACACAAGCTTGCTAGTCTGGTCTCGGTTTCTGCTAGCTTGGCCACTAGCCTAGCCTTGGTCTCTTTGTAAAAATCCGATGAGTTCTTCCGTGAGCATGTCGTTCGCCATCTGCGCGAAGTACTCCGCTTCCAGCCGTGGGATTCCACTTCGCTCAAAGATGAATTGGTCGGCGACGATCGCAAAGACGACATCTAGTGGGACTGCGTAGTGTTCCGCCCACTGTTTGCATGAGCACAGGAGGTCGGTCCTTACACCCCGGCAAGCTTCCGCGACACACAGCGCATCTACGGGGTAAGAGGGCTTGCGCTTAAGGGCCATACGAGGGGGTTCTTAACACCGCGCCCGTATGTTGTCAACTGTTTAAATTCGCCTATGAGTATTACATGAGTACTCTATAATTACTATGCAAGAGCCTTAGTAGGAAGGCCGTTCGCTCACCCATGCTGGCTCTGGAAGGGCGCTAAAATGGATGACCCATGTGGCGGGACACCCCACGAGCTACAACGTTGAGGAAGGCGACGCTGAGTTGACTGCAAGACGGGGCCTGATTAGTTGAAGGCGTTGGTGCACTTCAACCCTCTGAAATGACAGTTCAATCCTCAATTTCGGCCATTCACTGCAAAACGCTTAGCCAAAACTAATTTCCATGCTATATTTCGTCGTGTTTGCCAAGCTCCATCCTCGCCGAACTCATTTCCCTTTCTCCTGCCTAGCTTCTATTTTCTGTCCCATAAACCCTAAGTCCCGTGAAGTCATATCTTTTGCCGACCCCCACCCTCTAAACCTTTTAGAATCAAATCTTTTCAAAAAGGTGAGGGGGGAGGGGCATTCTCGCTCTAAGTCTTTTCCTTGCCTCGTTACGTCCTTACTTCCTTACTTCTTCTCCGTTAAGTCCTTTCCCTGCCACACCTCCGAGAATTCGCCCCTAAGCCCTGCCATTGCAACAGATCCGACAGCGCCCCTGTCTAAGTGCTGTATTTGCCACACATCTGGGCTACTCCCGGCGGCGATACTATGAATCTTGCTCAGCGAGCGATGGCTGGGGATCAACTCCGGAGACCGCTTCCCCTTCTCGGCTTCATAGGGTTGTTTATTGCCACCGCCTATAAGGCCGCAGGTTATGTCGTCACCGGCGATATGAACGGCCTTGCCTACGTCGCCCTGCTATTCATCGGTTCCGCTTTCGTCGTGGCCATGCTCAATAGCTGGCGCAACGGTGTCTATTTCTTCCTGGCATGGCTCTTGTTCGAGGATTTTGCTAGGAAATACCTCGGGAACAATATGGCGATCTATTTCGCCAAGGACGTTCTCGTCGCTGTCGTCTATCTTTCCTTTTTCGCCGCCTACCGCCGGAAAGAAGCCGCTGTCTTCCGGCCTCCTTTCCTGGTGCCGCTTCTTCTTTTTGTTTGGTTTGGAGTGCTGCAGATGTTTAATCTTGCCTCTCCCAGTTTGGTATTCGGTATTCTGGGCTTTAAACTCTTTTTCTACTATGTTCCGCTGCTCTTTGTGGGATACGCCCTGCTCAATTCCGAAGAACAGTTGCGCCGTTTTTTCTTCGTGAACATTATCCTCGTCATGATCATCGCCTCCCTAGGGATTGCGCAATCCATCCTGGGACACACGTTTTTGAATCCCGCGCGGCCTGCCGAGGAAATTCGCGAACTGAGCACGAATTATCGTGTTTCGCCGATCTCCGGTCTGAGGTCCTATCGCCCGACCTCCGTGTTCGTCAGTACCGGGCGCTTCGGCGACTTCATGCTCGTTTCCCTGCTCATGGTCGTTGGTTTCATAGGTTATCTTCTGCTGCGTCACAAGAAGGGAAGGCACCTAGCTTTCTTCGCGCTGGCGCTCGTTTCCAGCGCGATCGTTTTGGGCGCTGCGCGAGGCGTTCTGCTGTGGGGCGCCGGAAGCGTGTTGGTTTTCGCCGTGGCCTTCGTTTGGGGGGCCCCCTGGCGCCAGCGTGAGGTGATGCGCGTTTTCCGTATCTTGCAGCGCGCCGCCCTCGGTATTTCCATGGGTATTGGATTGCTGTTTTTTGCTTTTCCCGAGGCGCTCCTCTCACGCGTTGCGTTTTATACCGAGACTCTTTCGCCCGGCAGCAGCAACAGCCAGCTTCAAAACCGGACTTGGGATTATCCGTTGACCAATTTCCTCGGGGCGTTCGGTTTCGAGCGCTGGCCTTATGGATATGGTATTGGCACGCAATCCCTTGGTACGCAGTATGTCGCGCGTTTCTTCCATGTAAAACCTCCAGCGGCGGGCGTGGAAAGTGGCTTCGGCACAATTGTTCTTGAGATGGGCGCGGGAGGTCTCATACTCTGGTTTGTCATGAGTTTCGCGATCCTGTTTGCGGCGTGGCGAGTCGTAAAAAAGCTGAGAGGTTCATTTTGGTTTCCAGTCGCGTTTGTTATTTTCTGGTACGCGGGACTTCTCCTTTTCCCCATGACGTTTACCGGGATGCAGCCCTACCAGGATTTCGTCTTGAACGCTTATCTTTGGCTTCTCCTAGGCATTCTCTTCCGATTGCCCAGTCTGGCTGCTTCTGCGCAGTACACCCCCGCCCCTCAACTTCCACGGTTCATTCCCTGGATGCGCTGACTTGCGCCTAGCAGTGGTTTCACCCTTCGTTGACCGCCGTCATGGGACGGAGCGCGCCCTTGCCGAATTGCTGGGGCGCCTCGCAAGCGACGAGCATTCCGAGATTCATCTCTACGCCCAGCGCGTTGATGGCCTTGCCGTAGTTCAACCCCGTGTCCCACGCGCGCAGGAATCCGGCGCGATCATCTGGCATAAAGTTCCCTCCATTCCCGGTCCTCATCTCCTGCAATTTCCCGCCTGGTTAATCCTGAATTCCATCTGTCGCGCATGGGGCCGCTGGGTCCACGGACTCCGTTTCGACGTTGTTGTTTCGCCCGGAATTAACTGTTTGGATGCCGATGTCATTATTGTCCACGCGCTCTTTCGTCGCCTCCAGGAACTTGCCAACGAAGAAGTCCACGATTTGGCAAAGCCCGGTTTTCTTCGAAGGCTTCATCGTCGCGCTTATTACACTCTTCTTGCGCGATTGGAACGCCGCATCTATGCGGACCCCGCAGTTTCTCTCGCGGCCGTTTCGCAACGCACAGCCACTCTCCTAAACGATTACTTTCATCGTCGAGATGTGCGCGTCATACCCAACGGTGTTGATACGGCGCGGTTTTCGCCTTCTGCACGCCTCGCACTACGTCACGAAGCCCGCCTGAGGCGGAAAATTCAGAAAGCTGATCTTGTGCTGCTCCTGATTGGAAACGATTGGCGCGTCAAAGGACTTGAAACCGTTCTTCGTGCCGTCGGCGCCCTTCGAGAACTCCCCATTCTCGTGATTGCGGCTGGGGATGATTCCCCTGATTTTTTCCTTGAGACGGCAAACGCTCTGGGCATATCGGAGCGCTGCCGTTTTGAGCCATCTCGCGAAGATGTTCTGGATTTCTATTCGGCCGCTGATCTCTACGTCAGTCCAAGCCGGGAAGATTCCTTCGCTTTGCCTGTTGCGGAAGCCATGGCTTGTGGCCTGCCTGTCATTACCTCCATGGATGCCGGCGTTGCCGAACTGATTCACGACGGAATGGACGGCTTCATTCTCAGGCGGTCAGAGGATTTCCAGGCTCTCGCGAAGTTGCTCGGCCGGCTTTATGCGGATGAAGTCTTGCGAGACAATGTCGGTTCAGCGGCCGCGAAGGCTGCCATCCAATGGACCTGGGACGCGAATGCCGCTGGCGTCTGGGACCTGTTGAAAGATGCTGCCAGCAAAAAAGCCGTGCCTTCCGCGCGGAAGCCATAGTACACAACCTGAGATCAGCGCCTGGAGCGCTGGGCTTCAACTGTTTTTCGCGTAGCTTCCAGCGTGAACGTCAGCGCTTCCTTCGGGATGCCCGTCACAAAGGGATTGATCATCCAGCCAACCCCTGTGGGAATGTCTCTTGTCAGCGAAGCCGCCTCGCTTTGCACGTAGACTCCGCCGTCGCGCTCTTCCATCCGCCACCACGTTTCCATCCGCCACAGGAACCCGCCATCATCTCCAGGCGGTTTTTCCCGTTCATCGCTCTTCCCTGCGTTTTCGACTTCTGCAATGCGCACCGCTGAACTGCGGCTGTGTGCCTTGCTCGGCCCATCGTGGAAGTACTGCACTTCATGCTCAGCGTTCAACACCGCGGTGATCACTTTGTGCCACCGAAACCGCAGAAAGACCTTGAAATGATCGCCGTTTCGCGATTCGATTTTCGATCGCTCGACGTCCGGCGCGTAATAAACGGAGTGCTTGTCGTAATTTTCGAGCACGCCCAGGACATCCTCGAGTTTCGCTCCCGGAATGAAAACCACGCCGCTCCAGTGATGAATCATGCCGCCCGGACAAGCGATGGGCTTACCGTTATCGAGGATTTCCAGTTTCTGCATCTCTACTTCGCCACGTTTGAGCGCCGCGTAGGCCGCTGTCCGTTGATCCGGTGGGAGTCCATCCACCCACAGCAGGCCAGTGCCGCGCTTCAATTCACCTTCATTTCGTGCTTCCGTCAGTTTTACGTAGCGCTCAAACGCTGCCTCAGTTTCCGTTTTCAATTTTGGGATGGGGGGTTCCCCGGCTTGCACGACCTTCGTAGACATCGGGATCAAGCCCAGCATCACCACAAAGATCAGTTTCGCAGCAATGCTGTCTATGGATTTCACCTGTCGCGCGAATCCTTCAGATCGCAGCAACACAAGTCCTCTCAAGTAATTCATTCCACGAAGGCTCACGGAAATATGCGTATCCACGGCGCCTCTAGAATGCAAGTTCCATACCGGCGAACTTAAAAGAAAGGAGGGCCTGGTTGCAGGCCCTCCAAATCACATGCCGTGGCTTGAGGGAAGCAGGAAACCGAAACTTGGCGGGTTGGGTAGCTCGCACACGACTCCTTGCGAAGTCGCTGTCCCCGCGCGGCCCCCAACCCGTTCTTAGGAGACTACGCACCTGGAGCGGGAGCCTCAATGGGTCACTGGAGCCACTCGATGGGGTACCTGAGTAGTAGTACATCAAGGCTACTTAGAGCCAAAAACCAAACTCAACGCCGGAGATAAACATCCAACTATCAGTAAGATAGAAGGATATGATGCAAGCGGGTTTTAGCCAAAACCGCTAATAGTACTAATCCAGCCTCGGAGCTTTCCAGCAGCGATTTGAGGCCTATCCTGGGAATTGATCTTTCACCGCCAAATCATATACCAGCGAGCGTAGGTTGCAATTCCGAGGAAAAGAACCATCCACCAAACCACAAGAACACTTCGCATCCAGAATTTGTAGCGTTTGATCCGGACCTTCTTCGGAAGGATCTCCGTTCCCGCTGCCAGCAAGATATACATTCCTCCGAACTCGGCAACGCCGCCCAACGCCGCATGCGTTGCGGCGAGCGCGTAGTAGCGCTTTCCGATCCGGCTTGGGAGTTTGGGGAGTACCTGGCGATGAAACGCAGGAATCATCGTCAGAGCGATCAAGACAAGATTGAGAAGCACGATCAATGACTGGCACCATGCGTGCCACCGATAGCGTCGCAGGCGCGCGAGTTGAGCTCCAATGAGCAGTCCCACGCCCATGGCAATTTCAAGGACCAGAGTCAGTTCGGCATAAGTGGGAGCCGCCGTTCCTAGGAAACTCTTGCTCAAGGGAGCTACTCCGGGCTAGTCGTTCCGTCGATGCTTAAGACAGCTCGAGTGGGAATTGTGATCCTCAGGACGAGTCTTAGTACTCTGATGGAGAATCACCGTCGGCCCCGCCAATCACCGGACAGCCGTCGAATTCCTTCCAGGACTCTCTACCCTTCAAGAGTCCGTTCGCGTTTTTCAGTTTCAGCAGAAACACTCGCTGGACACGGCCGCTCTCCATTCGGCCCTCACCTTCAACGCAAACGTAAATTTCGGACGTCTCTTCTTCCAGTATCCTGATATTAATTTGCGTCCCGCCCGGCGTCGCTTCGGCGTGTATTTGGCTCTCGTCGACGAATTGGGTCATGTAGCCATAATCGCCGAACGTCTTCTTTCTCTTCTCCGGTTTCGGCCGAATGGAGGCGGGAAGCGTTGTAACATCTAACTTCTCGGCCACGAACTCGGCAACCTTTCTTTGGGAAGTGTCGCGCGATTTTCTGCTAGACCCGCTGGCACGCAGGCCAGGGCCATCAATCCGCACAACAGTTTCATTGCCATTCTACTCCGCTTCTATAGTATTTCCGGCGACTTAGCCTGGTCCATTCACGCCGCTCAGGAACCCTCCGAGGTGGCCCGTCAGTGTCACAAGCGCAACCGTGATCGCCTCGATGGGCAAGCGGTAACCAGGCAGAACTCTTCCATGGCTCCCCCGCGCTCTCAGGTGGACAAAAAACACCATCCAGATCAGCAGGCCGGAAGCGCACCCAAGGATCAAATGCATCAAGAGAATGCCTTTGAGCCGTTGCCCTTCGAGTTGCCACTGCCACGCGAGAATTCCTGTGATCAAGACCGGCACCGTGACGACTGCCGCAGCCAGCAAATTGCAATAGGCTGCCGCGGCCAGAATTTGGCGCTTCGTCCACTGCGCCGCAAAATCAAACGCCACGCCCACGATGAACAAGGCGATCGGAAAATGAATCAAGACCACGTGTTGCGCGTGTTTCGCGAGCAGCGCCGCTTTGATGTCGAAAGGGTGCAAGGTTTCTCCCAGTTCACTGCACGATGACTTTGCCGGTCATCTTCGGATGAATCGAGCAAAAGTACGGATACGTTCCCGTTTTGCTGAAGGTGAAGGAAAACTTCTCGTCCGTGTCGAGCACCTTGGATTTGAAGACCCCGTCTGTGCTGACCACGGTATGCGGAATGTCATCGCGATTGGTCCACGTTACGGTCGTACCCGCGGGAACGGTCAGCGTCCCCGGACCAAAGCTGAAGTTATCGATCTTCACTTCTGTCGTTTCCGCTTTCTGTTGAGCGCTTGCTAGAACGCTCCTCTGGCCGATGCCGATCGCTCCCAGCCCGACCACCAGCGTCATAGTTAGAACTGCAATAGACACACTTCTCCTCATGTTTCTCTTCCTTTCCATTGATTTGTTGTCTGACTGGTTTCTTAGTTTTGGGTCATTCCGTTCACGCAAGCGTCGAATCGACGACCGCCAGCGCGTGCTGCCCCTGAACGTAATTCACATCCGTGATTCCAAGTACGCTCTTGAGTTGCTCCGCCGGTACTTTCATAGGTCCTGGCGAATCCGCCTTGCCCGGTTGCGGTTGCGGAAACGCCGTCGACGCCGCCGTATGGAACGTGACGTTGCCTTCGACCTTTTGCATCGTCTGATGAATGTGCCCGTTGAGCACCGTCACCGAGCCGAACTTCTTCAGGTAGGCCAGCGCCTGCGCGCTGTCTTCCGTACCCCATCCCCACTCCGGATACACCGACCACAGCGGAATGTGCGCGAATACCACAACAGGCGTGCTGTGTTTCAAGTGCTTTACGTCGTCTTCCAGCCATTCGAGCTGTTCGTGGCCCAGCGTGCCAAGTCCTCCGGCCTTCAGATTCATCACATTCACGAGGCCAATAAAGTGCGCGCCTTTCTTGTCAAAACTGTACCAACCGCCGCCCTTGCTCCCTTTTCCATAGCGTTCGAGGAACTGCTTCCCATCGTCGTTCAGCACGTCATGCTCACCGGGCACATAGAAAACATCCTGAGGCTTTGCACTCTTCAGAATCTGGTCAACGGTATCGAATTCCTCTGGCTTCGAGAGATGGCTGATGTCCCCCGTGTGCAGCATGAATTCCGGCGCCGCTGATAGGGCGTTGATCTTGACCACCGCGGCTTTCAGAGTTCCTGCAACGTCTGGGTTCGCCGGCTTATTGAAACCCATGTGGCTGTCGCTGATCTGCACAAAGCTCAACTCGCCCATCGTTTCCTTCGAACTCATCTCCGGCAGCCGGCTGAGGCTGTACGACTTCAGCACGCCCCCGCTCATCACACAAAGAGCCCCTGTGCCCGCCCAAGCCATGCACTTCAGAAATCCGCGCCGGTCGATCCCGTCGTGATTGTGGTCGTACTGGATTTCGTCTTTCGCCGTACCCGCCATCGTTTTTCCTCCTGGGCATTTGAAGACACCCGTATCCGTTACCATTCGCGGTCGCCCTTTCCTGCCAATTTGCTTGGGAGGGCGGCGCGGGTGAGAGAGTCCAGGGAGCCCGCGCCGCATATGGGACGTGTTTCGTTTGTGCAGACCACGGGGGCCCGCTAATTATTCCCGGCTTGGCTGCTCACGAATCTTTTGCTTTATTAGTCACATCGAAGGGAGGTTTGGGAATAAAATGCTCACCCAGGCGGTTCCTATCCATGAGTGGCTCTGACCAGGGGAAAGGCTCGGACGTGTTGGATGCGCAGGACCGGGCGCGCTTCGAACAGCTCGTTCTGCCGCACCTCGATGCCGCCTTCAATCTCGCGCGGTGGATCCTCAAAAGCCGCGCTGACTGCGAAGACGTTGCTCAGGAGGCCATGCTCCGCGCCTACCGTTTTTTCCGTGGATTCCACGGTGGCGATGCGCGCGCCTGGCTTTTGCAGATTGTGCGCAACACTTGTTACACCTGGTTGGAGAAAAATCGCCCTGTGGAACTCATGACCGAATTCGACGAAGAACTGCATCCTCAGCCCAGCACCTCGCCCGAAGCTCTGGCCATCGCTGGAGATAATCGCGAACGCCTAACGCGCGCCCTCGAAACGCTCCCTCCGCGTTTCCGCGAAGTTTTAGTCCTTCGCGAACTCGAAGGCTGTTCTTACAAGGAGATTGCCGCCATCACTGCCATTCCGATCGGCACCGTCATGTCTGCCCTTGCCCGCGCCCGCCAGCGTCTCCAGCGCGAGCTCACGCACGCTTCTCCCCAGGAGGCCTCCCGTGAGCTGTGATTTTACTCGCACGGCCCTCCACGGCTACCTGGATGGCGAACTGGACGCCACGGGCGCCGCGGAATTTGAGCGCCACCTCGAGTCCTGCCGCGAATGCACTACCGCCCTTGGGGCGGAGGAATCGCTGCGCTCGTCGCTTCAGCGCAGCGGTCTTTACGAAAGCGCTCCCGTTGGTCTTCGCAAGAAAATCCGTGCCGGTCTTGATGCCGCGACGGCTCCCCCCGGTGCCATTCGCATTCCCGCATGGCGTTGGCTTGCCGTTGCCGCCTCCATTCTGCTCGTCGCTTCTGTTTTCTGGTTTGCCTGGCTACGTCCCGCCAGGGATAGCGCAGCTAGCGCCCCTTTCACCGCTGCCGAGATCATTGACGCCCATGTTCGTTCGTTGCAACCTGGGCATCTCACCGACGTTGCTTCCACCGACAATCACACCGTCAAGCCTTGGTTCGACGGCAAGCTTGCGTTCGTCCCCCCGGTAAAGGATTTTGCGGATGAGGGTTTTTCCCTGGTCGGTGGCCGCTTGGATGTTCTCGGCGGGCAGAACGTCGCGGCGCTCGTCTATTCCCGTCGCAAGCACTTCATTAATGTTTTTGTTCTGCCTACCAGGGAGCCGGACACTCCGATTCATCCGCCCGGCCTTCGGCAAGGGTATCAGTGGCGCCACTGGCGCCGGCAGGGGATGGAGTATTGCGCCGTCTCGGATGTTTCCGATTCCGACTTGTACGAGCTTGCCCAGCTTTTGTATCAATAGAGGAGTCGCGTTTCAGTGCCCGGACTTAACTTGGGAGCCTCGGCCTACTGCTTTGGCTTGCTCTTCACGTACGCCTTGGGAATTTCTTTTGCATAAATCAAACGCAGCGTCACGGTCTTGGTTTGCCGGGCCCGCAACGGGATGTTTCTCTCCCACTCTGAGGAAACGCCCTTTCCGGACGCCCGGACGTCATAACTGTCTGCTCGCAGGCCGGAAATCGTAAAACGGCCCTGCGCGTCCGTATGCACAGCGTGCGGCGCGTTGCCGCCTGACGATTGATACGAAACGCTCGCGTGAGCCACCGGCTTATCGTCCGGACCCAGCACCACGCCATTCAGCGTGGACGAACCCCTGTGTTGTGGCGCTGCAGCTGCCCCGCGAGCCGCCGCCAGCGCCAGCAGGAATGTCACAGTCAAGAACAGTACGCGTCTCATTTTTCAACCTCTTTGGAGTTCTTTCCTGGAACGCCGCAAGGAAGCCGGGCCACACCGGTGCATTCCCCGCTCGTCCTCCGCTTCTGCCTTGAGTGTAAAACGCGTTCGTCCGGGTGTTCTGCGTCAACCTGTGGAATGTGCCTCACCATCAACCTGCCTTATCGGTCAGGTACCAAGCCGCGGGGCGCGCTTCGAATGTATCGCGCTCGAAAGTGTGTTTAAGCAGCGCTGTGATCTTAGAGCGTCGCCTCGATTTGAAGGTCGTCGATCATTTTTTCGAGTACTTCGTTCGCTTTGTCGCGTTGTTCTTCCGTCTCTCGGATCTTTTTCCGCAGCGTGTCGATCTGCGTTTCCTGCTCGTCCAACTGCTTTGTATACCGTTGCAGTAGTGCTTTTTCCTCTGCGCTGCCTCGCAAAGCCTTCATGTTCTCGCGCAAACGCCCCTGATCCTCCACAATCCTGTCGATGTCCTTCTGCCGGTTCTCCATTTCCTCTTCAAGTTTCGCAACCACTGCTTTCTGCGCCGTGATTTTCTTCAGCGCATCCGCCATCTTCGGCGTAATCGTGCCTTGCTTGATGAACACTCCGATCTGATCCTCGGTTATGTCTGAAAGCGCGTAGTTTGATGATAGCGTTCGCACTTCTTCGATGGGCAGGGAAGCCGTGGCCTTCGACGGCACTTCCAGGCGGAACCGGTATTCCCCCGGTGCTTTTTCTTCCGGCTCCTTCGATCCTTTGGCCAGCTGCCAATCCGGACGCGCCGGATGCTCGATCACCAGCGTGCGCGATGCATCTTCCTGATTTCGCGCAACATAAAGCGTCCGCTCATGCAGTTCGCTCACGTGTGTCAGCACGCCTTTCAAAATCTTCACTCGCGTGACGTGCTGCGGCTGGTTGTTTTTCGACGCTTCGACGAGCAGTCCCAGGTCCGTAGCGTACGAAATCAGCCGCCGCTCTCCCGGCTTGATCGGGTCCGTCAATCCTTCACCGGCGAACACTTCGTTTTCCAGAACGCTGAAGCTTCCCCCATCAAACGTTAGCGGACTTGTGTTTTTCAGCCACAATCCACGCAATGGCCGCCCCGATCCGGCCGTCCTGTTCCACAAGGAGATTTTCTCCGCTTCAATCTCCGTCTGCGCGATTGGTACCAGCGCGGATTGATTCTTTTTCAGCGTCACACGGTCTTTTAGCTTGTATTCGAACAAATCACCCAATTCCCGCCCGCTTGCCGCCGCTTCGCCCATTGCGCGTGCTTCCTCGAGACTCGCCACGGAAAGCCCTGCCCTGAAAGTCCCGCCCCCTATTCCACCGCCGCTCCCCGACCCGACTCCCACATGCGGTCGGTTTGCCACGCCACTCAGTTTGCCAACAGTGCCGACCATCGCTGACTGAGTCTGCACTGCCGTAGCAAGCCCTGCGCTGACCTCTACAGTTTCCGTGCTTGATCCCAATCGCAGTTGCGTGTTGAACTGATTCTCTCCTGGCGCGACATCGAGGCCGCTAATCAGGTTTTTCTGGAAGCCCTGCCGTTCGATTTCTACGCGGTAGCTTCCCGGCGAAACTCCCGAAAATGAATACTGTCCGTTGCTCTCCGTCGTTGTCTGCGCAACCACTCCATTGTTCTCATCCAGCAGCCGCACGTTTGCCCCAGGCACTACTGCGCCAGATGGGTCAGTCACTGTTCCGGCCAATCGCCCGTTTCCCCTCATGAGCGTTGCCGCGTGCGTCTGCGGCGTCAGTTGTACGCTCTCTGGCAACGCCACCACCGGTCGTCTGCCGTAGAACGGTTCGGAGAGTTGCTGAATAAACGAGTGAGGCGCTCCCGCCACCAGTGACAGCTCCACATTGTCCCAATCCTCTCCCACTGTGTTGTCCACAATCGCCCACCCCTGCAGCAGCGGCTTCTTATCCGCCTTGGCGGGCAGTACGATCCGGTACGTGGTCTTCCAGATCGGTACTTCGCTAATGTAGCTCAAATACAAATTGCGTTCGCCCGTACCTGTCGTCGAGATGGTCATCCGCCGCACATCCTGATCGCGCGATGCTACCATCAGGTTCATGTAGCGCCCGACTTCCGCCTGCAAATCCTTTTCGGCAATCCGCACGCTTGTCGCGGAACCTAAGTCAACGCTTCGCACTTCGCCAGTATCGGTGATCACAGAAATTTCGTCTATCTCGACCGTCCCCCCGGCACCTGCCCCCGTCCGCGTTTTTCGTTCCACGCTCAGCAGCTTTCCCACCAACGCCGGCCCGTTGCCGCTGCGCACTTCCAATCGTGCGCCGCGCAGAGCGCCGAGAAACTCCGCCATGGTAGGACGCTCGCCCAGCGCCAGCCGCAGCGTTGCCAGCCGCAGCGCCAGCGGAGCTTCAGAGTTGTAATCCACGCCCGTAATGCGTCCGCCTGAAAGGTCCAGAACCGTCAGCGACTTAAGAACATCGTTCAATTGCGCGCTCGTAAAATCCACGTGTACGTCCTGGTTGCCGCGTACGTGTCCGAGATGCTCGAAATATCCCACCCCATTTTTGTAGAGCACTACTCGCCGCACTGGTAGCTTGGCAGTTGCTAAGTTCGCGCTCTCCCCGACTTCCGTTCCAGCTTGAGTAATTTTGGACTTTGATTTTTCTTGGGCAGGACTCGGACTGCAACATGCGATGAGACACACTACTGCTAGAACCCGCTTCATGAACCACCCCCGTAAAAAATCGACAGCTAACTTGTCCATCAAGATGCACACAATATCTTTCGCGTTGTCCACTGCAAAATTTGTTTTCGAAAATCATCGGTCCCCCACCCTGCCCTCGTGCAGGAGCTTTCCTTCTATGGAATACTTGGAAAGCAATCGACTGCAGGAGTTCCGATGCCACGCTACGTCACCCAACACACCCTCGCCTGCCTCACTCGCCAGGGAGCCGAAGCGCTCGCGCAACGCATGCAAGCCGGCGGGCTCGCGCGCGCCGAGCGTGTCCTCGTCAACATGCTCGAGGGAAAAATGTTCGTCGAGTTTCGCGCCAATTCCCGCGAAGATTTGGAAGCCTGGCTCAAAACCGAAGGCATGCACTTCGACTCTTTGGTGCGCATCGAATGGGAAATGCGGGGGGACAAACTTCAAATTGCCGAATAACGCCGTCATAATTTTGAGTCTCCCATTCGAAGCGCCTCTGTAGCGGGCTTATGCTGTCAAATTCCCTTTGAGCCGTGCTATGAAACGGCGGAATTCTTCATCGCTCCAAATGACCGGATTCGCCACGCCGTGTCCCACAAGCGGTCACTCCCATTTCTAGGCCTCGTATTAGGGAAAACAGTTAGTCCTTTAGTTTCTGTCATTTACAACTGGATCTGGCTTGGCGATTCGCCTGCCACTCCATCTTCCGTCATGAGCAGCACATCTTTGTTCCTGGATGGCGCGAGCCGATCCGCGTTGCTCCTGCAGGCGCGAAGGGGCAACTATGAATCTCTCGCCAGGTTGATACTGCCCTACGCTCCTGGCTTGTACCTGGGGGCGCTGCGCCTGACACGCAATCCCGCCGACGCGGAAGATGTGCGACAGGACGCTTTCCTGAAAGTGATGAACCGCCTCGAACAATTTGTCGGCAATCCTACGGAAAACCGAGACGACCTTCACGCCTGGGTTTCGCGCATTGCGGCCAATGCCTCCATCGACGTGATCCGCAAGCGGCGTGACGGGAGACTGTTCTCGCTCGATGAGCCCAGCGGCGCGGGCGAAGAAACTCTTGGAAGTAACTTCAGGGCGCGCGAAGACAATCCTGAAGAGCGCTTCGCCCGCCGCGAAATGCGTGCGTACATGGCGGAGGCGATACGGCAGCTTCCGCCCGATCTTCGGCAGGTATGCCTGCTGCGTGATGTGTTGCAGTACTCCACTCACGAAGTTGCCAGGCGGCTGCGGATTTCGGCGATGGCTGTGCGTCTGAGGCTTTTCCGCGCACACCGCAGGCTCCGGGAAAAACTCAGCGTCTCGCTGCAGCCCGCGATGCGACGGAATTCGCCCGCGACTATGGCGATGAACGCAGCGCGTCGCGGCGAGGAACGCAAGAGTGACCAGAGAATATCGCTACGAGCGTTTGCGGAGTGCCCCTGCGGAGATTGATTAACGAACGGCACGGAAGCGGTTGGTCTTCACGTCTTCAGATTCTATCTAGTTGAACAATTAAATACATATTTTCGACGAGATTGCGTGTGCCGGAGTAGAATCACTACGGTTTTCGCCCGGAGGCCCATTGGAACAGGATCGGCGCCGCAGTCCCCGGTATCCGTTCGTCGGCTCCATTGAGGTGCGCGAAAGCACGTCCGAAGACAAACGGACAGCGCGCGTCAAAGAACTGAGTTTGAACGGTTGTTACGTGGATATGGAGAGCCCTTATCCGATGGGAACGTCCCTGGCCATAAAGCTTTTCACTGAGACTGAATTTTTTGAAGCGCAAGCGAGCGTCATTTATTCGCAGCCCAATCAAGGCATGGGTCTGATGTTTCGCGAAACCAAACCCTACTACCTGATGGTGCTGAGGAAATGGCTGTTGACGGCAATGATGGGAAAAAAGGCCCCGCAGGGCTGAAGTTTTTTACGATCAGAAAATCTTCGCGCTCACGTTCTTCCGTAAACTTCCATCCTGCAAGTTCGCAAGAAGTATGAAGCGGCAGATGTTAGCGGGAACGAGTTACTTATTTCGAACGATTGCCGAGAACGTTGCGGGCCTCTGGGCTCTTCGGGGTCCAATCTTCCGGAGGAAAGGCCACGCGCCAGAAAGTTGGACGCGGCGCCGTAAATTCCAGACCGATCTCTGCCTTGCCGCCACGCACCGGACCGAGAAACGCCACGTGGCACTCCTGTTCCTCTTCCGTTTTGTTGTGCTTCATGAGCACAACCGCGCCGCTGGTAAGGCGAGCGTTAAGTAAGATCAGCGCGCCGTGAGCGTTTATGGCCAGCGTTTCCGTGTGTTCGTCGAACTCCGCTCCTTGAGCGTTCTTCCCGCGAATGCGTACAGGGACTTGCATCAGTACACGCTGACTGCGGCGGCGAACTCCCGTGTGCGCGGTTGTATTCGAGACTTGAGCCATGCAACCTCTCTCCAAATCCAGAAATCAACTATACCCTGCGGAACGCGATTGTCGAGGGCCTCCCAGTAGGAGATATGCGAAACGGATACGGCGTTTCCTAACTGCGCTGATCGATCGGAACATAGTGGCGGGTATCGTGTCCGAGGTAAATCTGCCGGGGCCTGGCAATTTTCTGCTCGGGATCCAGAAGCATCTCTTCCCATTGCGCAATCCAACCCGAAGTCCGCGGAATCGCGAACAGCACGGGGAACATGGTCATTGGGAAGCCCATCGATTGATAAATGAGGCCGGTATAGAAGTCCACGTTGGGGTAGAGTTTCCGCTTCACAAAGTAATCGTCTTCCAGAGCGATGCGCTCGCACTCCAGGGCGATTTCGAGGAGCGGGTTCTTGCCCATGAGTTCAAACACTTCATACGCGATGTGCTTGATGATCCGCGCGCGCGGATCATAATTCTTGTACACACGATGGCCGAATCCCATCAGCTTGACTTCGCCCGCCTTGACGCGCTTGATGAACTCGGGAACCTTCTGGACCGAGCCGATTTGCAAGAGCATGTGGAGAACTTCTTCATTGGCGCCGCCATGGAGCGGACCGTACAGCGCGGCGATCGCGGCAGCCGTGGCGGAATACGGATCGACGTGAGAGCTGCCGACACCGCGGATGGTGTTGGCCGAGCAGTTTTGCTCGTGGTCGGCATGAAGAATAAAGAGAACGTCGAGGGCGCGTTCCAGCGTTGGATTCGGCCGGTACTTCGGCTCGGTAGTGCGAAAGAGCATGTTCAGGAAATTGCCGGGATAGCTGAGCTCATTGTCCGGATACACGAACGGCATGCCCAGAGTGTGCCGATAGGAGAACGCCGCGATGGTCGGGACTTTTCCAACCAGGCGATAAGTCTGCTTCTTGCGAGACTCGACGCTGAAGATGTCTTTCGCGTCGTGATAAAAAGTGGAAAGCGCGGCGATCGTCGAGATCATCATGCCCATGGGATGAGCGTCGTAGTGAAAGCCGTCGAGGAATTTCTTGATGCTTTCGTGAATGAAAGTGTGGTGCGTGACGTTGTAGGTCCAATCATTCAGCTGCGAAGACGTCGGCAATTCGCCATGCAGGAGCAGAAACGCCGTTTCCAGATAGGTGCTTTTTTCCGCCAGGTCTTCGATGGGATAGCCGCGATAACGGAGGATGCCGGCGTCGCCATCGATGTACGTAATCCTGCTGATGCACGAAGCGGTGTTGTTGAACGCCGGGTCGTAGCTCATCAGGCCAAAATCTTTTGGATCCACTTTTATCTGGCGGAGGTCGGCGGCGCGGATGGTGTCGTGCGTGATGGGGATTTCGTAGGACTTGCCGGTGCGATTGTCGACGATGGTGAGGGTTTGGCGGGGCGTAGCGGAGCCCTCTTCCTTTCTCGTTGCCGTTGCGGAGAGTGGGGAGTCCATTGAAAAACCCTCAGGGCCGCGGCGCGGCCGCCGCGCTTTCCTTACCACTTTACACCAAAGCAGGCGCCGCCGGAAACTGGCCGAAGAGGCAGTTCAAAACGCAAAATCCTCTTAGCCGCGGGTGCGCTGGAATTCGCGCATGAAGCTGGTGAGAGCTTCGACGGCGGCGGGCTCGACGGCGTTGTAAAGCGAAACGCGCATACCGCCGACGGAGCGGTGACCAGGCGTGCCGACGAGGCCGGCAGCGGCGGCTTCATTGGCGAACTTCTTTTCTATTGTTTCCATGTTGCGGGGGGCTTCCATGTTCTGGGCGGCCGTTGAGCGGCCGACACCGCCGCCGACGCGGAAGACTACGTTCATTCTTGAGCGCGAGGATTTTTCGACCGGGCAGGAATAGAAGCCGCCGCTAGATTCAATCGTCTCGTAGAGCAATCCTGCTTTGGCGTCGTTGCGCTTCACCATTCCCGGAATTCCGTCTTCGGATTCGATCCATTCGAGCACCAAGCCGACAATGTAAACGGCGAAGGTCGGCGGAGTGTGATAGAGCGACTTCTCCTTGATATGAGTTCCGTATTGCAGAAGCGTGGGGAGATTTTTGTCCGCGCGCTCGGCGAGATCCCTGCGAATGATGACGATCGTGACGCCAGAGGGCCCGAGATTTTTCTGGGCACCGGCGAAAATGACGCCGTACTTTTTTACGTCGACGGGACGCGAAGCAATGTCGGAAGACATGTCCGCGACGATGGGAGTGGCGCCGGTTTCCGGAAGGGCGTTCCATTGCGTGCCTTCGATGGTGTTGTTGGTGCAGAGATGGACGTAGGAGGCGTCGGGCGAAAATTTGATTTCGTCTCGGCGGGGAAGGCGCGCGAACTTTTCCAGTTCGGTGGAGGCAGCGATATTGTAAGGAAAACCTTTTTTCAATTCACCGATGGCCTTGGCGGTCCAGGTGCCGGTATGGAGAACGTCAACGGGCTTTCCGGGAAGGACGAGATTCATCGGAGCCATGATGAACTGCATGCTGCCGCCGCCTTGGACGAAGATGACGGCGTAATCGTCGGAAATTCCGAGGAGATTGCGGAGCTTTTGTTCCGCGGCGGCGTTGATGCTTTCAAACTCGGGCGAGCGATGGCTCATCTCCATGACGGACATGCCGCTGCCGCGCCAGTCGAGAAGTTCCTCACGGATGCGTTCGAGGACGGCAAGAGGAATCGCTCCCGGACCTGCGTTGAAGTTGTGGACGCGCTTGGCGGCGCGGGCGCTGACGGTTACTTGACTCACGGAATGGGTTTCCTCTTTCGTGTGATGTTCTGCGCCAATAGCGGTGGCCTAGCGATCATTTTTGGCCTTCCAGAATAGCAGAAGTGACTGGCTTGGGAAGAGAGGCATACCCCCACCCCGGGTGGTTTTGGGCAAAGAGTGCGGAATCGATTGAAAAGAAACGAGTTGAGTTTTTGGCGGTGCAAAAGAGTGCGCAAGGATGTGAAAAGAAAGAGCTTGAATGAAATGCGAGTTCTCGTCGCCGCAACCAGCAAACTTTCCGAAATGGGAAGAATACCCCCACCCCCGGCAGTTCGTAAGAGTGGCAACTGCAGGACTTACGGGATACGGAACTTGGAAGAGGGTACGGAGAACGAGATGCAGGAAAGTAAGGGGCTTGGAGAATGTCAGGTCGACGGGGATACGAGGTGACAAACATAAAAAGTGTAGCAGTAAATAGTTATTCTGTAAAATTATTTGTTGGGTATCATTCGAATAGAGCGGTAGGACGTTGG
Organism: Acidobacteria bacterium 13_2_20CM_57_17; assembly: GCA_001914785.1. GTDB lineage: Bacteria > Acidobacteriota > Terriglobia > Acidiferrales > UBA7541 > Acidiferrum. Next base: position 34,321 of record MNDE01000179.1, on the reverse strand, counting down.
AATGATTGCGGGTTATGAGTCTATAGTTAGACGGCCGTAGGCGAGGAGTCCACGATGACGGCATCGGTGTTTATCGGCACCAGTGTTGACGGCTTTATTGCTCGGACGAACGGCGATCTCGACTTTTTGCCGGAGGGCGGAGGCGAGCCCCACGGCTACAACGAGTTTATTGCCAGCGTCGACGCGATTGTGATCGGCCGCAAGACCTTCGAGACGGTTCTGGCTTTTGAGTCCTGGCCCTACGGCGACAAGCGAGTCGTTGTGCTGAGCAGCCGCCCACTCGATTTGTCCGCAGTGCGCGGAGGCGTCGTGGAACAAATGGCCGGGCCGCCAGCGGAGATCGTCTCGCAGCTCGCTGCCCGCGGGATCAAGCACCTGTACATCGACGGGGGAATCACGATTCAGCGGTTTCTGCGCGAGGGGGCCATTCAACGGCTCATTATCACGCGCGTGCCCGTGCTCATTGGAGAGGGAATTCCTCTGTTCGGCAGTCTGCCGCGCGACATTCGGCTTCGCCACCTCGCGACGAGGCATTATCCGAGCGGCTTGGTTCAGAGCGAGTATCAGGTTGTTGAATAACAATAGGCTAGGGCGGGATGACATTGGCTACTAGTCGTCGTAGATGATGCTGCGGTGGCCGATGGCGACGACGAGGACGATGAGCTTGGCGTGCCGAAGCTGGCAGATGATGCGATAGTCGCGCAAGCGATAACGCGACAAGCGAAATGTATTTGGACGAAGCGACCGGAAGGAATCAAAGATGCCGCCCTGAAGGGCGGCGCTACGACGGCCCGGCGTGCCAAAGGAACGGGTCTTCCGTCCGGCCGATGCAAGAGGAAGAGAGATTCCTCTCTTCGCAGGCCGACGCTTTCGCAGGAGTGAAAGCGGAAGAAAAAGTCGGCCTGCTCGTTCGGAATGACTGTCCGGGTGATTAGATCGTGGGGAGACTAACAGTATTCCCGTATTCCTTCTACAGCCAAGTGCTCAAGTCTTTTCATTGGGGGATTCGACGATTCGATCCAGCGGCTATTATGCTGTGGCCCAGGGTTTGGTTTTCTTTCTCGTGGGCGATGGCTGCAGCAGAGCGCGCTCCTCTCCACGTAGTAAAAAGCCGCTGCTAGCGCCTCCCACGGAGAATTGTCTTGGACAAGGGCTCGCCAGAGATTTCGACAGGGCGAAAATCTGGATCCGGGATGAGGGCGAATTCGACGCGGTGGCGCATGGGGTCGATGCGTTCGGCGCGGACGCGGACTTTATCACCGAGATGCCATTCGAGTTGGCCGGGCTTTGCGCCGCGGCCAGAGGCCGAAGCGCCTGCTTTGGCGTTGCTAACGAGACGAGAAGGTGATGCGCCGCCGACGCGGACGGGCGGGGCAAGGCCCGGCCCTACGGACGAAGAGGCAGAACCTGAACGGCGAGAGCCGCGGGCCGCGCGACCACTACCTGCTTCGCGGCTGCCGCCACTCTGTAGGGCGACGATGGCGTGATCACGCTCGCGAAGGACGCAGCGCGCGCCTGCGAATTCCTCCAACGCGTTGATTGGAAGAAGGCCTTCAACGAAGACTTCGAAAAGTTCGATGAAGCAGCCGTATTTCTGGACGGAAATGATCAGGCCGTCGTATTCCTCGCCGAGATGTTCTTCCATGAATTGAGCGGTTTTCCAGTCCATGAGTTCGCGCTCGGCGCCATTGGCGCGGCGCTCGGCTTCGGAGGTTTCCGCGGCGATTTCTTCAAGGATCTTGTGCGAATAGAGGACAGCTTCAGCGCCTCGCGGCGCGGCGGAGTGCATCTGCGATGTTGGAGGAGCACCGTTGGGATTCTCGAGCGCCCATTTCAGAATCCGGTGAACGATGAGGTCGGGATAACGACGAATGGGCGAAGTGAAGTGGGTGTACTCTTCGAAGCCGAGAGCGAAATGGCCGAGCGGCTCGGCGGCGTAGCGGGCCTGCTTGAGGGAACGCAGCATGAGGTAGGAGACGATGCGCTCTTCGCGCTTGCCGACTACCTTCTTAATGAGGCGCTGATAGTGCTGCGGCGTGATACGCAGATCGCCGGCCGGGAGCGCCACCTTCATCCCGCGCTCGCGGCCATGGCCGTAGGAGTCCGGGCGGCCGGCTTTTGCAGGGGCGGGGACGCGGCCGTGGCGAACGGCGACTTCGCGCTGATGCAAGTCTTCGACGCCGAGAGAGTAGCCGAAGGCGCGGGCCAGTTCTTCGAACTCGAGGACTTTGCGGACATCGGGCTTTTCATGAACGCGATGGAGCGATTCGATGCCGCGGCGAAGAAGGTACGCGGCGACGGCGCGATTGGCGGCGAGCATGAATTCCTCAATGAGGCGGTGAGCGATGTTGCGCTCGCTACGGGTGATGTTGGTCATGCGCTGCTCGTCGTCGAATTCGATGACCGGCTCGGGAAGATCGAAATCGATGGAGCCGCGCTCGTTGCGGCGGGCGTTGAGAAGCAGAGCCAGCTCCTTCATGTCGCGGAAGCGTGGCGCGAGCGAAGCGTAACGCTTGGACATCTCCGGGTCGCCTTCGAGGACTTTGTTGACGTTGGTGTAGGTCATGCGCTCGGCGGAGCGAATGACGCCAGAAGTCATGCGCGAGGACTTCATGTTGCCTGCGGCGTCGAATTCCACGAGCGCGCTCATCACCAGGCGATCTTCACGGGGCTTGAGCGAAGACATGCCGTTCGAAAGGGCTTCGGGAAGCATGGGGACGGCGCGATCGGGGAAATAAACGGAAGTGCCGCGGAGGCGCGCTTCCTGGTCGAGTGGCGTGGCGGTTCGAACGTAGTGCGCGACGTCGGCGATGTGGACTTGAAGATGCCAGCCTCCGTCGGCGCGATGCTCGACGTAGACGGCGTCGTCGAAATCGCGTGCGGTCTCTCCGTCAATAGTGACGATGGGCAGGTTGCGGAAATCTTCGCGGCCCTCGCGCTCGGATTCGCCGACGGGGTTGGCGCCACGCTCGGCTTCGTCAAGAACTCCTGCGGAGAAGACGTGCGGGAGATGATGCTTGCGAATGATGATCTCGGTGTCGACGCCGAGATCGCCGGGACGGCCGAGAATTTCGATGACGCGGCCGGTTGGCGATGCGCCTCCGTGCGGATAGCGGAGCAACTCCACGTTGACGACGGCTCCGTCGAGCTCATCGAGGCGCGGGATGCGCCGCGAGCGGATACTGGTTTCATCGGCGCCGCTGAAGCCGAGTTTTTTCCAGAGACCCGGAGTGAGCTCGTTGCCGCGCGGGATTTCAATTTCGTGCTGGATGCGAACGTCGTAAGGCAGGACGACATTCCGCTGGGAGCCGTAGCGAAACAGACCGACAACGGTGGGGTGCGCGCGGTCGAGCACTCGAACGATGCGGCCTTCGGCGCGCTGCGCGCCGGTGACGCCGCCCAGGCGTTGGATCTTTGCGAGAACGTGATCGCCGTGCATGGCGTCTTGAATGGCGTCGCGGGGGATGAAGACATCGCCGTCGAGCTGGGGCATGGGGGAGTCCGGCACGACGAAGCCGTAACCGTCGTGGTGAAGGACCAGGCGGCCCGTGACTTCGTCATGACTCGCGAGCGGTAGAGGCCGGCGCGGGGCGTCCTGGGGAGCTTTTTGGATAGGCGCGCTGCGTTCGGACTTGCGGCCCGGCAGGCGGTAACGGCCCCCAGGCAATTCTTCGATGGCGCGGCGTTTTTTGAGCTTGGAAAGCATTTTGAACAAGGGGCGATTGTCGGACTTTCTCAGATGGAGTCCCTGAGAGATCTCGGCGGTGGAAGCGGGAGCGCTTCTAACTTGCAGAAAACGAAGGATGTTATCGGGACTTAGCTGCGAAGGGCGTGGCATAGGGGTGTGGCGGCAGACGGCGTATGCCGATTTCCACTAAGATTCTAGTCAATTTTTTTAGGTTTCACAGGAACTTTTTTCACCCCCCGGGGATTATATAGGCAGGCCAACACACGACCGGCTAGTCGCCCTCCGTCAGACTGGCCGGATTCCCCGAGAGGGGATAGAAGGGAGGCGGGACGACCTGGCCCGCCTCCCTTTTCATTTTTCTCGCCGGACGTCATAACCTCTCGCTTAAATAATGAAATTCATCGCGCGACGGTGCTCAAGAACGGATAGTGGCTGGCCGCGGCCATGAAAAACAACATGGGAAAGGACAGCCAGAACGAGGTTCGCGCGGTGAGATAGTTCCAACGCATCAAACGTTCGGCTTCCGGCGGCATGGGGATGCCCTGCTCTGCGCTCGCGCGCGACCACGCGATTAGGCGGTTCTGGACGCGCCAGACTACGCCCCAAGTGTTCAGCAGCATGATCAAGCCGAGTCCGCCTCCCACGCTGATGGCGAGGTGCGGATTGGAAACGTTGGGCCCGCCATTCAACGCGAGAATTAGCCAGGACGCTGCGACCACGACCAAGGTAATTCCCACTGTCCGAATCCAGACACTATTCAAGATTCCCTTAGCGGGAAGCTGCAGCGCGTAAATGAAAACATATGCCACGAGCCACACGAGAAACCACCAGCCGAACCACTTGCCGACGAGCGCAGGGTTGCCCACGAGTTTCGCGTCGGACGCCAGATGAATGGCGTAATAGCGCATCCCAACAAACAAGGTAACCAGCGCGGACCAGCGGAACCACGCCATGGCGCCGGGCATCAGCTCGGGATAAATCTTGACGCGAAGCTTGGGATCGCACTGTTTCATCGCGGGCGTCAGGACCAGATTGAAAAAGTAGAGCAAGCCGATCCAAATAATGCCGAAGATGAGATGCAACCAACGCAAGGCCATCATTTCGTTCGCGTGCGGTGTGTCGAGGAACGAGAAGTGCGGGTGCCACTCCGGAAAGCTCAGCGCGATCAAATGCAAAAGCATTCGTGCACCTCGGTGATTCTTTGTTGCTTCCTGAGCATACATCAGGCAAGTACGCGCTCACGTGCTCCAATGTATCAGGGTGAGGGACGTCTGGTGATTCTTTCAGGGTTTGTATGCCGGTTTCACTGAGCCACGGCTTATTCGTAGCGCAGCGCGACTATGGGCTCGACCCGCATCGCACGGCGTGCCGGGATACTGCACGCGGCCGCAGCGACCGCCGCAAACACAATCGGGACCGAAATAAAAGTCAGGGGATCGTAGGGCGTGACCTGGTAGAGCATCGTCGCAAGCGCTCTAGTTGCTCCCAGCGCCCCCAGCACTCCGACAACGACGCCAATCAACGCGAGCTTAAGCCCCTGGCCGATGACCATGCCCATCACCTGCGGCCGGCTCGCGCCCAGCGCCGTGCGGATGCCGATTTCGTGCGTGCGCTGAGAGACCAGGTTTGACATCACGCCGTATATGCCGATCACTCCCAAAAACATGGCCAGGACGCCGAAGAAAACCATCAGCTTGGTCAACACGCGGTTCCCCGCGTCCACTATGATCATCAAGGTCTCGAGTGGCTCGACGGAAGAGATTGGCTGGTCGCGGTCCACAGTCCAAATGGTGTCGCGGACAGCGGTAGCCATCGCTGTGGAATCGGCGGTTGTCCGCACCACGAATCCGAGGGTCGCCGAAGGAAATTGCGCCAAAGGGACGTACATTTGACGTTCAGGACGGGGGCGCAATTGGTACATCTTGACGTCGTTCACGACGCCCACAATCGTGCCGACCGTATGTTGGTCGCCAAATCGAAGTTCTTTTCCAATGGGATCTTCATTTGGCCAAATCTGCTCCGCCATGGTCTGATTGATAATCACAGACGGGGAACCGCCCTGCGTGTCGGCGAAATTGAACATACGGCCTCTGACCAGGCCAATCTGCATCGTGGAAAAATAATCCGCAGAAACTGCTGTGAAGTGCGTGCCCTGCCTTTCTCCCGGTTGAAGAGCGGGCTTCCCGACGGCTTCGAACTCGACTCCTTGACCGAACCCGCCGAACGGCACGTTACTCGCCATCCCCGCCGAGTCCACTTGTGGCAGCGCCCGGATACGCGCCAGCACATCCTCGCTGAAATTGCGTTGCCGCGACTCCCCCGCGTACTTCGTCCTGGGCAGCGCCAGTTGCGCCACCATTAGGTTCGCGGGATTGTATCCGGGGCTGGAGCGCACTGAAATCATAAAGCTCTTCACCAGCAGCGTCGCTGAAATGAGCACTACCACGGCCAGCGCGATCTCCGCAGCGACGAATATGCGCCGCAGCCGCGCACTGCCTTTGGCACCGGTGGCTTGGGCGGATGCTTCCTTGAGCGTGCTGCTCAGGTTGAGCTTCGAATTCTCGCGTGCCGGCGCGAGGCCGAAGATCAGGCCGCACAGCAGCGTGATTCCCAGCGTGAAGCCGAGCGTTGTGGAATCCAAATCCGCATGTCCGTAGTTCACCAGATAACCACGGATGTGGCCCGGGATCTGAGACTCGATCCAGCGCATCCCCCACAGGCCGAAGAACACGCCAGCCGCGCCGCCGAACAAAAACAGCAACAGCGATTCCGTCAGAAGTTGGCGGGCCAGCCGGCCACTCGTCGCGCCAAGCGCCCCGCGAACAGCGAACTCCCTGGCGCGATTTGTCGCGCGGGCCAGCATCAGATTCGCTACGTTCGCGCAGGCAATCAGTAGAATCAGTCCTACCATACAGAGGCAAATCATCACCTGGGGCGCGCCTTCTTCCCTGGCAATTTCGTCAGTCATGGAGTTGACGAGCAAAGTCATGCCGGTGTTCGTCTGTGGAAACCGCTTTTCGAGGCCAGCAAAAAACACCGCCGTCTCCGCTTGAGCCTGCTTTCTCGTCACGCCAAGCCTCAGCCGGCCAAATGCGGGAAGCCAGGTACTGCCGCGGTCCGCGCACTGCTTGTCTGTCAGGGCCAGGGGCGTCCATAAATTGGCGAGGCCCATCAACGGAAACTGAAATGTTCCGGGCATTACCCCCACCACCGTGTACGCCTCGCCTCCAATTGCGATGTTGCGCCCAAGGATTTTCGGATCTCCGGCGTATCGGCTTTGCCATAGTCCCTGGCTAAGAATGGCAACGTGCGGAGCGCCCGAGCGATCGTCATCTGGCGTGAATGTGCGCCCTAGAATCGGTTTGGTGCCCAGGGTGTCAAAATAATTCCAGCTCACTCGGCCGCCCTCGACCAGCGCGGGAGGACCGTCGCCGGTGAGATTGAAATTCGCGTCTGTCCAAACTACGGTTTGCTCGAACGAAGTGTTTTGCTTCTGAAAATCGAAGAAGTCCGCGGCGGACGTAAAATGTTCGCTTGTCCATCCCCTTTTCTTGTCATGCGTCTCAAGCACCATGAGCCTGTCCGCCTGAGGATAGGGAAGCGGCTTGATCAGCCAGGCGTTGACGTAGCTGAAGATGGCGGTGTTTGCGCCGATGCCGAGGGCGAGAGTAAGCATGGCGACAACGGTGAAACCTGTTGACTTCGCCAGCGTCCGAAGGCCGTAGCGAATATCCTGAAGCACAGTTTCGATGAAGGTCACGCCACGGGCGTCGCGATGTTCCTCCTTGAGTTGTTCCACTCCGCCAAAATCCAGACGCGCGCGGCGTTTGGCTTCCTGAGGCGGCAGGCCGGACTGGATAAACTTCGCGACTTGTTGCTCGAAGTGGAAGCGCAGCTCCTCGTCAAGTTCGACCTCCACACTTTTCCGGCGGAAGAGGGAGCGCAAGCGGAACAGCACATCGTTCAACATGGGGCCCTCCTAAGTGGTCTCCAGGATTTGCGCGACCGCGGCAGCAAGCTTGCGCCAGGCGTTCTCTTCCCGCTCCAACTGCTTGTGCCCAAGCCGAGTCAGCTCATAAAACTTGGCGCGGCGATTGTTTTCCGACGCGCCCCACCGTGCTTTGATCCAGCCTTTGCGCTCCAGGCGATGCAGCGCGGGATAGAGGGAGCCTTGCTGTACAAAAAGAGCCTGGCTGGAGACCTGATGAATGCGCTCCGAGATGGCCCAGCCGTGCTGCGGCTCAAGGGCGAGCGTGCGCAGGATCAGTAGGTCCAGGGTGCCTTGCGGAAGGTCTATTCGAGGGTCTGGCATTGTGCTCCCTATAGCTTCTACAGGAAACATACTCCTCCTCTTGTAGAAGCGCAAGGGGAAGATTGCGAGCTATACGCGGTTCTCGACCCGCGCGCGGGAGAGCAAGCGTTAAGGATAGGTTTTTGCCACCGAAGCAGAGGGATTTGGAAGGTTGGGGAAAATTGGTGCCCGAGAGAGGACTCGAACCTCCACGACCTTGCGATCACTGCGACCTGAACGCAGCGCGTCTGCCAGTTCCGCCACTCGGGCACGAGTGTGAGAAAGCAAGTTCCAGTGTTGCCGGAGCCGCTTGCAATGAGGCTTGTTCATTCTGCCCGGCAGGTTTCTCTTTGTCAACGCGATGCCAGAACCTTCATGGGAGTGTACGCCGCAAACCATGCAAGTCCCCTTACGCTACCAGCACGCCGCTCATGCCAGAGGGTGAAGGTGCGACCGGTCAGTAAGTTGCTTTAGTTTGTTGATTTTGGCCCGTAACTAGCGGCACTTCGTGGCCAGGTCCCAGCCTGGTTAGAGGCAGGACTTGGGATCAATCTTTATGATGCTCACCACTAGAATTTTAAATTTAGAGTGTTATACTCCGCGTTGGAAATCCCTACAAACCCCCTTGCCGGCCCCGGCCGGCACTGCGGATCGGTCCCAATGGGAGGTCACCATGGAATCACAATTCCTTTCTGGGCCGCTGCTCTATCTGCTGATTGCCTGGGGAGTCGCTACCGCTGTATTCCTCGGTCTGTTGTTCCGGCGGAGTCTCCTCTCAAGCCACGAAGACGATCAAATCTTTCTCGATGCGGCTGAAGAACATATGGCCCAGGAGCAGCGCGAACTGGTAGCGAAGATCAACGCGCTTTCCCGGCCCATCATGGGAACGGGCATTCTGGCAGGCGTTCTGCTTCTACTGATTGCCGGAATGTGGCTGAAGGAAGGGCTGAAGGGCCTTCTTTAGCTCTTCAGGTTTTCCGACTGTGTCGTTAAGCTTCAGCGCGGCGCCGGCTTTGCAGGTGGCTGTTGCTCTGAGGGTGCGCTCGCCGGCGCGGGTTGCTGGGGCTTCGGGGCCGCCGAAGTGTGATTGAGCACGATGACCCAATGGTTCTCGCGCTTTTCTAACACGACGGTCGTATGCCCTTGGGATTGCGCCTGCTGGCCGTCGACGACCGCCTGGAAGTCCCACTGGTAGCATGCCCAACCCACGGTACCGTTCACTTTGATATAGGTGTTAAAGCGATCCATGCGGACCTGTGTCATCCGCGCGCGCTGCTGTTGGTAAATCGCCAGGTAGTTGGTCCAGCCGAAAATCGGCGGCGCCCACGAGCCGTTCACCATCGCCACGTCGTCGGCATAATCCTTGTGGAGTTTTTCAATGTCGCCGAGCTGCCAGGCTCCCAGCATATCCGACAGCGTGTAATCAATCTGCTGCTCGTCAGTCAACGGAATCAGCGGCTTGGAGGTGTCTGAGGATGAAGAGGCGTCTGTCTTTTTTTTCTTTTCTTTTTGCGCTGTGGCGGGAGAAACACTGGCCAGAGACAGAGCGGAAACCAGCAACAATAGAAGGATCTTGTGCGTCGCGCCGCGCGCAAAGCAAATTCCAGGATGGTTCCACATTCGCGTTGCACTCCTCGGTTCAAGAGAATAGCACGGGGAATTGAAGGTGACAGCGGTGTGCCGATTGGTTTAGCGCTCCAGGTAAGCGATTTTCAAATTTTCGGGCGTAAGGTTTTCGCGGCGGACCGGGTCAGTGACTCCGCGGCGCGCTGAGTAAATTGACGAATAGCCGGTAAGCACCAGGAACGCCTTCAGGCAATTGACGGAAGAAGGCGAGTCCCGTGTAAATGTAAGTGCCCTTGCCGAGATGCGTGTAGACAAGGCCGCCATTGAGTTCCAGCTCGCCGGGATCGTGCATGCTCAGGAGCGGCGTGTACTTGGGGTCGAATTCCGTCCAGAAATAGAGGCCGCGCTCCTGCGTCCACCCTTTGAAATCGTCCTGGGTAATCTTGTTCGGATGATTGAGCAGCAGATCGCTCGGTTTTAGAAATTTCACCGGAGAATTCTCGTCGGTGATGCGCGGAAGCGGACGAACGACCAGCGGTGTTCCTTCTTTTGCAGGCGGAAGCGGCGGTGAGATCAAAGCAGGATACGGCGCGTACTGAAATTTGTCCCAGGCAAACTCCCGCTGGTATTGCACTACCAGCGTTCCGCCCCTGGAAACGTAATCCAGCAGCCGCTGGTTCGCTCCCGCCAATTCCGGCCGAAGTTCGTAGGCGCGTACACCGATGACGATGGCGTTGAATGGAGATAAGTCTCGAAACGCCAAGGCCACAACGTCCAGCATCTCGACGTGAATACCTAGGCGCTGAAGCGCTTCGGGCACAGGCTCGCTTTCCGCCGTGACGTAGCCGACACGGAGGTTCTCCGGAACAATCACGTCAAACACGTGCACGGCGCAGAGGGCCGGCTCGCTCCAAAGCTGTGTCGGCAGCGTCGGCAGTGGTTCCAGGGAAGTAGTGAATTTCTCCGCTTTTTCGCCGCGCGCGCGGTTGGCCGGACGTTCTACGTACGCCGCAATCTTGAAGTTCCCCTTTGCGACCCGTTGTGGCGGAGTCACTGTAAGCCGGGCATAGTGGTCGCCCGCGCCATCAAATTTCAGGGGCACGGCCGCGCCTGCTTTCCATCCGCGCGGCGCAGTCAGACCCGCACGAACTTCTGCCGGTTGTGTTGCGTAGGAATGCATGCGCAGCAATACATCGAACGGCTTGCCCCGCTTGGCTGCGATTTCGATAGCTTGCTTGGGCTCGATCGCCAGCGTATAAGCCGGAACGATTCGCAAGGGCATGCGATCCGCGCGAGTCGAAGTCGCGCGGAGTTGTATGGCCGGTGCGCTGACGGCGAACGTATAGCCATCGATCACCGCTTCCTGGCTGGCGATCACGAGCGGTGGAAGTTCCGCCAGTAACGCCGCTGCGGGAGGCGGTACGCGCTGAGGATTCGGCCCGGCAGAAACTGTAAAACGAATGGCTCCGCCGGTTTGGGGCTCTTCATTCGTGACACTCCAATCGGAAGGAAACATTAGCGCGGGCTTCTTGAAGTCTCCCGTGATTTCACCGCGACGATGAGTATCGACGCGGATCGTGAACGTTTCTCCAGAGACAAGTTCGCTGCGATCGGCAAAAGCATCCAATCGCAGCCCCGTGGCGAGAGCTAACGCTGCATCTATCTTTTCTCGTTTCCGCTTCAGGCTTCGCGCGAGAGATGCGACGGGAGCGGGAACTTGGTTCGCATTCGAAGGCACGGGCACTTCATTGATTTTTCTACCTGCGGCAACCAGGGAATCGGCTGCCGCTTTCCAATCCAGCCGCAGAGCCGCGTCGCGGGCCGCGACCAGAGCGGCATCCACGGTTCGCATGAGCGGGTCCACGCCCATGTTGCCAATCTCGTAGTCCTCGTCCAAGGGGCCGAGCGGCTGAGCCAAAAGTGCGGGATCGAGTTGACCGCCGTCCTCGCGTTGGAGAGCGACGGCGCGCCGCAGAAACGGCGAGCCCAAAAATCCGGTGATCCCTTGCGTGCGATGATTGGCGAACGCGTCGAGCCCGATTTCACGCCAGGATTTTCCATAGAGTGACGAAATGTCATCGAGGGGGAGCATGTAACCCTTGGGGGATTCGCTGCGGTCGAGGTCCAGGACAACCACGGGCTTGCGGTCGCCCCACGGCGCCGAGTCCGGATCTTCCCGGGGAGAGCCGTGCAGCTTGAAGGAAGCGTCGGCCGCGAGCTGTACGGCCTTGGGCGTGAGCAATCCCGCGGCTTGATGATGCCCGTGGCCTCCGTGCACGCCGCCCCAGCCGTTAATTACAACAGTGGGGCGGAAGCTGCGGATCACGCGGATCATATCTTCGACGACCTGATCGCCCCAGACCCGTTCCGTTTCCTCCGGGGTCTTCGAAAAACCAAAATCTTTGGCGCGAGTGAAGAAAAGCCGCACTCCGTAGCCGCGCGTGGCCGCCAGCAATTCCTGTGTTCGGATCAATCCCAGTTGCGGCCCTTGTTCGGGCCCAAGGTCGTTCTGTCCGCCCTCGCCGCGCGTCAAGGAGAGCAGAGCCACATCCGCATGAAGCCCGCGGGCAAGGTAAGTGAGCACAGCGCCGCTCTCGTCGTCCGGATGAGCTGTCACGTAGAGGATGCGTGTGGTGACGCGAGCCTTCTCGATCGCTTCGACGGTTTCCGGCAAGCCCGGGCCCGTACCCGGCGCCGGAGGAAATTGCGCGTAGCTCCACGTACCGAGCAGACTTAGCAATCCGATTGCGACGCCGTACATTCTTCTCTTCACTAGATTCTCCGAAAAACGCATTTCGCTACCGCGGGATCTCCCGCTTCTATCTGACGCTTTTCGTGATTCGCCAGTCATGAGTCGCCTGTCACTGCCTTCCCAAACGGCCACTGCTTTCTGTCCCAGGACCAGACCAGAAACGCAACCACGCCGAGTGCTATCTGGAGCAAGCCCCATTTTCGCACCGGACCGGTCCTCCAAAAAAGCCAGAACCAGCCGATCATCGTCAATACTGCGGGCACCGGATAAAGCCACATCTTGAAGGGGAAGCGCTCCGGACCCCACCTGCGCCGCAGCAACATTACTCCGGCTGCTTGACCGATAAACTGGACAATCAGTCGCACCGCCAGAATTCCCACGATAGTTGTCTGCAAATTCAACTTCACACTAAACAAGAATGCCAGTCCTCCCAGAACCAAAAGAGAAACGTGGGGAAAGTGCTTCGTGGGGTGTACGCGAGCAAAGACAGGGAAAAAGTTGTTGTCCAAGGCGGCCGAATAGGGGACTCGTGAAGCACCCAGCAAAACCGAGAAAACGGAAGCAAGCGCCACCCACAAGATCATGCCCGTCGCAATCTTGGCGGCTGTAGCTCCGTAAAGCCTTTCGACAAATAGACTGGCCAGGAACCTGGAGTCCTGTGCCTCGCGCCACGGCACCACGCCGAGGATGCTCGTTTGCATTGCCAGGTAAAGGATGGCGATCCCCAGCACCGAAAGAAAAATCCCGCGTGGAATATTTTTTTCGGGGTCCTTGATCTCGCCGCCGAGATGGCAAATGTTGTAGTAGCCCCAATAGCTGTAGATCGTGCTTACCATCGCAGACCCGAGGCCCGCGAACCATACCCACGACAAATTGAAGGCGCCACGAGGAAAATCAAACGCGATGCTGGAGTTGAAATGCGTGGCGCCTCCCCAGATCAGCCAAAGCATCGTTCCGATGACCCCGACCCACAAGAGAACGGAGATTTTCCCGATCGTTCCAATGCGCCGGTAAAGTAAAACAACCAGGAAAAGGACGAGTCCGCCTGAAATTGCTTTATGCTCGGCCGTCGTCAATGGATGAAGATACTCCGCGTAGTTCGCGAATCCGATTGACGCCGACGCGACGGAAAGTGGCACGTGTAGGAATGTTTGCCACACAAACAGGAACGACATCAATCGGCCCCAGCGCTGCGGCCCATATGCCTCCCGGAGGAACACATAAGTTCCGCCAGCCTTTGGCATTGCCGCGCCAAGCTCGGACCATACGAAAGCATCCAGGGTAGCTAGGACCGCTCCCAGCAGCCATGCAATCAGCGCCTGCGGCCCGCCCATCGCGCGAATCACCAGGGAACTGACCACGAACGGTCCGATCCCCACAATCTCGATCATGTTCAGGGCAACGGCTTCTTTCAGTCCCAAACTGCGTTCCAGGCCGGGGCTTGCCGTATTGTTATCTGCTTTCACGGGTCCGCCGAGAATAACAAAAGCGCGGCGCGCTACCTAACCAGATTCCTTACACGCAAAAACCATTTCGGTTTGCAACTCTACTTGAACAGCTTAAACTCTTCCGGCGCAGAGCTTGAACCGGCGCAATTCTCTTTCTCGGACGGGGACGATGAATTTATTGCAGATGGCCCGGCGCTTCGGCATGGCTTGCCTGCTCCTCCTGGCACCTCTTTCCATTCCCGCGCGCGCTTCGAGCCTCACTCTGCCGCCGGAGACGCCCGCCATCCTTGACAAGATTTATTCCTTTGACCTCCAGGGAGCCGTCGAAGCCGCGCAGCACATGGAACAGGAACGGCTTAATCATCCTCTTGGCTATTTGCTGGAAACGGAAGCATTGTGGTGGCGGATATGGTGTGCCTCTGCCGATTTCAAGTACGGAATGAGCGATGCCCGGCGCCGCCCCAAACTCGAATCGGATCGGCGCTATTTTGAATTGGCCGCCAAGGCTTTGTCGCTTGCGGAAGCGCAGAACAAGCAGGGTGAAAACGCGGAAATGCAATTTTATGCCGGCATGGCAGAAGCCGCTTTCGCACGGCTCTACGCATTGCGCGGTGAAAATCGCAACACGGCCCGCGCCGGAGTGCGTGGACGCGAGCATTTCCTGCGCGCCAAAACTCTGGACACGGATCTCGTCGACGCCGACCTGGGTCTGGGGCTTTATAACTATTACGTGGATGCGCTGAGTTCGCTCGCCAGGATTCTGCGTTTTTTTATGGGCATCCCCGGCGGCTCAAAGCAAGACGGCGTGCGCCTGCTCGAACACGCCATGGCCCAGGGCGTTCTCACTTCAAACATCGCGCGCTTCTATCTCGCTCTGAACCTGCACCGTTACGATCAGCAATATGAAAAAGCCCTCGGCGTTCTCGGCCCGCTTGCTGAAAAATATCCGACAAACCCGCTGTTTCAACTAGCGCGCGGCGACCTCTATGCCAAACTTGGCCGAAAGCAGCAAGCTCTCGCTTGTTATCGCGCCGCAAGCGCATTACCGGTCCAGGATGCGGAGTGTCAGAATCATATTCATGAGCTGGCGCGCGTCTCGATCGCAGCGCTTGGTTCACAATAGCGAGGCCGCACCCCCGAAATCACAGCCGGCAAATTCTTGCAAAAGCTTCACGGCGGCCTTCTTCCCTCAACAGAAATACTCCGGCATCCACATTGACCGCATCCCCTTCCAGATGGTAAACATGTAGGGTTGCACGAGTCCGCAGATTCGTGGCAAAGTGCGTCCTGACGCAGTGGGTGGATTCAAGCTGGGCGGCGTTCCCCGGTTCCCGGCTTCGTCGCGGTCAACGCGCAGCACAAAACTGGCATCTTACCCCCCGAAACCGCGCTAGCGCTGCGGGCTACAGTTTGCACAGGCAAGTTGGCCGTGGCACTGCCGAGGGTCGTCAGAATTTAAGGAGTCTCAATGAAGCGGTATTGGACAGCATTGGCTGTCGCACTGATGGCGATTCTCGCCGCAGCCGGCTGCAACGACTACGGCAACACGTTTCAGAACAACACGGGCGCCGGTCTCGCTTTTCTTTCACCTGCCCAGATGAGCGCTGGCAGCGTGGACTTTACTCTGACGGTAAATGGGCAGGGCTTTGTCCTAAAAACCGTTGTGCAATGGAACGGTAAGCCCTTGGCGACTACGGTCCCGGTGGACAACACAGGAGTCGCCCTCGGAAACGTCGTCACAGCGACGGTTCCCGCGGCGCTGGTCGCCAAGCCCGGCGTTGCTACCATCATCACTGTGAACCCCGCATCCGGCGCGGGACAAAACGGCCTCTCCAATCCGCTCGCCTTCACCATCAATCCGCCGCCGAATCCTTTGCCCGGGCTCACTGGAATTAGTCCCGCGAGTGCGCCGGCAGGCAGCGCGGCATTCACGCTGATGCTCAATGGCTCTGGTTTTCTTCCGTCCACGGATCCTTCAGGCGGATCACAGGTGAATTGGAATGTCGGCGGCGCGCAGAGAAAGCTGACAGTTCTTTCGGGGGCAACTTCGTCTCAGATTCAAGCGACCGTCACTTCCGACCTACTCGTCAATTCGGGATCGACAAACTTGACCGCGAGTGTGACGGTTTTCAATCCTCCGTCTCCTGCTCCTGCAGGTTGCACCACGGCTTGTACTGGCGGCGGAGGCGGAGGTTCCAGTGCGCCCGCAGCTTTCTACATTTGTCCTTCGAGCGGATGTCCGCCAGGCACTCCGGCTAGCGTTTCAGCGGCGGCGCTTGTTGCCGAAGAGACTCCGGCGCTCAGTCTTGACGGGCGCTATGTTGCCTACACGGCGGTACAGAATGATCATTCCCAAATTTTTCTACGCGATACCTGCGAAGGTGCCGCGACTGCTTGCCAATCGCACACGACTCTTCTTTCCGCAGCGGCCGACGGCACTGCCGCGAACGACGATAACCACACGCCCTCGATGAGCGCCGACGGACGCTATGTGGCTTTCAGCTCGGCTGCGACGAACCTCGTGGAAAATGCGGCGCAGGGACGGCAAATCTACCTGCTGGATACTTGCGCTGGCGCGGGAGAAACCTGCAAGCCGTCGACGCATCTGATTTCCACCGATGTGAACGGAGCATTGGTCGGAACGGAAAGCATTCTGCCTTCCGTCAGCGCTTCGGGGCGCTTTGTCGCGTTTCTGGCTGTCACTCCGAGCCATTCTGCGAGTCAGGCTTCCGCACAGTCGAAGACTTCCGGAAGCGGCACCAACAGCGGCTACCGTCAGGTGTTTGTCCGCGATACGTGTATCGGCGCGGTGAACTGCACGCCGAAAACGACTCGCATTTCGCTTCAGCCGGGTGATGGAACCGGAGTCGCCTCGAAGCCTGCTGGTCCGGCATTGAGCAGCAATGCCAAACACGTTGCCATCGTGGGCGCAAATACCGCTACTCTTTTCGCTCGCTCGGTTGCCGTGGATGACCGCGTCTTTCTGGCCATCACAAATCAGCAGCACTGACCGGATTCCCCGAAATTGCTTTTCAGTTAAACCGCACCTTGATATCCGGACGCTTCTCCAGGTGCACCGAATCGATGAAACGCACCTGCCGTTCATCCAGCGTCAAAATCATGGAGCTGGTGCGCACGCCTTCCCCGAAAAACCGCACGCCTTTCAGCAAGTTTCCATCCGTCACGCCCGTGCATGCGAAAATCATTTTCTTTCCCGGCGCCAGATCTTCCGTGTCGTAAATCCGCTTCGTGTCTTTCACGCCCATTTTTGTCAGACGTTCCGCGTGCTCCGGCTTGCTCACTACCAGCCGCGCAAGAATCTGCCCGTTCAGGCAGCGTAGCGCCGCCGCCGTCAGCACGCCCTCCGGCGCGCCGCCCGTGCCCATCACTGCGTGTACGCCCGTGCCCACGACCGACACCGAAATTCCCGCCGAGAGATCGCCATCCCCAATCAGCCGGATGCGCGCGCCCGCCGTGCGTATCTCCTCAATCAGCTTTTCGTGGCGTGGACGGTCCAGTACGATCACCACGAGATCCTCGACATCGCGGTCCAGCCGCTTGGCGATGGCCTTCAAGTTGTCCGCCACCGGCGCATCCAGGTCCACCGCGCCTTTGCACGACGGACCCACTACGAGTTTTTCCATGTACAGGTCCGGCGCGTGCAGCAACCCCCCACGCTCGCTCGCCGCCAGCACGGCAATCGCGTTCGCGGCGCCGGTCGCGCACAGGTTCGTGCCTTCCAGCGGATCCACCGCGATGTCCACTTGCGGAAACAAAGCCTTCGGCGCGTGTGTCCCCAGTCCGACCTTTTCACCGATGTACAGCATCGGCGCCTCATCGCGCTCGCCTTCGCCAATCACAATCGTTCCGTCAATCTCCACCGAGTCCATCGTTTTGCGCATTGCCTCCACGGCCATTTCATCGGCATGATGCCGGTCGCCGAATCCCATCGTACGCGCCGCCGCAATCGCCGCGTTTTCCACCACACGCAAAAAATCCAGGCTCAGTTGTTCTTCCATCCGTCGCTCTCCTCAAATTCGCCTGCCGTCGGCGGCCAATCATAGGCTAATTGGCCGGTATCGTCGACATGCAAGGCGATTGGGTTGCGCCTCCCCGAAAAACGGTTTATAAAATCCCCGGCGATCGCTTCGCCCTGAGGTGTTTCATGATGCGCAGTTTGCTCGGCGGTTTCCTCTCATTGTGTTTCCTCGCTTCCACGACGTTCGCCCAATCCAACGCGTGTTCCCTAAGCGACCACACGTTGTACACCAAGAAAATTAAAGAGTTCACTACCGAATCCTTCTTCAGCACCGAGCTCGTCGACCATCTGCCTCTCAGCTCCTGCGTTCCCGCGCCAGATGTCTCCCTTCATCACATCGTGGGAGAGCCCGAGGTTCTCGATTACACCAAAGATGTCAACGCTTATTTCCGGCTCCTCGCCAACAAGAGCCCCAGGGTGAAGGTCTGGAGCATTGGCACGTCCGAAGAAGGCCGCGAGATGCTCGTCGCCGCCGTTTCCGACGAAGCCAATCTCGCAAGACTCGATCGCTACAAAGAAATTACCGCTCGCCTCTCCGATCCTCGTGGCCTTAGTGAAGCCGAAGCGCAAAAGCTGATCGCTGAAGGCAAACCCATCTACTGGGCTGACGGAAGCATCCATTCACCGGAAACCGGCTCTCCTGAAATGCTCATGGAGCTTGCTTACCGTCTCGCCGTGGAAGACACGCCCTTCATTCAAGAAATCCGCCGCGATGCCATCGTGCTGATCACTCCCATCGTCGAAACCGACGGCCACGACCGCATGGTGGACATCTATATGCAGCACAAGAAACACCCGGACCAGCCTCCGTATCCCCTTATCTGGTGGGGACACTACGTTTCCCATGACAACAACCGCGACAATCTCGGCGTCAGCCTCGCGCTCTCCCGTAATATGCTCAAGACCTATCTCGACTGGCATCCCACCGTCATGCACGACCTCCATGAATCCGTCCCTTATCTCTACATCATGACCGGCACCGGTCCATACAACGCATGGCTTGATCCCATCGTCATCAGCGAATGGCAGGAGATGGCCTACCACGAAATTGAAGAGATGACCAAGCGCGGCGTCATCGGCGTATGGACTCACGGCTTTTACGACGGCTGGGCTCCCAACTATCTGCTGTCCATCGCCAACAATCACAACTCTATCGGCCGTTTCTACGAAACCTTTGGCAATGGCGGCGCCGACACTCGCGTCCGCACGCTGCGCCCTCCCGATACCAGTCGCGAGTGGTATCGTCCCAATCCCCCACTCCCTAAGGTGAAATGGTCCGCCCGCGACAATATCAACATGCAGGAGAGCGCCATTCTCTTCGGCATGAACAACGTCGCCGCGAACGGCCAGAAGTTTCTCAACAACTTTTATTTGAAGAGCAAGCGTGCTGTTGCGAAAGCCCGCACCGAAGGCCCTGCGGCCTGGGTCTTTCCCGCGGACGACCCGCGCCCCGCCGAACAGGCCAGCTTCTTGAATCTTCTGGAACTCCAGGGCGTCGAAGTTCACCGCCTCGAAAAAGAATTGCGCATCCCGGCAGCGCAGACCAGCCAGGAATCCGCCGGCGACAAAGATAAAGAAAAACCGGCGGAGAAATCCGATGCCGCCGCCAAACCGAAAGAAGAAAAGAAACCCACGGAAACCGTCATCCCCGCGGGGAGCTACGTCGTCCGCATGGACCAGCCTTACAGCCGTCTCGCCGATATGGCCCTCGACACTCAGTATTACAGCCCGCGCGATCCTCGTTCCTATGACGACACCGGTTGGACTCTCGGGGCGTTGCGAAACGTAAAGGCCACCCGCGTCACCGATCTCTCCATCCTCAACGCCGCCATGCAAAAAATGGGCAGGATTGATCCGCCGGGTGGAATTGATGGACAGGGCAAAACTTTTGTCGTGCAGCACAACACAGAAAATATTCTCGCGTCGCTGCGCTTTCGCCTCGCCAGCGTCGCCATGGACGCCGCGGAAGATTCCTTCGAAGCCGACGGCATCAAATTCAAAGTCGGTTCATTTATCATTCGCAACGCTGATCGCTCTCAACTCGAAAAAGCAGCGAAGGATCTCGGAATCAAACTCCATTCCACCAATGCGACACTGAGCGTCAAGACGCATCCGCTTGCCACTCCGCGCATCGCTCTCGTCCACGATTGGCAGAACACGCAAAACGACGGCTGGTTCCGCATTCCTATGGATGAGTTGAAAGTTCCCTACACCTACGTCGCCGATACCTGGCTGCACGAAACCACGAACCTCCGCGAAAAGTTTGACGTGATCATCCTTCCTCCCATGGGCGGAGGCGGCCCCGCTGGTCTGAGCGCCGTGCTGCGCGGCTTGCCCATGCGAGGCGATCCGCGTCCCTGGAAAAATTCCACTGAAACTCCCAACTTTGTCGCTCCTGGCCTGGATTCCACTGACGATATTCGCGGCGGCCTCGGCTATCAGGGCCTCGCCAATCTCGAGCGCTTCGTTCGCGAAGGCGGCTTGCTCATCGCCGTGCAAACCAGCGCTTCGCTCCCCGTCGCCGGCGGCATGACGGAAATGGTGAACGTTTCCGATGCTCGCGCCATGCAGGCGCCCGGCAGCGTGGTCCTCTCTACTATCGACGACAAGAAAAGCCCCATCACCTACGGCTACGACGACATGCTGTACGTCTATTTCCGCACCGGTCCCGTTATCACTGTCGGCGGCAATTTCGGCGGTCCGGGTGGCGGCGGTGGGCCTGAGGAAGGCGCAGGCGCTTCAGCGCGTTCGAGCGGTCGCGGCACCGCCAGCGATCCGGACATCCTCCAGGCCCGCCCCTACGAGCCTCCGGAAAAACCTGTCAAACGCACTCCCCACGAGCAAGAACTCTACGTTCCCGAAGACCTGCCGGACTTTGCCCGCTTTGCGATTCCTCCCAAAGATCAGCAGCCGCGCGTCGTCCTGCGCTTCGCCGCCGAAAAAGATTTGCTTCTTAGTGGCATGATCACTGGCGGCAACGAAATCGCCGAAAAGCCCGCCGTCGTCGACGTCCCCCACGGCAAGGGCCACGTCGTCCTCTTTGCCAACAATCCCATGTGGCGCGGCGAAACCATGGGCAGTTATTTCCTGGTCTTCAACGCCATGCTCAACTTCGACCATCTGGACGCCGGCAGCGCCGTCATCACGAGCAAATAGGCGGCAGGGCCAGCCGCCTGAAACTGCTGGTCCGCGCGTGAAAGCGAGGACTGCTGCATCGTAACCGCGAGACTCGGCTACAATGCTGCGCGGAGGCCCCATGTCCAAATCGCGCAGGGATTTCTTGACCCAGACGTCGCTCGGTCTCATTGGCGCTGCCGTCGCTTCTAACGGCAGCGCGCAAATCCACGAAGCAGAAGTCGCGCAGGAGCCCACGCAACTTCCTCCCGGAGCGCCGCCCGCGTTCGGCACCGGGCCGGCCGTCGGACCCGAAGTATCGCCCGCGACTTTCGCCGAAGCAGAAAAACTCGTACAAGTGAATTTAACGCCCGCTGACCGCGCGCTCGCCGCAGAATCCTGGCGCGTAAACCTGGCTTCTCTGTATGAGCGGCGCACCGGGCCACGCACCATTGCACTGGAACCCACGCTCGCACCGTTCTCGCGCTACCATTCCGTTCTGTTGAGTCAGTCTGCTGGCCCGCAGCGCGATCAATTCGTCCGCACCAACACCGACCCCGGCCCGCTACCATCCAACGACGCGGACATCGCCTTCGCCCCGGTCACGCAACTCTCCCGCTGGATCGAGCAGCACAAACTTACTTCCGAGCGCCTCACGCAAATCTACCTTCGCCGCATCGAGCAATTCGATCCCAAGCTCCGCTGCATCATTACTCTCACGCGCGATCTCGCGCTCGCCCAGGCCAAAAAGGCCGACGAAGAAATCACCGCCGGAAAATACCGCGGCCCGCTGCACGGCATTCCCTGGGGCGGAAAAGATCTTCTCGACACCGCCGGCATTCCCACCACGTATGGCGCCGAGCCTTTCCGCAACCGCATTCCGAAAGACGACGCTGCCGTGGTCAAACGCCTCCACGCCGCGGGGGCCGTACTTCTCGCAAAGCTCAGTCTCGGCGCCCTCGCGCTAAACGACATTTGGTTCGGCGGCCAAACCGTGAATCCGTGGTTGCTCGAAGAAGGCGCGTCCGGCTCCAGCGCGGGTCCCGGTGCCGCAACAGCAGCAGGCCTCGTCGGCTTCTCGATTGGCAGCGAGACCGGCGGCAGCATCGTCAGCCCCA
The DNA here is from genome assembly GCA_001914785.1 of Acidobacteria bacterium 13_2_20CM_57_17. Lineage (GTDB taxonomy): Bacteria > Acidobacteriota > Terriglobia > Acidiferrales > UBA7541 > Acidiferrum. The sequence goes on along the minus strand of MNDE01000179.1, from coordinate 12,305 downwards.
GCATGCGTTGCGGCATCACCGGGCTGCGTCCCACCTACGGCCGCGTGCCGCGCACCGGCGCGATGACTCTCTGCTGGTCGCTCGACAAGCTCGGCCCCATGACGCGCACCGTCGAGGATGCGCTTCTCGTTTTGCAAGCCATCTCCGGGCCTGACCCCGGCGATCTTTCCAGTGTCCCCAGCCATCTCGATTTCGATTCAAACGCCAGCATCAATGGCCTGCGCGTCGGCTATTTCCCGGCGTGGATGAAGGAAGATCCCGCCACCACCGTGGATCGCGCCGCCCTCGATACTCTCCCCAAGCTCGGCCTCGTTCCCGTCGAAGTTGGGCTTCCCAACTGGCCGTACAATTCGCTCAACCTGATTCTCTTCGCCGAAGGCGCCGCCGCTTTTGAGGAACTCACGCTCAACCACGGCATTGACCAGCTCAAAGTGCAGACACCTGACGCTTGGCCCAATCTTTTTCGCCAGTCGCGTTTCCTCTCCGCCGTGGACTTCGTTCAGGCCGACCGTTTCCGCCGCAAGGTCGCGCAGGAGATGGCGCGCATCTTTTCGCAAGTGGATTTGTTGCTCGTGCCTTCGCTGCGCGACGAAATGCTGACCATCAGCAATCAAACCGGCCATCCTTCGCTCACCTTCCGCGCCGGCTTCGTGGAAGTTTCCGAAGCGCGTTCGGATTGGGCGCCCGATCCGAAGAATCCTCTGCCCAAGTTTTCTCCACCGCGCCGCGTGCCTCACGGCGTCACCTTGATCGGCCGCCTCTTCGAGGAAGGCGCACTCGGCCGCGTCGGCATCGCCCTCGAGCGCGCCTTCGCAGTCTCCGCCCAGCGCCCGCCCTCCTTCTGATCGGCCGCGCGGTGGACCACGGGAAATGCTTGCCCTCGTATTTCCCGCCGGTCATGGACAATCCATAAGGCGTCTTGCGCGCCCGAAGGCTAGCGTTTACAATTTTTGCCATGTTCGACGCGCACCGTTTCTTGCTTTTCCTTGTCGCTGCGCTTCTGCTGGCAATCACTCCAGGGCCAGGAGTCTTCTATGTCTTAGCGCGCAGCCTCGCCGGAGGCCGTCGTGAGGGCATCCTTTCCTCCATGGGCACCTTTGTCGGTGGGCTCTTCCATGTTCTGGCCGCCGCCCTTGGCGTCTCCGCAATCCTTGCTGCTTCCGCTGTGGCATTTCATACCGTCAAATACGCGGGTGCCGCCTATCTCGTTTGGCTTGGCATCCGCATGATTCGCGCGCGAAATTCGGAAATGCTCGTTAGCGCATCGCAGCCCGCCTCCGCGGGAGCCTTTCGTCAGGGGATTCTCACCGAAGTGCTCAACCCGAAGACGGCTCTGTTTTTTCTTTCCTTCATTCCGCAGTTCATCGCCGCGCAACAGGGTCATGTTTTCTTTCAGTTCATGGTTCTCGGCGCTTTATCCGTGTTGCTCAATACCGCCGCCGATCTTCTTGTGGTTGTCCTCGCCGCTCCTCTTGAGCGCAAACTCAAAAGTAGTGTGCGTTTCCGCCGTGGCCAGCGTGTCGCGTCCGGCCTCGGCATGATCACCCTTGGGACTTACGTCGCCATCGCCGATACGCGATAATGAATCCTTGGAGAAAATGCCGATGAGCAAGAAGAAAGAAATGTCGCGCCGCAAGTTTCTCACAGAAGTTGCCGCTGGAGGCGCCGCGTGCGCCATTGTTCCCAGGCACGTTCTCGGCCGTGGATTCACTCCGCCCAGCGATACGCTGAACATCGCCAGCGTTGGAGTTGGCGGCATGGGCCGGGCCAATCTCATCAACCTCGCAAGCCAGAACATCGTCGCGCTGTGCGATGTGGACTGGGGCTATGCTGGCAAGCGGCTCGACCGGCTCGATATCGACATCGAGCGCCTGAAGAAGCGCATCGAGCTGCCCGCCCCCCCGCCTCCGGGCGAGCTGCCCGGCGAGTTTGATCCCATCAAGGCCCAGGCGCGCGTGGACTTGATGGTCAAGCTCAAGACCGAGCACGTGCCGAAAGCCCGGCGCTACACCGATTTTCGCGACATGCTTGAACACCAGACGGACATCGATGCCGTCGTCGTCGCCACGCCCGACCACATGCACGCACCCATCGCCTTGGCGGCCATGGAACTCGGCAAACACGTCTACGTCCAGAAGCCGCTTTGCTGGTCGGTCGAAGAAGCGCGCAAGCTTTCCCGCCGCGCTAAAGAAACCAAAGTCGTCACGCAGATGGGCAACCAGGGTCACTCTTCGGACGAAGGACGCACCGCCGTCGAATACGTTTGGGCTGGCGCCATCGGCGACGTGCGCGAAGTCCACATCTGGACGAATCGCCCACTCGGCTTTTGGCCTCAGGGCGTCCCGCGCCCCGCGCCGCTGAAGGACGGCCCCGAACCTCTTAAGTGGAGCGGCCGCGACGTCAACACGCGCCTGGCCGCCGCCCTTTGCGGCGACTACCCCGTTCCGGGCGGCCTCGCCTGGGATCTTTTTCTTGGCACTGCCGCCTCCAACGTGGACTACCATCCCATCTATCACCCCTTCAATTGGCGCGGCTGGACAGATTGGGGCGTCGGCGCCATCGGCGACATGGGCGCTCATTTAATCGACCATACTATGTGGGCGCTTGACCTGGGCTTCCCGACCAGCGTTGAAACCGTCTCGACGCCTTTCAATGGCGTCTCTTACCCGAGCGCCACGCTGACGTTCTACGAGTTTCCCGCGCGCGGCGCGATGCCGCCCGTCAAGCTCACTTGGTACGACGGCGGCCTCAAGCCCAACAAGCCCGAAGAGCTCGGCGATGAGGAGTTGAACAAGGAAGGCGGCGCGCTGCTCATCGGCAGCAAGGGCAAGCTCCTGTACGACACCTACGGCTTCAAGCCCCGCCTCTTGCCCAAGTCGCTCCACGAATCCTTTGGCAAGCCTCCGCAGAAGCTTCCGCGCATCGCCGGCCAGTTCCACGAAATGAACTGGGTGGACGCCTGCAAGGGAAAAGTCGAAGCTTCCTGCCCGTTCGAGTACGCCGCGCGCCTCACCGAGGTGATGCTCCTCGGCATCGTCGCCCTGCGCGCCGGAAAGAAAATCTACTATGACGGCTCCAACATGCGTGTCACCAACGCCCTGCAAGCCAACGACTTCTTGCGCCGCGAGTACCGCCAGGGTTGGTCCATCTAAAGCTCGCCTTCCAGGCCCCGCTGGCATCCTCCGGCCCTGTAGAGGCTGGGCTTTAGCCCAGTTCTTCGCTCCGTCAGCTACCCGCCCGTCATTTGCGTCTTTTGCATCCCGGACGGGGTTACGGGATCGACCAACGGGAGACCTCTTCCTCTCCGAGCGGTTCTTGCGAGGAGAAATCTCTCTTCTCTTTCTTCTCCTCGACTTCTAGTTTCTGCTTTCTAACTTCTAGTTTGGATTCCCTTCCCCTAGTACTCCCTTAGTACCTTCCCTGCGAGACCAGCTAACTCGCTTCTCAGATATTCACCTGATTGACGCTCTACATGGAACTTTGTATTTTCCGGCTCGCGTCTCCCACCCTGACGCGGTTTTTGCGTCCCGCACGGTTTTGCGGGACGGCAAATTACAGCCTCCACGCTCCTGCTCGGTCCGTGGACCATCCGGAGGTCGTATGCGATCTGCTCGCCTTATACTTTCCTTTGGACTCTGCGTTCTGCTCGTAATCCCTTCCGCCGCGCAACAGACCGCCTCTTCGAGCATTCAGGCCTCGCAATTGCTGCAGCAGTCGCTCGCCGCCTTGCAAGGCAACACGTCGCTCACCGACGTCACCCTCTCCGGCACTGCCCGCCGCATCGCCGGTTCCGACGACGAATTCGGCACGGGCATCTTCAAAGCCCTTGCCGTAGGCGCGGCCCGCATGGATCTCACCTTATCTTCCGGCCAGCGCAGCGAAGTCGAGAATCTCTCCGCAGCCTCTCCCACAGGAAGCTGGTCAGGCCCCGACCGCGTTGCTCACCCCATCGCCTTCCACAATCTGCTCACTGAGCCTTCGTGGTTCTTCCCCGCCTTCGCCATCGCTCGCAGGTTGTCCAATTCTGGCTACGTCGCCACCTACGTCGGCCATGAAACCCACGAAGGCCACGTCGTCGAGCACGTTGCAGTTTTCCAGCCGTACAGCAAACCCGCAAAGACAGCAGAAATTCTCCAACACCTTAGTCAAATTGACCTCTACCTCGACTCCACTTCATTTCTCCCGCTCTCCATCGCCTTTAATATCCATCCAGACGACAACGAACTCGTCGACTTCCCCGTTGAAATCAACTTCAGCGACTATCGAACGGTCAATGGCGCCCAGGTCCCTCATCACGTTCAGAAATTCCTAAACAACTCGCTCATCCTCGATTTCCAGGCAGACTCCGTCGCCCTCAACTCCGGCCTTACCGCCAGCACGTTTGGTGCTCTATGAAAATCGCAAACAAGGTAGCGGGTGTCATCCCGAGCACAGCGAGGGATCTGCTTTTTGTTTTTCTCCTGCTTTCTGGCCTTCCAGCCTCCGCCCAGGTCGCCACCGGCACTCCTCCTTTTGGCTCTTTCAGTGGCGGTCCCGAAACCATCAACAACGCCAATCTCAACGCTCACTGGACGTATCCGATACTTCACAAGGCTGGTCGAGGTTTGAATTTTCAGTATGACGCTCACTACGACAGCTCTGTCTGGTTTCCAACTGGGGCAATCAATCGGCAGCCAAGTATGGCAACCAGTCGGCTTTGATGGTGGGGGGTGGGTCTGGGTCGAATCCAGCCGCTGCGGTGGGAGCCTCGCCGCACCAGGCCGGCCAAGCGGTAGATATAAACAGGGACCCTGGCTTCTCGACGATGCAGACAATAATGGAAATTTTTGGATTCGGTCGTGTTACGAACGATCCTCCACATTTCCAGATGGTGTCCGGAAACCGGTCAGCTCAGATAAACCTGGCTGCCAGTTATAGAGCGGTGTGCAGCGTCGGTCGCTTGCAATAAATGATAGCGGAGCTTGTTACGGAGAAGCTAGATGCATTGTAGGATTTTGCGATTAGTGTTGCTCTTCGCATTGGTTCTTGTTCAGGCGTCGGCTGTTTCTGCAACCCAACAAACACATAAGCAGCAGACAGGGGATTTTTATGGCCTGTATTACGCGGCTTGGGACAGTCCAGAATCCAACTCGGTTGCGCTAGTGATCAGTCCCGATGGAAGGCCAATCGCGCCAAAGGCCAATGACCCCGATGCACCGACCCAACCTGGCTTCCACGCTGGTAAATCGCACTTTCACTTTAAGTCGTCACACCTCTCTTCTCAAGGATTCTCATTCCGAACAGTCTCTCTAGATGGAACCGAGTTTTCGTTCCGCGGACGATTCGGGCGTGAGCAGGTTGACTCAATATCGGGAGTACCGTATCTCCTTGGTGTCCTAACGGAGACGAGAAATGGTCGCGTCGTGCGGACGAAGAAACTGCATTTCGCACACGCTGTCGTTCTTTGATCTAGAACTCTCTGGAGTCATGCGACACTCGAATCGCCGAAACCCTTCAACCGCCTCTTATCCGGACGTCCCGTCTCGCCGTGTTCCCTTCTCTCTGATCCCTGATTTTTGATCTCTGATTTCTAATTCCCTTCCAATTCCCAGAATTGCCGTTCAACGCTCATTTTCGACCGTTCACTGCAAAACGCTTAGCCAAACCTTACTTCCATGCTATTCTTCCGCGTGATTCTCGCTCCACATCCCCGCCGGCCTTTCATCGCGCGCCGATTTACGCTTCCTGTCAATGTCTTGACTGACCGCTGTCCACGGACTATCGAAGCTCCAGTCATGGAGCGGATATCCCGCCAGCCCCGAGCATCTCGGGGCGTTGAGTTGGCCTTGCTCCAAGCCCTTCCCTTACCTCGTTGCGTCCTTACTGCACTTCGTTGCTTTATCTTCTCCAAGTCCTTTATCTGCAACATTTACGCGCCTCCCCGCCCAAGTGTTGCAAACAAAAGACTTACGCGCAGCCTAAATCCTTTAGATGCAACATTTACGCGAAACCGGGGGGTGGGGTATTTTCCCCCTTCTGGAACTACTCTTCCACGGATCACGAATCACAAATCACGCACCGCCGACCTGCCCCGATCCTGTCGGGCTCACCAGTCATGCGAAGCTCAGTTAAAGCCATCTTGCTTCTTTTCTTGCATAAAACTTACAACTTACAACTTAGAACTGAAACATCACTTCACGTCCAGCGACTGCAGCTTGGCATTCACAAGGAACGGATCATTGAACTCCGTCATTTCACCCCAGCCCTTGCCGAGAACAGGAAGGAGGCGCGCCGAAAGCGGTTTGTGCCATTTCACGGCTAGACTCGCCATGTCGCCGATAATCAGCGAAAGGTGTTCCGCGCTAACGTCGCCGGGCAGCGGAACCGTGTCCAGCCCCGTGCCGCACACTGCGGAATAACTCAGCAGCGCATCGATGGAAATGTGTCCTTCGCTCCAGCGCTGCGCCAGTCGCGTATCTTCGAGGATCGGCAACATCAAGCCGGTATATCCGGTTTGCTTCACTTTGACGTCTTTCACCGCCGACGCAATCGTTGCCGCCGCCGTCAGCGTTCCGCTCATGCCGACTGGTTGCCTCGTCAGATTTTCGATGGCCGCACCAATGGAAACGTCTCCGGAGGGCGCCGGCGATAGATCGATTCCCATGTACGTCCAGCCGGTTTCCTGATCGACGCGCCCTGCGTGTCCTTCTACGTCGAAAGCAATTGCCGCAAGCGAATCGATCAGCCGCTGCCTGGCCATCCCAAGATCGCGCGAGTCTTTAAACGCTGCGGCCACAAGGTTCGCCGATTCCAGCGCAATCGCGAACTGATGTCCGAAGCCGGTGTGATACGCGGCCGGAAAGAAAGGCGTCAGAGGCGGCACCATCGCAATCGCCGCAAAACGAAAATTGCCTTGGCTGTGCTCCGTGGTTTCTTCCAGTTTTTTCATTACGCGCGCCGCCGCGCCTACGGCGTTCCAGCGAACACCGTCCTCACCGGCCACCACGACGCTTCCATTCAGTTTTTTCGTGTTACTCAGAATCTCGCCGAGCAGATCTGCTTGCGACTCGCTGTCTCCGGAGTGCAGCATCGCCGGACCGATCGACGCCGCGAAATTCTCCTTCACGGCCAGCGCGTCGTAATCCTTGAAAAACGCGACGGCCTGTTCTTTCGTCAGGCCTTTGGTGTATTCCGGAAACGGCTGCGTCGCGATGCGGATGGTTTGCACCTGGTAGCCGCGCGATTCGAATGTCGTCTGCGCGCGCCGCAGCATTTTCAGCGCGTCCGCCACGTCTTGCTGGTATCGTGGCCGGTCCAGATTGATGAAGGCAGTGATCGCGCGGATCTTGGGATTCCCGGGCGTTGCAGAAGTTTTCGCCTGGGCCCGAACAACTTCGCAGTTGAAAATCAAGGCCAGCAACGTTGCAACGGCGAAACAGCGGAGAAATCGAATCGAAACGACGAATTCTGGACGCATGGGACTATGCTCCTGTAAGTGCGCCGACCACGGCCAGCGCCCCATTAGCATACAAGATTCAGTCTGCATGGAGATGGGCAGGATGAAAAGCGCAGAGGCGGATTGTTGTCGCCTTTGGATCTCTATACAAACGCGGCGATGCCGGTGATGCGCTCACCGATCACCAGCTTGTGAATGTCGTTGGTGCCCTCGTAGGTATACACGCTCTCGAGGTTGTTCATGTGCCGCATGATACAGTAATCGTCGACGATCCCGTTGGCGCCCAGAATGTCGCGGGCCTTGCGCGCCGTGTCCAGTGCAATCGCCACGTTGTTCATTTTCAACATGGAAATGTGCGAAGGATCGACTTTGCCATTGTCTTTCAATCGGCCGACGTGCAATGCCAGTAATTGGCCTTTCACGATTTCCGTAATCATCCACGCCAGTTTTTCCTGCACCAATTGATGGGAAGCGATGGGCTTGTTCGCAAATTGTTTTCTGGTTTTTGCATACTGCAGCGCCGTGTCGTAGCACGCCATCGCCGCTCCCAGAGCGCCCCATCCGATTCCATAGCGCGCCTGGTTCAAGCAACTCAGCGGCCCCTTCAGGCCGACAACGCCGGGCAGAAGATTTTCCTCCGGGATTTCGCAATCTGTAAAAGCCAATCCGGAGGTCACGGAAGCGCGCAGCGACCATTTTCCATGGACGTCCCAGGCCTTGAATCCCGGCGCACCTTTTTCCACGAGGAATCCGCGGACTTTGTCGTCTTCCGCTTTGGCCCAGACCACGGCTACGTCAGCGATCGAGCCGCTGGTGATCCACATCTTTTCACCGTTGAGGACGTATTTATGGCCCTTCTTGACGGCACGGGTCAGCATTCCGCCGGGATTCGAACCAAACTGCGGCTCCGTCAATCCGAAGCAGCCTATGGCCTCGCCCTGCTGCAAAAGCGGGAGCCATTTGTTCTTCTGCGCCTCGCTGCCATAGGAATAAATCGGATACATCACCAGCGCACCTTGCACGGAAACAAAACTGCGGAGGCCGGAATCGCCTCGCTCCAATTCCTGAGTCATCAATCCGTACGCGACATTGGACATTCCCGCGCAGCCGTAACCGTGCAGGTTCGCGCCAAAAAATCCCAACTCACCGAGCTGGGGAATCAATTGTTTCGGAAACGTTGCTTCGCGGCTGTGCTTTTCGATGATAGGGACGATTTCGTTTTCCACGAATTGGCGCGCGGTCTGCCGCACCAGTTTTTCTTCGTCATTCAGTTGCGAATCAAAATCGATGTAATCGACTCCGGCATATCCAGCCATACCGCTCTCCTCGTTTCTGACAGCCCGCAAAGCGGGCAACGCGCGCAGAGATGGATAGCGCGCACTTCTTCCGGCCACTCGTGAAAGGTTCCTCGGGAAATGATGTGTTGCGGGGGCCGTTTCCAGAATGCATCTTTTGCTCTCCGAGTATACCAAGGCGCTGAAACTGGCAGCAACAAACTGGGGTGACGGGCAACGGTGTCATTTGGCCATTATCGGGGAACGAATAGAGGGTCAATCTGGATGACCTGAACGTTTCTCAAGAGCGGAGATTCAGGGTTCTAAGTCATCCCAAATTGAAGCGAACCACCGCAAAGGACAACCATTTATTGTTAGCGGAGAGTTCCAAGGCCTTCCACCCAACTTGTTACGTTTCTACCCCATGCGAATTAGCTATGGGAGAGAGTCCCTGTGTAGGATCGATATAAATCATAGCAAATAAATGGTTTAGCTCTCACTCTAGGTTGGCAGCGAAAGTGCCGTTTTCTATGTTCGAAGTTACTGCTTGCGCCCGGGAAGTCCCTTTTGCCGGACAGGGCGAACATGAGGCTGCGAGAAGAAAATGAAGAACTTTGGCAGATACAGCCGCGGGAGGCACAGTCCAAGCCGCGGCTTTTCCATGATCGAGCTCGTGGTGGTCCTGGTCGTGATTCTGATCACAAGCGCCATCACCGCGCCATCCTTCATGCGTGCATACCAATATTACCAAGTTTCTAACGCGGCGACGAGCATGGCGAATGTCATCAAGTACACCCGATACGAAGCCATTCGCCGCAACACCCCTATAAATTGTGTGATTGGGCCGGCGCCAGTGGGAACCATTGCCTGGACGGATTCCATCGCAAACTTAGTTCCAGACAATGTGGAGCGGCAGGTGACCTTTAGCCCCGTCATCACGCTGCTTGCCCCCGCCAGCCTTCCGCCGGGCGCAGTCGCGAACCTAGTCCTCGCGGCAAATGTCGGCCCGCTGATTCCACTTGGTAACACTGTTGCGCAGGTCCAGTTTGACCAGCGCGGCGCGGTGAATCCACCGCCAGCGGGAGCTTTAGTCTCGTTTGTGGGCAACACTGGCGTGCCCGGGGCGGGCTACCGGGCCATTATCGTTCTACCTTCAGGGTCCATGCAGTTGTGGAAGGCGGATGCCACGGGTACGTGGTCCTTTCTTCACTAAGGGGAAACAAGAGAAAGCTATGCGAGCAATCACGGAAAGTCCCGGGAGCAAACAACGCGGATTTACTCTCATCGAGATGATGATCGCGATGATGATGATGACGGTAGGATTGTTGGCGGTGGCACAGCTCGTGCCGTTCTCAATTCGTTTGAACACCGCCAATCGAGATGATTCGACGGCGTTGGTGCTGGCACAAAGTGAAATGAACCAACTCATCGAACAGCCGCTGGCTAACACCACGTTCGTCGATGCGGGGGGTAACAACTGCACGCTTGGCAATCCGGCAACGCCAGGCGTGTTTGTGGGCAATCCCGTCGTCACTTTCAATGGCGCACAGGTGATCAATTTTGCCGGTGGCGCGGTGCCCGGCTACAGCTTCACGTGGTTTGATCCCAACGATCCAACCCAAGTTCGTTATGACGTTCGATGGGCGTCCTGGACGCTCGCGAACGGAGGCAGGCGTTTCATTCTCGGGGTACGCCGGGTGAGCGGCAACTCCCCCCTTTTGCCAGTAAATCTCGACAGCATGGTGGAAAGATGAGACCCACACCGAGACAGAAGAAACAAACAGGATTCACGCTCATCGAGCTGATGGTTTCGGTTGCGATTTTTGTCATCCTTTCGGGAGCAATGTTCGGTCTCCTTGATCTTTCCCAAAAACGCAACCAAGCGGAGTCGCAGCTTCTTGATACGTTCCAAGAGGCGCGGCTGGGCGTGGACCAGATCGTGCGCGAGGCCAGCGACTCCGGCTTTCCGCCCGCGAACCATTTTACCTTGCTGCCGCCCGTGGGTGGTTATGCGCAGAGTCCCGTGGCCTGGAGTCCGAACTATCCTTTAGTCGTATGCACAGTTGGAGTCACGTGTATCACCCCAGGCCCCTTTGACGTGATCTTCGAAGAGGACTATGACGGAACGGGCGTGGTCCGCTGGGTGCGCTATCAGTTGCAGGGAACAACGCTGATGCGGGGGGTCACGCCCAAGGTGGCTGGGGATCCTAACGCTCCCACGCTAGCGGTGTTGGCTCCTTATATCCGGAACGTGATGAATAACGCGCCGGCCGCCCAGATCGCGGCGATCAAAGTAAATTACCCGGCTATGTTTCCCGGTGGAAATGCGGTTCCCATTTTCAGTTACATCCCTGATCCCCCACTTGGCGCAGCGGGCTGCATATCTGTGCCCAACTCGCCCTGCAATATCCGCGACGTGGGAGTCACGCTGATCGTGGAGTCGCTTCTGAGGGACACTACCAACCAACAATTGCGCCTGGTCGAGCTAAACGGCCGTGGCCGTCGCCACAATCCAAATAAGTGAGGACGAGGAACCCCATGAAAACTTCTCGCAAAATTCACAGAACGCGGTCCGAATCTGGAATCGCCTTGCTGATCGCCATCTTCGTTCTACTGCTGATCAGCGCGATAGCCATCTCTTTGGTGGTTTCTTCGGGAACGGAGAGCTCATTGGCCGGCAACTACCGGACAACCTTGAGCGCCTCGTTCGCCGCCGGAGCAGGCATCGAGGAGGCAAGAGGGCGGCTCGTGCCGACCGACCCCAACCCCATCGCTCTTCCGTTGGTAGGAGTGCCGCCCAACGCCTACCTGCCTACAAATCAGGTCGTTTACATCACGAATCCAGCTGTCGGAGAACCGGCTGGCGCCGCCCTTATGGCGCTTTACCCAGATACAGAGTTTGACAAGGAATTTATCTTGGGCGCTCTCGGCGCGGCAACCAAGACCTATGTCGCCTCCATTTGGACAGCGGCGGGAAGCACAGGTCCGCTTTATAAATGGGTGCGCATCAATGCGGCCACAAAACAATCGCTGAAGGCCAACGTCGATAATACCGGCCTGGCGGCGGCTAATGCTGCAACTCCCCTTTACTACGATTCAGGGCTCATTCCGGCCAGCATAGTCGTGCCCCCAGCGGTCGGAAACGTGCCAGGTCCGGTCCTTCCACCAACGCAGAAGCAAATATATGAAATCACCGCGCTTGCGGTACTGCCCAACGGCAGCCAAAAGCTCCTGCAGTATGTGGTCACGCCGGTCAACTTTGGCCTCAATTTTCAAGGAGCTCTGAGTTTGGGAGGGCAAGTCGGCAATTTCCAGGGCGCCAATTCGAATCAGTACCGCATTGACGGACAGGACGGCAGCGGCAACGCTCCAGCGGTTCCTGGCTGCACTCCGAACCCCGCTACCGTAAATGCAGGCATTGCCGTTGGACCGGGATTGGATACCGGAAACAACTCTGGGCTTACCAACCAGGCTTATGTCACGAACAACTTGCCGCGTCCGGACCATTATCTCGGTTCTAGCCCATCTGGCGTACCTCCTGGCGTTGTCGTAAGTCCCAGCGTCGTCTCTAGTGTTCAAACAGGGAGTCTGAGTAC
>MNDE01000131.1 GCA_001914785.1 Acidobacteria bacterium 13_2_20CM_57_17 | reverse complement strand
TACTCGAGCGTCGTGCCGTTCAGATACAGGAAACTTTTCGGATCGACGAAGATGCGCGCGCCAAATTCCTCAAAGATTTTGTCGCGGTCGCGAGCTTGCGTGTCCAGCCTCATGGCATAGGAAAGACCGGAGCAGCCGCCGCCCTGCACGCCCACGCGCAGGCCGCCGACTTCGGGAGACACACCTTCCTTTTCAAGCAGCGCGCGGATTTTGAGAGCGGCGCGCTCAGTGAGGTGGATCTTCGCGATGCTTGGACTTGCGACTTCTGTTGCCATGTTCGATTACCCTAAATCCGGGCTGCGTTAACCTTGCCAAGCAAGGCGCAGCATGCTGCGCCCCTACAACTGAGGCGCGAGCAACTGCCCCCTCACGAAGGCCTAGTGCGACGCCTTTTCGTGGACCGGGACTTCGACGCCGTGCTTCTTCTTCCAGTCGCCGATGGCGGCCTTGATGGCGTCTTCGGCGAGCACGGAACAGTGAATCTTCACCGGCGGGAGCGAAAGCTCGCGCACGATGTCCGTGTTCTTGATCGAAAGCGCCTCATCGACCGTCTTGCCCTTCACCCACTCGGTGGCGAGCGAGGAGCTGGCGATGGCCGACCCGCAACCGAAGGTCTTGAACTTGGCTTCTTCAATGACCTGGGTGTCGGGATTGATTTTCATCTGCAGCTTCATCACGTCGCCGCATTCCGGCGCTCCGACGAGACCCGTGCCCACATTGGGGTCTTCCTTCGAGAGGCTGCCGACGTTGCGGGGATTATTGTAGTGATCAACCACTTTATCGCTGTATGCCATTAGCCGTTGCTCCTTGCCAGATTCACGAGATTACCGAAACCCGCGCTCTTGACTGCCTTGTCCGTGAGCGAAACGTTCGGCACGGAAGCCGAACGGCCCGCGGTCAATTGACGAAGAGCGTCCTTGATGAATTCCGCACCAAGCCCAAGCATCTTCAGAAAGGCGCGCACCTGCTGAAGCTCATGGAAAGAGCGCTCGCCGGCGACGGCGGCCTCTTCTCCCTCTCCACCATAGGGCACGAACGTCACGCGGAAAGCCGCGCCGGTGCCGCCGATGGAGCGATGAATGCGAATTGTTCCTTCATTTGCCATGTTTCTTCCAGTCCTTTAGGCTGTTTGCCATTTCACCTTAGAAATATCGATTCCCTCTTTGGCCATTTCGTAGAGCGGGGAGAGCTCGCGCAACTTGGTGACGACTTGAACCATCTTGTCGATAACGTAGTCGACCTCTTCCTGCGTGTTGAAACGGCCGAGGCCGAATCGGATCGAGGTGTGAGCGAGGTCTTCGCCAACACCTAATGCTTTGAGTACGTAGCTAGGCTCCAGGGTTGCCGAAGTGCAGGCGGAACCGCTCGAAACCGCGATGTCGTTAATGCCCATGAGAAGCGATTCGCCTTCCACATAGGCAAAGCTCATGTTCAAGTTGTTCGGTAAGCGGTGCTCCATCGAGCCGTTGATGAACACCTCGTCCAGCTTGGCTTCCAGGCCCTTTCGGAGCCGTTCACGCAAGCCGAGTAAGCGCGCCGCTTCTTCCGGCATCTCTTTCTGTGCGATTTCACAGGCCTTGCCGAGGCCGACGATTCCAGGCACGTTCAGCGTGCCGGAACGCATGCCGCGCTCGTGCCCGCCTCCGTCGATGATGGCGGAAAGCTGGACGCGGGGATTGCGGCGGCGAACGTACAATGCGCCGACGCCCTTCGGCCCATAAATCTTGTGGCCGCTGATGGCTAGCAGATCGATGTTGTCCTTCTGCACGTCGACGGGGACTTTGCCCACGGCCTGAACACCATCCACGGCGAAGAAGATGCCGCGTTCCTTGGCGATTTTGCCGATTTCCGCAATCGGGTTGAGCACGCCAATTTCGTTGTTGGCGTACATGATGGTGATCAAAATCGTCGAGGGCTTAATCGCCGCCTTCAAATCGTCCAAACTTACGCGGCCATCGCGCTGGACCGGCAGATAGGTAACTTCAAAGCCGTGCTTTTCCAGGTTCTTGCAGGTATCGAGCACGGCCTTGTGCTCGATGGCCTGGGTGATAATGTGGTTGCCCTTTTCGCGGAACATTTCCGCGATGCCCTTGATCATCAAATTGTCGGACTCAGTCGCGCCGCTGGTGAAGATGATTTCCTTCGGCGTGGCGTTGATCAGCGAAGCAATCTGCTGGCGCGCCGTTTCCACGGCTTCTTCGCCTGCCCAGCCGAACGAATGGTTGCGGCTCGCGGCGTTGCCGAATTTCTCGGTGAAATACGGCAGCATGGCATCGACGACGCGTGGATCGACCGGGGTGGTCGCGTGATTATCCATGTAAATCGGTAGCTTGACGGCCATATTCCCTCTTCTCCTAAGTCGAACTCACCTGCGGCCCCGACCGAGTCGAGGCCGACAACGCCACGAGCGAAGGCTCGTGCGTCTCTTCACTCAACTGCGCGATCGTTACCGCACTTAACACACCTAAAATGCTTTCGTTCACGCGGCGCAGCGGCTCTTTGACGGAACAACGCTCGGTGGCATCGCAATTCCCGTGATTGGTGACGCACGAAGTAATCAGCACGGGGCCATCGATGGCGGAAATTACGTCGAGGGCTGAAATTTGTCGGGCGTCCTTCGCCAATTGGTAGCCTCCGCTGGAACCATGCTTTGCAGCCACGAGCGAATGATGCGCCAGCTTTTGCAGCACCTTGGCCATGAGCGTCGCAGAGATGCCATATTCCTCGGCAATCTCATTGGCGCTACAAGCATGTTGCTGGCGATGCATAGCCAAGTGCTTGACGGCAATCAGGCCGTAGTCGGCTTTCTTAGAAAGCTTGAACATCTTCCGAGAGACTCCGTACGCTCCAGATATACGACTGAATCGGTCCCAGTTGAATCTTACCCCCTAAGTTTCACAAAGTCAACCCCAAACCCTTTCCATTTTCTAAGTAACCTCTGTATTTCTATAGGCTTAGAGTAAGACTGGAAAGGTCTTATTTCTCTTGAGCCATCGGCGAGAAGCCTCCTGTCACACCGAATTGTGGAAGCCAAGATGAAGTGCGATTCGATGAGTTCGCCGTCGCAGCATGGTAGCCTAGACGTTCGATGGAGGAGATGGATGACGGGATACATGGGAAAGTGCAAACAGTTGGGAGGCCGAATCGTCTATCGGCTATTCCTGCTGGTCCTTCTGGCTCCAAATCATGCTCAAGCGCAAACAGAACTGCCGTCACCAACTGACCGGCCCAGGCGAGCGGAGGAGAAAACCAGGAAGAGACACGTGCCGGAGCGAACTTTTGTCCTCGTGGGCGCTGGGGACATTGCCAGTTGCAAGAATCTGGAAGGCGCCAAAGCGACTGCCAAGCTGATCGAGCAGATTCCCGGTACAGTTTTTGCCGCAGGGGACCTGGCTTACGAAAGAGGGAGCGCGGAAAACTTCAAGAATTGCTACGACCCGACCTGGGGACGCTTCAAAGACCGGACGAAACCGGCCCTCGGCAATCATGAGTACGCAAATCGTACGGCGTCGGGCTATTTCCAATATTGGGGAGCACAGGCGGGGCCAGCGGGCAAAGGCTACTATAGCTACGACCTGGGCGACTGGCACATTGTGGTGCTGAATACGAATTGTGACGCGAAGGTCTTGGGTGGCTGCGCGGCTGGCTCACCGGAAGAGACCTGGCTGAAGGGGGATCTCGCGAAGCACCCCGCTGCTTGCATTCTGGCCTATGGTCATCATGCGCTGTTCAGCAGCGGCGTGTTCAAAAGTCACGCGGTACATCCCGAACTGAAGCAGCTATGGGAAGACCTGTACGCCGCGCACGCCGACCTGGTTCTTGCCGGACACGAACACTCCTACGAACGATTCGCACCGCAGGACCCTGAGGGTAAAGCCGACCCGGCAAACGGAATACGGGAGATTGTCGTTGGGACTGGAGGACGCAGCCACGATCTTCTCGGCTTCGCCACGCCGAATAGCGAAGCCCGCGAATGGGAAACTTACGGCGTGTTGAAGCTCACGCTCTCGCCGGGAAAATACACTTGGGAGTTTATCCCCGAAGAGGGCAAGACCTTTCATGATTCCGGCAGCGGCGTCTGCCACAACCATCCCACAGAATCGAACTGAGCAGCCTTTGCGCCGGCGCAATTCGCGCTATGGCTTCGAGCCAGAGCAAGGCCCGCCTCCGGCGGCAGCCTCGATCAATTTCTGAACTGCAGGCGCGGGAATCATCAGCAACTGTGCTTTCGGTTTTTTCATCTGTTCCAGGGTCGCGAGCTGCTGCGCTTTCCACGTGTCGGGGGCTGGCTGGCCCTTTGCGATAGCGTCGAGAGCGGCAAGCGCTGCTGTGCCCAACGCAGAGAGATCCTGGGAGTTGGCCGCTACTTCTTTGACCAGGAAAGAGCGCTGCGCGAGGGGCTGGAGGATAGCGTCGTTGTCGCGCCACGCAGTGAGTTGCACGCCGAGCTGCGCCTCCGACGCCGCGTCACGGCAAGATGATGAGAGAAATTGATCGACCAACTCGCCAAAACGGCGGGCTGCATCGCTCTCAAGCGGAACCGCGTCTACGAGGCGATTCATGGGTGTGGCGCTTGTCGGTTCCGCAGGCGCGGTTCGTTCGCGAGTGTACTCTTTCACCGGTTCGACGGCGTCGGCAAGAGTGCGAAGAGCGGCAAATTCCGCGCGTGAAGCGGAGCCCGCGAGGCGCTGCAACATGTGCCGCATGACGGTCCGGTGCGTAAGACCCAGCCATTCCAGCCGGGCGCTGACGAAATCCAGCCGGGCATACATGGAAGCGGGGTCGCGGACTTCCTGCGGGGACCACAGCCGCTCGGCAATCACGGCGTTCCTGGGCCAGATACGCGAATCCAAGTTCTCTGGGCTGACGTATTCAGCCCACATGCACGATTCACCCCCCAGAATTCGTTGCTTTTCTTCGGCAGAAAGATTGGCAGCGTCGCCGCTCATCGGGTCGACAGCATAGTGCCGAGCCGCAGGCCAACCCAAGTCCAGGTAATACCCGTTCGACAAAATCCCGCGATAGCTTTGCTTTGCCGCTTGCGCCAGCGATGCTTGGCCGCGCCAGGACTGAATCACAATATCCTTCGGAACTCCCCGCACGAGCACTTCATCCCAGCCAATCACCACCTTGCCATGCTTCACCACCAGCTTCTGGACGCGCCCGCTGAAATACGCCTGTAGCGCTTCATTGTTTTTGATCCCCTGCGCCTTCATAAACGCCTGAATTTTCGGGTTGGCGTCCCACTCCTTGCCGTTCACCTCGTCGCCGCCAATGTGGAAATAGTGGTCAGGAAAAATCCTGGCCATCTCACCGATGAATTCATCGAGAAACTTGTAGACTCTCTCGTTCGTGGGGTCCATTGCCGGATCGAAGACGCCCCATCTCCGCTCGATTTCGTAGGGTCCTTTTCCGCTGGCCAGCTCGGGGTGCCCCACGAACCAGGCCGTGCTATGGCCGGGCATATCGAATTCCGGCACCACGCGAATGCCGCGATCGCGCGCGTAGGCGATCAGGTCGCGGATTTCATCCTGCGTGTAATAAAGGGAGTCGGAGCCCAATTCGTGAAGTTTCGGAAATTTCCTGCTCTCCGCACGAAAGCCCTGGTTCTCCGAGAGGTGCCAGTGGAAAACGTTCATCTTCACGGCTTCCATGCCGTCGAGATTCCGGCGAATGACGTCGAGCGGAATAAAATGGCGGGCGGAATCGATCATCAAACCACGCCATGGGAAACGCGGCTTGTCTTGGATCGTGGCTGCGGGTACGGCAAATCCGTCGGGCGACACATCCACGAGTTGCAGAAATGTTTGCAGCCCGTGCATCGTTCCGAGCGGCGTAGTGGCCCGGAGCCTTGCACTCGCCGTGCTCACGTCAAGGATGTAGGATTCATCCTCGCCGACTTCCTGAATCTCTTTGCTCGCGTGATCGGTCTGAATCACGAGCGTGGCTTTTCCGGTCTTCGAGGGCTTCAACGCGAGCGGGAGACCTGTTTGGCGCGCGAGTTGACGCAAGAATCGCTCACTGGCGCGCTCCAGGCGGGGCTCGATATATCCCGTGAACGCCACGGAAAACGCGGAGTCCACGCGCAGGCTGCCTGTTCCCGGCTGCACGTTCGCGGGAAGGGGCATGAGATTCAATGCAGGCTGTTGAGCTATAGTCATTGCCGGGTGCAACAAACTGCAAAGAATGAGTATGCCAAGTCCTTGCAAACGCGCATTCTGAGCCATGGTCCCGAGAATCCTCCCTCGCAGGGTAGCAAATCTCTGCTGACTGCTATGTACCACGAGCCTTGGCATACTGTCATATCTTCCCCATCCTGCGAAGAGGATTTCACGTAGGACAGACATTCCTGTCTGTCTGCCGCTGAGTAGCAACCACTTACAAAGAGGACAGGCAGGAATGCCTGTCCCACAAAAGGCGGCTGGGTTAGAATAAACCGAGACGTGCGGCGCCGATGACTCCACGATGAAAACTTCAATTGCCATCTACCCGGGTTCGTTTGACCCGGTCACCAACGGACACCTCGACCTCATCGAGCGTGGGGAGAAGATGTTCGATTTGCTGATTGTCGCGGTGCTGCGAAACGCCGAGAAAGAGCCTTTGTTTTCCGTGAAGGAACGCGTAGAAATGCTGCGAGAAGTGACCAAACAGTGGACGAGCGTGGAGATCGACGTCTTCGATGGCCTCCTGGTGGACTACGCGCGGAAGCGCGGCGCCGGCGTCATCCTGCGGGGAATCCGCGCCGTTTCCGACTACGAATATGAATTGCAGATGGCGCTGATGAACCGGAAGCTCGAGCCGCGGCTTGAGACGGTTTTCATGCTGCCGGGCTTGTCGTACAGCTACTTGAGCTCGAAGCTGGTGCGCGAGATTGCGCAGCTTGGTGCATCCCTCAAGGGCCTGGTGCCGGAAGTGGTGGAGCAGCGCTTGCGCGCGAAAGTTTCGTAAACGAATTTGACGTGTGCTTTAGACAGTGAACTCTTTTCAAGGAGCGAAGGTGCAATTTACGGACCGTATCAATCGCATACAAATTTCGCCGACTGCGGCGGTGATCTCCGAAGCGGAGAAGCTCAAGTCGCGTGGAGTGGATATCGCGGACTTCGGCCCCGGCGAGCCGGACTTTCCCACGCCGGACCACATCAAGAAAGCTGCAATCAAAGCGATCGAGGAAAACAAATCGAAATACACACCTGCAGGCGGCATCATGCCACTGCGCGAAGCGATCTGCGCCTGGCACAAGCGCGAACTCGGCTCTTCCTATGACGCAAGAGAATGCGTGGTAAGTGTTGGTGGCAAACATTCGATCTTCAATGTGATGAGCGTGCTGATCCAGCGGGGCGACGAAGTCATTATCCCCGCGCCATACTGGGTGAGTTTTCCGGACATCGTGAAATATGCGGGCGGGACACCGATTTTCGTCGAGACTAAGCCGGAAGAAGGTTTCAGCGTAAAGGCTTCGGCCATCGAGAAGGCAATCACCCCACGAGCAAAACTGCTGATTCTCAATTCGCCAAGCAATCCAACGGGAGGCGTTGTTCCGCCGGATGAGTACGAGCGCATCCTCGCCGTTTGCAGGAAGCACAAAGTTTGGCTGATGGGAGACGAGTGCTATTCGCACTTCACGTACGAGCCGCACAAGCCGTATTCGATCGCCAGCGCCGCAGGCTCGAAGGAAAACGTCATCATAATCGGCTCGGTTTCGAAAACGTTTGCGATGACCGGCTGGCGCATCGGCTACACGCTGGGACCAGAAGCGCTGATCCAGGCGCTCATCAAGCTGCAGAGCCAGTCCACGTCCAATGCGACCTCCATCGCGCAGTATGCGGCACTCGAAGCGATGCGCGGGACGATGGAAACGGTTCCCGTCATGCTGGCAGAATACGAAAAGCGCCGCAAGCGCATCGTCGAAGGGCTGCGGGCGATTCCCGGCATTACCTGCGAATGGCCGGGCGGCGCGTTTTACGCTTTTCCCAATGTGTCGGCGCATCTCGGGGAAGGCAGGCATGCACACGCCAAAACTTGCACCGCGCTTTCCAAGTTACTCCTGGAGAAGGCGCACGTTGCGTTGGTGCCCGGAGAAGCTTTCGGCGCGCCCGGCTATCTGCGCCTTTCTTACGCCACTTCCATCGAACGCATCGAGGAAGGCCTGCGCCGCCTCGAACGTTTTTTCTCTCGCGCTGAAGCCGCTGCGTAAACCGTGCGGCCCGAACCATTTCGCGTCGAGCCTATCTTCAGCCCGCGCCTGTGGGGAGCGCGTTCGTTAGCCCCGCTCTTCCCGGAAAAATCCAATTTGACCGAGCCGCTTGGCGAAGCCTGGCTCACGGGCGTGGATTGCCGCATTGCTACCGGGCCATTCGCCGGAAAGTCGCTTGGCGCCGCCTGGGCGGAAATGCCCGTGGAGTGGCGTGGTAGCTGGCTCGCCTCCGAAGTAAGTTTTCCTCTCCTCGTCAAATTCATTTTTCCAGCCGAAAAACTCTCGCTGCAGGTCCATCCGGACGATGCTTACGCCGCTGCTCACGAGCAAGCCGCCGGCGGCCGGGGAAAAACGGAGATGTGGCACGCGGTATCCGCCCTGCCTGGAGCGCAATTGCTGCTTGGGTTGAAGCCTGGAGTGAACGAGGAAAAATTCCGCGAGGGACTAGCTTCGCACACTCTGGAAGACCTTTTCGAAGTACACACGGTGCGAACCGGCGACACGTTTTTCGTGCCTCCTGGTACGGCTCATTCCATCGGGCCAAATCTGATTGTCTGCGAAGTGCAGGAGTATTCCGACTTAACATACCGTGTTTATGACTACGGACGCCTTGATGCAACCGGAAAGCTGCGGGAATTGCATGTTGAAAAAGCGCTCCAAGTGATGAACTTTGACAAACGCGCCAGCGGGAAAATGTCTTCGCTCCTTCTTTCGACGGATGGCGCATCGAGGTCGCTGCTTGCGGCTTGCCCGTATTTTGCGACGGAACGCTGGGAGTGTTCCGGGGAATGCGAAATCGCAGTCGATCCCGAGCGGTTTGAGCTCATTGTGATTTTGGAAGGCGCGGGCAGTTTCGCCTGGCCTGATAGCGCAGCGCGCTATCGCGGAGGCGAATGTTGGCTCGTGCCTGCATCACAGGGGCATGTGGAAGTCTCTCCAGAAAAGGCGACGTCGCTAATTCGGACTTATGTGCCGGATATCCCCGCACTGCGTACGGAGTTGTATCGCAATGGAATTTCGGCGGCAGCGTTGGCGCAAGTTATTTTTGATTGAGGCTGTGCAGCGATGGCGAACGAAAAACTAACTGTGCATGCCGTGATCCTTGCCGGGGGCCGCGGCACACGCTTTTGGCCGCGCAGCCGCACACGCACACCAAAGCAACTGTTGAACATCATCGGCAAGGACACCATGCTTCAGCAGACCGTCGCGCGCCTGAAGCCGCTGATTCCCGCCGAGCGCATTTGGACGGTCACGAATGCAGAACAGGCCGCCGCCGTGCGCAAACAGGTTCCCGCAGCCGCGCGCAAGCGCGTGCTGATCGAGCCCATGGGAATGAATACCGCCGTGGCGATTGGCCTCGCGGCCATTCATGCGCGCCATGTGGCGCGGGGCGATTCATTGATGGCGGTGCTCCCAGCTGACCATTACATCGAGCAACCGCAAAAGTTCCGGGAAGTCATGAACGCCGCGATCGACGTGGCTCGCGAACCGGGGCGAATGGTGGTACTTGGCATCCCGCCAACCAGACTGGAAACCGGTTTCGGTTATATCGAGCGGATGGGTGAACCTCTCACTTCGCGCAACTTCCCGGTTTTTGCCGTCTGCCGCTTCACGGAGAAACCCGAACTGAAACTCGCGCAAGAGTATGTCGCTTCAGGCAACTATCATTGGAACGCCGGCATGTTTTTCTGGCGGGTATCCGCGTTCCTGGAGAATCTGAAGAGCTTTCTGCCGAAGACGCATGCCGCGCTGGAAAAGCTAGCAGAATTCATCGGGACACGCAGCTACGAGCGCAGATTGCGCTCGATTTATCCGAAGCTCGAAAATATTTCCGTGGACTACGCCGTGCTCGAACCCGCCACTCGCGTCGAGGGACCGCCGCGCGTTTTTGTGATTCCGGCAGAAGTGGGCTGGAGCGATATTGGCTCCTGGGCAGCCGTTTATGAACTGCTGGCAAAGAAGAGCGGCGAGAACGTCCTTGCCGGACAAGGCCACACGCTTGATGCGGAAGGCAATTTTTTCTGGAGCCCGTCCAAATTCGTTGCCGCCATCGGCGTCCGTGATCTGGTGGTGGTTGAGACACCGGATGCGCTGCTTATCTGCCCGCGCGACCGCGCCCAAGATGTGGGAAAAATCGTGAAATGGCTCGAAGCGCAGCGCCGGAAGGAACTTCTCTAGCAGGCCAATCCGGCTGTTTTGGGAAAATATCGCTTCGCGTATACTTTTCCCGGCACACATGTCCTCAATCAAGTTTGGAACCGACGGCTGGCGCGGTGTTATCGCGGAAGATTTCACTTTTGCGAACGCGCGCATTGTCGCGCATGCCATCGCGCGCTACGTGGTGCGAAATGAGGACGCGCGTAAAGGCGTGCTCGTCGGCTACGACCATCGTTACGCCGCGGATCGCGTGGCCGCAGCGGTCGCGGAAGTAATCAGCGCCAGCGGCACTCCCGTATGGCTGGCGGATAAGCCCTGCCCTACGCCGGCGATCTCCTACCTGGTGAGACACTGCCACGCCGCCGGCGGCATCGTAATCACTGCAAGCCACAATCCTTATCGCTGGAACGGCATCAAGTACAAAGCCAGCTACGGCAGTAGCGCTCTTCCCTCAATCGTCGCGCAAATTGAACAGGAACTCGACGCAGTGTTGCAGAAAGGCGTGCCGCCTCTGCCGCCACGCCAGAATCTGATACAGCCTCTGGAGCCGCAGGCACCATATCTCGATGCGCTCGAAAAACTGGTGGATTGGAAACGCCTGCGCGATGCGAAGTTCCGTTTTATCTTTGATCCTATGCATGGATCAGCGGCGGGGCTGCTGCCGGAGGTTTTCCGCCGCAACAGAATCTCCTGCGATGAAATTCGCGGCACACGCGATCCGCGTTTCGGCGGCGTGCACCCAGAGCCGATCGAACCGCACATCGAAGCGCTGCGCCAGGCCCTTCGCGCGGGAAAATACGACGCCGGATTCTGCGCTGACGGGGATGGCGACCGCATCGGTGCCATCGACCGCGACGGCGCGTTCATCAATCCTCACCAGATTTTTTCCCTGCTCGTGTGGCACCTGGCCGGAACCCGCAACCTGCCCGGCGATATCGCAAAGACATTTTCCGTGACCAAGCTCATCGACAAGCTGGCCACAAAACTCGGACGCAAACTCCACGAAGTGCCCATCGGCTTCAAATATATTTGCGAACTGATGCTGGAACAGAACATTTTGATTGGCGGCGAAGAAAGCGGCGGCATCGGCACGAGCCTGTATCTGCCGGAACGCGACGCCACGGTTTCCGCGCTTTTCCTCGCGGAATTGATGGCCTGGCACGGCAAGTCTCTAGGAGAGCTGCTGACCGCGCTTCATGCGGAATTCGGCGAGTATCACTACGGCCGCGTCGATCTCGATTTGAAACCTGGGCAAAAAGAAAAAGCTATCGCTCACTTTTCGAATGGAAAACTGGACCGTCTCCTTGATTTGCCGGTCGTACGCCGCGAGGACATGGACGGCATCAAGGTCTATCTCGGCGAGGCTGGATGGGTAATGGTGCGCGCTTCAGGAACAGAAAATCTTTTGCGCGTGTATTCGGAAACGTCAAAACCTGAAACCACGCGCCGCGTTCTCAATGCCGTGACCCAAATCGTCCACGATCTATAGGTGCCCCATGAACACGATAAACTTGAAAGAAAAATTCAACCTTATTTCCGAGCACTACAAGCCCTGCATCATCGGCGAAGTGAATAATTGCCTTGTGAAAGCCGTCAAGTTCAAAGGAGAATTCCTCTGGCATCATCACGACAGCGAAGATGAACTTTTTCTCGTAGTGAAAGGCTCTTTCCGCATGAAGTTTCGCGATCGTGAACGTGTCGTGCGTGAAGGGGAATTCATTGTCGTCCCGCACGGCATCGAGCACTGCCCCGTCGCGGACGAAGAGGTCCACGTTATCCTGATCGAGCCGAATTCGACGTTGAACACTGGGAACGTCACCAACGAAAGGACCATCGCCCAGCTCGAGCGCATCTGACATTTGCTCCCGCGGCGAATCTACGACCAGCCATGGAACACCGCTTCTACACGCTCGATGTTTTCACCAACAACCGCTTCGAGGGCAACCCGCTCGCCGTATTTACTGACGGGGACGGCCTCACCGACGATCAAATGCTCGCTATCGCGCGCGAAATGAATCTTTCGGAAACGGTTTTTGTGCAAAAGCCCACGGACGAAGAAGCCCTTGCGCGCCTGCGCATCTTCACGACCAAGGAAGAACTCAAGCTCGCCGGTCATCCTGTGATTGGAACTTGGTTCCTACTCGCGGAACTGGGCGTGGTTCCCGCGCAGGACGGCGGCGTGCACATCCTGCAAGAAACCGGAGCTGGTGTGTTGCCGGTGGAAATTCGTTTTAAGGATGGCCGCCCGCAGCGCGTCACCATGACGCAAAAGGAAGCGATCTTCAAGCCTGCGAAAATCAACAAGAAGAAACTCGCTACAGCGCTGGGACTCTCGCCCAAGGATTTTGACACGAAGCTGCAACCTGAATTTGTTTCCACCGGGATCTTCAACCTGATGGTGCCGCTGCGCAATCGCGTCGCACTGGGCAAGATAGCCATGAACATGACCGAACTCCGCCACCTCCAGGGAAAGAATGCGACGATGGCTTACTGCTTCGCTCTCAGTGGAAATGGCAAGGCGTTTTCGCGCGGCATGCTGCCGTGGGAACTTTATGAAGATGCCGCGACGGGGTCCGCTGCCGGTTCGCTGGGCGCATATTTGGTGCGAAACGGAGAGCTGGCGCCCGGCCACACACTGACCATTCTCCAAGGCGCGGAAATGGGTCGCCCAAGCCACCTTGAAGTGGAAGTCACACAAAGCGGGAAGAAACTCGTGCCGCGTGTCAGCGGGGCCGCCGTGAGGGTATTTGAAGGAACTATTCGAGCCTGACGCAGATTCGCGCTATCAAACGGCATAGGGGGAGCGGTCGCCCGCTCTCCCCTGCCACACCACCCGACATGCGGGTCCGCATCGGGCGGTTCAGAGGGTTACGCAAGA
>MNDE01000113.1 GCA_001914785.1 Acidobacteria bacterium 13_2_20CM_57_17 | reverse complement strand
CGGCCACACCAGCCATACCCGGCGATCACAACTTTGAGACCCGCGAGGAGCACATTGGTGGCGCGAATAACGCCGTCAATGGTGGATTGCCCGGTGCCGTAGCGATTGTCAAAGAAGTGCTTGGTCATGGCATCGTTGACGGCGATGATTGGATACTTCAAGGTGCCGTCCTTGGCCATGGCGCGCAGGCGAATTACGCCCGTGGTAGTTTCTTCGGTTCCGGCAATTACGTTAGGGACGAGATCAGTCCGCTTGGTGAGCAGCATGGTTACCAGGTCCGCGCCGTCGTCCATGGTGAACTGCGGCTTGTGCTCCAGCGCAGCGCTCAAGTGCGAGTAGTAAGTGTCGTTGTCCTCTCCCTTGATGGCAAACGTTGGAATGTTGTAGTCGCGATTGAGCGAAGCGGCGACTTCGTCCTGAGTGGAGAGCGGATTGGACGCGCACAGCACGGCATCGGCGCCACCGTCGCGTAGCGCAATCATTAAGTTCGCGGTTTCGCTGGTTACGTGCAGGCAGGCGGAAACGCGCAGACCCTTGAGCGGCTGCTCCTTCACGAAACGTTTGCGGATCGATTCCAGCACGGGCATTTGCTGGCCAGCCCATTCGATCTTGCGCTTGCCGGCATCGGCAAGCCCGATGTCTTTCACATCACCTTTTTTCAGTTCAGCGATTGCCAATGTGTCGCTCCTCAATTTTGGATTTCGAGCCGGAGGGCAGTAAGCTAACTACTCGGGTGAAAGGCTGCTTGCTGCCGGTATTGTGCTGCTCTGATTTGAAAGTTAGACGCGTGCTCCGACTTCCGCAACCGCGGCTGCGCCGAGGCCCACGGCTTTGCGGAGAGCATCCGCGCGGTCCGTACGTTCCCAGGTGAATCCGGGTCCGCTACGGCCGAAGTGGCCATAAGCGGCAGTGGCTTTGTAAATCGGACGGCGCAGGTCGAGCGTCTCAATAATGGCCTTGGGCGTCAGGGCGAAAAATTCGCGGATCAGCGCGGTGATTTTTTCTTCGGGAATGGCCGCAGTGCCGAAGGTTTCGGCCATAACGGAGACTGGCTCGGCGACTCCGATGGCGTAAGCCAATTGCACTTCCGTCTTCCGCGCCAGGCCCGCAGCCACGATGTTCTTCGCGATGTAGCGCGCCATGTAGCAAGCCGAGCGGTCTACCTTTGAGGGATCCTTGCCGGAGAAAGCGCCGCCCCCGTGACGGCTGTAACCGCCGTATGTATCGACGATAATTTTGCGGCCCGTCAAACCCGCATCGCCCATCGGACCGCCGATAACGAAGCGACCGGTCGGGTTGATGTGATATTTCGTTTTCGAGTCCAGCATAGAGGCAGGAATAATCGGCTTGATCACATACTCGGTGACGGCGTCGCGAAGGTCCGTATTGGACACCTTCTCGCTGTGCTGAGTGGAGATCACCACGCAATCGACGCGCACCGGGCGATCGTTGCGGTACTCAATCGTGACCTGAGACTTTCCATCGGGCCGGAGAAAATCAACTTTGTTGGATTTGCGAATCTCGGAGAGGCGCTGCGTGAGGCGGTGGGCGAGCTGAATGGGCATGGGCATCAATTCTTCCGTTTCATCGCAAGCGAACCCGAACATCAAGCCCTGGTCGCCTGCTCCGCCGGTATCCACGCCCATGGCGATATCTGGCGACTGCCGCTTCACGGTGCACATGACCGCGCACGTACCGGCATCGTAGCCATACTTGGCGCGGTCGTAACCGACGCCGTGAATGGTGCCGCGAACGAGTTCATCGTAATCAACGTGCGCTGTAGTGGTGATTTCGCCGGCGACGACCGCCAGGCCAGTGGTAACGAGCGTCTCGCAGGCGACACGTCCCTTCGGGTCGTGCTTCATTACCTCATCGAGGACGGCGTCAGAAATCTGGTCAGCAATCTTGTCAGGATGGCCTTCGGTGACGGACTCCGACGTAAATAGGAAATTGCGTAGGGCTTGGCTCAAAACAAATTCTCCTTGTTGGTTGCGTTATTTTCGCTTTGTTGGCCCGCGTTTCGCGGTCCGTGTTTCATCAGAAGTACCGCAGTGGCTTCCCTAGTTCGAGGACTTCTTCTAGTCTTTACAAAAGTACCATTCGTTGCGGCAAGAATCAACGCATTGATTTCAAAAAGCTTATTGGAGCATTAAACGGTCGAAATCAGGCCCTGAACAGCTATTAGCCGCATTAAACGGTAAAAGGCTAAGCCGCGTCCGCATCGTCGTCGGGCTGGATGTCGAGTCTTCCCTTCGTCTTCTTGGCCATCAAGTAGGAACGGATGAAGGGGTCCAGGTCACCATCCATTACCCGGTCCACATCGCCTACTTCGAATTTAGTGCGGTGGTCCTTAATCAGGCGGTAAGGCTGCATAACGTAGGACCGGATTTGGCTGCCGAAGGAAATGTCCAATTTGCTTTCGTCGAGTTTGTCGGTGTGTGCCTGCCGTTTCTGGACTTCCAGATCGTAGAGGCGCGAGCGGAGCATCTTCATGGCCATCTCACGATTCTTGCCCTGGCTGCGCTGCGCCTGACACGCAACGACGATGTTCGTGGGGATGTGCGTGATGCGCACAGCGGTCTCCACCTTGTTGACGTTCTGCCCACCCTTGCCACCGGAACGGAACGTGTCCACGCGAAGATCCTCGGACCGGATATTGATTTCGATGCGGTCGTCGATCTCGGGAATCACGAAGACGGACGCAAACGAAGTATGGCGGCGCGCCGCTTGATCGAAGGGCGAAATCCGCACGAGACGATGAACGCCGGTTTCGCCCGCAAGGAGACCGTAAGCATTTTCACCGGAAAACTGAATCGTGGCCGACTTGATGCCGGCTTCTTCTCCGGGAGTCTCATCAAGAACCTCGGCCGTCATTCCCCGGCGCTCCGCCCATCGCAGGTACATACGGAGAAGGATGGAAGCCCAATCCTGCGATTCCGTTCCGCCCGCGCCGGGCTTGATGGTCATGATGGCGTTGAGGTGATCGGTTTCTCCAGAAAGCAGCGTCCTGGTTTCCAGTTCGGAGATGTACGCATCCGCGGCGCTCAGCTCGCGGTCCAGTTCTTTCAGCAGATCGTTCTTTTGTTCGACGTTGGTCTCTTCCTGGGCGAGATGGATGTACGTCTCAATGTCGCCGGAGATGGACGTGAGCTTCGCGTCGGCGGCGATCTGCTCCTCAGCGCGCTTGCGCTCGCGGAGTACGCCTTGCGCCGCTTCCTGATTGTTCCAGAAATTGGGGTCAGCGACGCGTTCTTCGAGAACTTTCAGGCGCTCGCGGTATTGCGGCGCGTCAAAGATAGCTCCGCACGAGCGTGATGCGCTGCTTGAGCCCTTCGTAGCGATGCTGGAGATCTTCGAGGATCATGCTTGTTTTGTTAAGACGTCCGCCATGGAACGGCCGTTACTTTGCCTTTCGAAAAGTTCCAGCAACTAGAATAACGGAAACAAGCACGCAGAGCCAAGCGAACCAATCGCCAAACCTTGTGTAAATCGTCTCATCGGTGCGAAAGTCATAGGGGAGATCGGCGGCGCTACGAACATCCGGAGGAATTGGCTCGAAGACGCGGCCGTAGGGATCGACCGAAACAGTGAACCCGTTGTTCGTTGCACGCACCAGCCAGCGGCGGTTTTCTACGGCGCGCACGCGGGCCATGCGCAGATGCTGTTCGGCCGCGGCGGAGCGCCCAAACCAGCCGTCATTCGAAATGTTGATGAGCACCTGCGCGCCATTCGCCGCAAAGTGGCGCACTTCCCCCGGAAAGATAGCTTCGTAGCAGATGAAAACGCCGAATGTGTTCCCGCCCGGAAGCTGCCCCACGACGTACTTGTTTCCTTTGTGAAAGCCGCCCACCTGTCCGGAGACGCTAGCGACCACACGATGAATCAACGGAAACGGCTCGTACTCCCCGAATGGCACAAGATGGACCTTGTCGTACACGAAGCCGCGCCGGCCTTGCGCATCAAAAAGTAGCGCGCTGTTGTACGGAAAGAGAGTTCTGCGAGGCGGCGCGTCCGCTGGGTCAAGAGGTGGTTTCCATTCGACGGCACCGGCAAGGAACGGATGGCCGAAACGAATCGCTAAAGACGAGGCAATCTTTGCGAATTGCGCATCTTGATAGGAGAACGGGGCAGGCGCTTCAGGCCATACAAGAAGGTCGGGCTTGTCCACGGAAGGGGCCAGGCTGATGCGCACGATTTCCTCGAGGTCCGTGGCGTGCGCCTGAAACCAATCCGCCGGATACGATTCCACCTCCGGAAAATTGAGCTGCACGGCACGCGCGAAATGATGAGCTTGAGGCTTTGGCACCAGGCGGGGGCCGCCCAGCGCGGCGATCCACAAAACTGCCGTCGCGGCAGCGCCAAGTCCGATGCGTGCGAGCGGCGTCAGCATGTTCGATGCGCCCGCCCACGTGAGCAACGCGTTGAAACTGGCCGCAAGAAAAGAGAGCCCGTAGATTCCCGTGATGGTCGCGAGCTGAACCAAGCCTAGATTTGCGGACGCGGGATAGCCGAGCAAATTCCAAGGAAAACCGATTTCAGGCAAATGCGCGCGCGCAAATTCGAATGTCACCCAGAGAAACGGCGCACCTAAACATGCGAGGTCGATACTTCGCAGGGACAGCCGGTAGGCGGACCAGGCAAAACCGCCGGCAAGTATTCCCCAGGCAATGGCAATCAGCAGCAGGAGACTCCATCCGCCTGCCAGCGAGATGCCACCGTGGACAGCGAGAACCGTCGCAATCCACGGCAGCGCCGTTATGACGAAGAGTAATCCGTGAAGAAATCCACACGCAAACGCCACACGGGGACGCGCGCCGAACAGCGAAAGAAGAAGAATGCCAACGCAGACCCAGGAATAGATGCCGAGGTAGAAACCAGTGTACGAGAGCGAAAGTGCTGCGCCGGAAACGGCAGCGACAATAAGACGAAAGCTCGCCGGGATTTCCGTGCCAGCTTCCGGGCGAAGAAAGGTGAGCCAACCGCCCCGAAGCATCAGTGTTTCACAATGGCTTTAAAACCTGCGTCCTCGAGGCCTCTCCTGGCCCCTTCGGCGGCCTTCGGATCAGCGTACGGGCCGACTTGCACGCGGTAATACTTGTCGCCTTGCGGAGAAAGAACGAACGCCGGGAATTTTTTCTTCTGTAAACGGCTCGCGAGTTCCATGGCATCCGCTTCCCTTGTCGTCGCCGCCACTTGCACAGTATATGAGCCACCTGGAATGAGCGGCGTGTTGGGGCTTTTCGCTGAACTTCCACTGTTTCTCAATGGCGGGGAGGATTTCACAGCTACCGGCGAGCTCTTCTTTGCCGGGGCCGCCGCAACTGCAACGGGCTTCAAATGGTCTTCGGTTTTCTTACTGTCGCCGGCGTGATAAAACTCCCAATCCGAATTCGGTGGAGCGGGCGTATCCGTGGGCGACGTGGCAGGCGCGGTATTATTCGTGCGCTTCGGATTCACATCTGCCTTGGGCGAGATAGTGGGCTTCCTGAAAAAATCCGTCGAGGCGCGCACTGGATTATCGTATTGATTGCGCCCCATGACGTAGCCAAGCGTGAAAAATACGCCCGAAAACAGCAGCATGAGCATGAACAGACCGATAACATGCCGGCTTTCGAGTACACGCTCTCCGGCGCCCCCTCGTTTTCCTCCAGAAGACATCCCTACTTTTGCGCTCCTAAATTCCTAGTCCACTGATTAATGATATCGATAGGCAGCGGAAACACAATCGTTGTGTTCTTCTCGACACCTATCTCCGTCAAAGTTTGCAAGTAGCGGAGTTGAATCGCGGAGGGTTGCGTCTCCAGAACTTTTGCGGCGTCGGCGAGTTTCTGCGAGGCTTCGTACTCTCCTTCAGCATGAATAATCTTTGCGCGGCGTTCGCGTTCGGCCTCCGCCTGCTTGGCGATGGCGCGCTGCATCTGCTCTGGGATGTCCACCTGCTTTACCTCGACTTTGGAAACCTTGATGCCCCAAGGTTCAGTGTCCGTGTCCAGAATGACCTGGAGCTTGGCATTGACCTTATCGCGTTGGGAGAGGATTTCATCCAGCTCAAACTGGCCGACGACACTGCGGATGGTCGTCTGGGCAAGTTGCGAAGTCGCGTAGGTGTAGTTCTGCACTTGCGAAAGGGCCAGGTTGGCGTCCACCACGCGGAAATAACAAACGGCGTTTACTTTCACGGAGACGTTGTCGCGCGTGATGATGTCCTGCGGCGGAACGTCGAGCGTCTCAATCCGCATGTTGATGCGGTACAGTGTTTCTATCGGCCAAAAAACAAGATTTATGCCGGCGCTCTTCGCCTCGGGTATTAACCGGCCGAGCCGCAGCACGACGCCCCGCTCCCACTCCTTGATGATGTACAGCGAATTCCAGAACCAGATGAGCCCCAGGCCGACGATCAACGCTATTCCGACAAAACCAATTTCCATGTGTTCCTCCTGAACGTGAGAATCCCTATTTTGCCGCGGCAACAGCCACATTGGCCGGCTCAACGTACAGCTTCAGTCCCTCGACCCGCAGAATCCGGACGGGCTCCCCTTCCTGCACAGGACTCGAAGATTCAGCCCTCCAAAGCTCGCCGTGCACGCGGACCATGCCTTCAGCGCCTGCGGTGAGCGGCTCAACCGCGACGCCCTGTGACCCGATCAGCTCTTCCTTCCCCGTTGCGGTTTTCCATTGGCGCGAGCGCAACACCAAACGCATTAAGACGACGGCAAGAACGGCAAACGGCAGCGTTCCCGCCAGCGCCACGCCGATGCTGACTCCACCGGAGGTGAGCGGCGAGCGTATCAGGAAGATCGCTCCCAAAAACATCGACACCACTCCGCCGAAGGCCAGCACTCCGTGGCTCGGCGCTTTTGCCTCCAATATGAAAAACGCGAGCGAGAGCCCGATCAGAAACAGGCCTGCAAGATTCACGGGCAGAAAATGCATGGCATAGAGCGCAAGAATCAGGCAGATTCCCCCGATGACTCCCGGAGCGATCACTCCCGGGTGCGTGAATTCCGTATAGAGGCCCAATACACCAAGAATCAGCAGCACGAAGAAAACATCCGGCTCGACAATCCGCGCTAGGAATTTTTGCCGGGCGGAGAGCTCGAAGGCTGCGCGCGAGGCGTTCTTCAACGCCAGCGTCACTTGCGTGCCGTCAAAGCGGGTAATGGTCCTGCCATCCAACTGCCGAAGAAGATCCTCTGTGGTGTTCACGACCAGATCGATCATCTTCGCGTCCAGCGCTTCTTTTTCGGTAAACGCCCTGGACTCCGTGATCGCCTTTTCCGCGAGTTCGGGGTTGCGTTTGCGTTGCACCGTAAAACTTCGCAGAAACGCCATGGCATCCTGGTTGATTTTCCTCCGAAATACCTCGTCGATTTGTTGCGGAAATCCGCCGATTGCGATAATTGGCGAAGCCGCACCCGCATGTGTGCCGGGAGCCATCGCAGCGATATCGGCCGAAAGTAGAATATAGAAACCCGCGGAAGCGCCGCGCGCGCCGGTGGGCGAAACGTACACGGCCACGGGCACCGGAGAAGCAAGGATGTGCTGAATCATGTCCTTCATCGAATCGCTCAACCCGCCGGGCGTGTCCATGGTGATTAGCGCCAGCGCCGCGTGACGCCGCGCCGCGTCCGCCAGCCCCTCATCTATATACGTAGCCAGGATGGGTTCCACTTCACCATCCAGGCTCAATTCAAGGACGAATGGGCCGGCGGAGCGTTCGTCCGCGCGAACCGAAGGCAGTTGCCGGAGAATCGCGCCGGAGAGCAGCAGAAAAAGCGGGGAGAAGGCCAGCACGAACTTCCATTTCCTGAAAGACGGGAAGCGCCTTATCGATCGGACCCAATCGCTCATGGCGCACCTCCTCCTGGCTTTTTCCCTGCGGGCTTGAAATTTTGCAAATGGTCGAGCAGTTGTTTGGCCTCGGCATAGTTCGGCGCCAGCTTCAATGCTTTCTCGGCTTCCGCTCGCGCAAGATCGGGCTTCTTTTGCTCAAGGTAAATTCTTGCCAGCATCGTTCGAACAACCGCGGAATCCCGGGCTTGCAGAGATGCCTGCAATTCCTTCACGGCATCATCCAATTTGCCCTGCCGGTGGTCAATTTCGGCCAGCCCGCGGTGCGCAGCAGGACTCGTGGAATCAGCGGCGAGCACGGCGCGAAACTCCTTCTCCGCGGCTTCGGCGTTTCCGGCGGAGAGTTCCTGGCGGCCACGTCGAAGGTGTGCGACCGCCGCGTCAATCGAGGAAGCGGCGTCGCCAGCCGAAGTCCCTGCGGATTCGATCTCGGTGCGAAGAGCGGTTACGTCAAGCTCGGTCTTGACGCGATTCAGCTTCGCCAGGGTCTCGTTCTTCGCGTCGAGATGAATCGCCGGCAGCCCGTTCGGACCAAAAGTTTCATTCGCGGTATCGCGCTCCTGGTCGGCTTCGGTTTTCTTATCCGCCTTCTCCAGGGACAGGATCAGCAGCGCCCGATCCTCCGCGTTATCCGGCGCACGTTCCGCAGCTTCGCGGAAATAATCCGCCGCTGCTGCGGGGTCATTATTCTGTAGTGCGAGCAGGCCCAGGTTGAATGGATAATCGTCTTCGTCGGGTTCTAGCTCGGCTGCGCGGCGGAGGTCAGCCTGTGCCGCGGCCGTCTTGCCTTGTCTGGCCCTCGCAACCGCCAGGTCATTTAAAATTTCTGGCAAGTCCCCTGCTGAAACCAAGTTGTTCTTGAGGGCCTCCTGCAACGACGTAAACACTTCCTCCGCATGGTCTGGCTGGCCCTGGAGAATCCGGCAAACGCCCGTGGCGAAGACCGATTCCACATAGTGGTTGTGAGTTTTTGGCACTCGCGCGTACCAGGGAAGCGCGGAATCGCAGTCGCGGCGCGCGAAATAGATTTCGCCCAGCGCGAAGTCGGGTTCCGGCCATTCTGGTTCGAGACGCGCCGCTTCCCGCAGCTCGCGCAAACGAGCGTCATCTTCATTGGCCAGAAGCCCGCGAATGTAATGTTCAAAGGCGTCGAGGCGCAGCGGACGCTGGCGTTTCGAGAACTCCGCAAGGCTCTGGGAGTAGTTGTGATCGTTTCCGGAAAGCATCCGCCAGATCAGACGGGAATGTAAGTCCATGAGCGAATCCAGCGTGCCCGCTTCCCGCAGTGCCGGGAGCAGTCGCGCCGGACTCACCTTCAGGATGCGTGATTCAATGGTGAGCGAGTTCCCGCGAGCCGCAAACCGGCCAAAGACCACAAAATCCGCGTCGAGGTCTTCCCCGATGTGGAGCATGGTAGCGCGGCTGAGTTTTGATGAGCGCAACAGCCCGTTCCGCTCGAGCTCGGCGAGCCGGCCGGCGTGCGAATACACCTGCTCCCCGGCAGCCGAAAGCCGCTGGATAGTCAGTTCCTCGAGACCTTCGCTGAGCCACTCCAATCTTGGCGACGCTGCTGCGTTTTCAAAGGGAAAAACCAAGTAGATTCCCTGCTGATGAGCTGTAGCGGAACCCGCGCGGGGAGGTGGAGCAGATTGCGGGGAAGCAACCGAAGCGGTTTCAAGAACGAAAAACGCGGAGAGCAAGAACAGATAACGCGCACTGAAGAAATGGCGCCCCATGTCTGTTGCATTGTAACAGACGCACCGACTCGTTTCGCGCTGGACGTGCGGACCGAGTCTGAAATCGCCAAGCCGAAGCTGGTTCAGGGTTGCGTGCTGCTGGGAGGCCGCGGAGCAATAACCTCTTGTACTGCTGGATCCTTCAAAACCGCCGCAAAAGAGGGATCAGACTTCACGGCTGACAATTCCTTGTAGCCTTCGTCTTTAGCCTTTCGCAGATAAATCAAGCACCGTTCCAGGTTGCCTGTTTCTGCGAACGACTTCGCGAGCAGGAAATAGAATCGCCCTCGGTCGCCCACGGAGCGATCCTGCAGAATCGACCCGTTCCTCGAACTGTTGTGCTCGAAGAGCTGCGGATCCAACGCCAGCGCTTGCCGGAACGAGGAGATGGCCTCCTGGTATTTTTTGTCCCCAAAGTACGCATAGGCAAGATTGCTGTAAAGAACAGCCATGTCGCTGCGAATATTGATCGCTTTTTGGTACGCCTTGATGGCTTTGCCGAACTTCTTCCGCTGATACCAAATTGTTCCGATGTTGTTCTGCGCATCCGCATAAGTGGGGTCAACCTTTGACGCCCGTTCGTAATACTTCAGCGCGGCGCTCAAAGCCGCCTGCTGGTGCAGGGCAATTCCCAGCTTATTCAGATACACAGGATTCTGAGGGTTCCCATCGGCCAGCCGCTTATAGGACATGGCGGCCTCTCGGTACTCTTTGCGCGCCATATACAGATCGGCAAGCTGCTCGTCGGTAAGGCCAGGTTTGACGACGATGACGGATGATTCTGCAGGCGATTGGGGCTGCGCCTGCTGTGCGCGCGGCACGACCGGAGCACTCGGAGTTTCAGCGAACGACTGACCTGCGGAGGGAATCGAAAGACTGAAGAGGAGAACGACTGCTGGAAACGCCAATCTGACTCTGATCATGGCGAATCTCCCTTCTCCGGCTTAGGCTTGGCCTTGTCGGGTTCCTTCTTCTTGCCCCCAAAGATACCAAAAATCTTCGATAAAGGATTCTTTTTCTTTTCCCCGGATTCCGCTGAGGGGTCCGCAGGGCCCTGGCCGGTAGCATTGGGCGGCCGATTCGGATCGTACGTTGTAATCGGCTGGCCATTTGCGTCCTTTTGCGGCGTCTTGGGATCGCCGCCACCACCAAAAACGCGTGAGAGGATGGAGCCCGTGGTGGTGAAAAGGTTGTGGCCTCCGTGGACCTCGCAGAATACGGTTGGCGCCGAGCCTGCGACGTAAACCTCTTCACGTGTCGTAGGGCAGTTAGGAGTCGCAAGCTCCAGCGTGTCCGGATCGATGACCACGGACTGCACGCCATCCGGCATCGTAAAATCCTTTACGTCCCGATACTGCGCGAGGGATGTCGCGCGGGTCATGAAGTCGGCCCAGATTGGCGCCGCTACGGCACCGCCCGTGAGTCCGATGTCGCGATTGTCATCGAAACCAACCCAAATTACGCAAAGTAGATTCGAAGTGAATCCCGCGAACCATCCGTCGCGCGAGGTCCCGGTCTTTCCGGCGGCGGGCAGGGTGAAGCCGCGCGCGCGAACTCCCGCGCCAGTGCCTTTGTTTAGGACATCTTTCAGCAGGCTATCAACAAGAAATGCCACGCGCGGATCCAGCGCCAGATGCGTCTGCGGCGTGAACTTCTCCAATGGCGTCCCATCGGCGTTGACAACGACGTGCAGAAACTGCGGCTCCGCGCGCGTGCCGATGGTGGCAAACGTCGTGTATGCGGCGGCGACATCGATTGGCGTCATCTCATACGCGCCAAGAGCAACTGCCGGTGTCGGCTGAATGTTCGTGCCGAGGCCCATTTTCCGCGCGACTTGCACGACCCGGCCGTAGCCGATGAGTTCCGCGACTTTGACGGTTGCGACGTTCAGGGAATTCGTAAGGGCATCCCGCACGGTGACGCGCCCCATGAATCTTTCTCCGTAGTTATTCGGCGTGTATTCCTTGCCGTCGAACTCGAACGTTGTCGGCTCGTCGTCGATAGTTGTGGCCGGCGTGACGATAGGTTGCACGCCATCAACGGCATTGTCGAGAGCCGCGGCGTACACAAATGGTTTGAATACCGAGCCTGGCTGGCGACGCGCCAGCGCATGATTGAGCTGGCTCTGCCCGTAGTCGCGTCCGCCAATGACCGCTTTGATCTCGCCGCTCCGCGGATCAAGCGCGACCAACGCGACTTGCGCCTGCGGGATAGCGTCGTTGCCGCCTTTCTTGGCCTGATCGCGTTTCCACTTTTCGTATTTCTTCGCCAGGAGCACGTCCACATTCTTCATCCCGGCATCGATGGCGGCCACGGCTGCGCGCTGCAAAGCGGGGTCGAGCGTCGTATACACGCGGAAATTCTCGCTCAGAAGCTCGCTCTCAGAGTATTTGTCGAGCAGGTGATCTTTCACCATGTCGACAAAATAAGGCGCTTCGCTCCCTGAAGTTGACGTCCGGATAATCTTCAGCGGCGCGGTCTTCGCATCCTTGAGGTCTTCTTCGTTGATGTATTTGTTGTCGAGCATCTGCGTCAGCACTCGGTCGCGAGCCTGCACTCCGCGCTCGGGGTGACGGTCGGCCGACGAATAGTAATTTGGCGCGCGAATGATTCCCGCCAGGTACGCGCATTCCGGCAGCGTCAATTGCCTCAGGTCCTTTCCGAAATAGGCGACGCTGGCCTCCGAGAATCCGCGAATCCCAAAGCTCCCGCGGTTGCCCAAATAAACTTCGTTGGCGTATAGCTCGAAAATCTGCTGCTTGTTGAAGCGCTGTTCGAGTTCGACGGAAATCATGGCTTCGGCCACCTTCCGCCGCCAATTGCGTTCAGTCGAGAGAAAGAACGTGCGCGCCACCTGCATGGTAATTGTGCTCGCGCCCTGGTAATGCTGGCTGGTGTGACGCAAGTCGGCCCACGCCGCTCCCGCGATGCGGATGAAGTCAAAACCGCCGTGCTCGAAGAAACGCTTGTCCTCGGCGGAAAGAATCGCGTCCACCAGCATTACTGGCAAATCCTCATAGCCCACCGGCCGCCGCTTCTCGCGCGCGCTGTCGAAAAGATTGGTAATGAGTTCCGGTTCGATTTCCGCGGTATCAAGGTCTGTGCCGCCGCTAAGCGGCTTGATGGATCGAATACTCTTTCCCCTGAATTGAACCGCCAAGGCATTGCTGCCCGCAAAATAGGAAAGTTTGGAAGGCCGGATATCGACCGTATTCTCCCGCACGGTGAATTGACCGATGGCATTCTCATCCTGGATGGGGCGGTATCCGACGCGGGTGAGATATGCGGTCAGATCCTCCGGCCCCCAGGCTTGACCTGCCGAGATATGTTCCGGCGCAGAGAAGATCTGCGTGGTGTTCTGCAAGACGTTGCCGGGGAGACGCGCATCAATCATGCGCGCGTACTTCACGTAGTAGTAGGTAAAGACTCCGCCCGCGACGAGAAAGAGCCCGAAAATAGTGCCCAGAAACGCTAGGCCAATCTTTGAAGTGAAGAATCCCTGTCGAATGCGAATGCGCAAGTCTTAACTCCCGAGGGCTGGACTTCTATTGTCTCGCAAGACCGCACTCTGTGAAAGACGGTGTTGCACGATGCCGGGTTGCTAATCAACCACGGCCCCGGGCAGCCTCAGCAACAGTAACCTCAGAGAATGGCCTTATTCTCGCTGGACGGAGAAAAATGAAGGTCCGTATGGTAGAAAAACAAGTCGACAGGAACAGTGTATTCCATGCTGATTTTCACAATGGAATTGGTTGCTACTACCTTAATAGATTCGCGCTTCGCCGGAATATCTAAATCCTGGATCACCTTGAAAATATTGTCCCGAATCTGATCTTCCGTGTAGCGATTCACCACTGCAAAACGCGCCTGCTCCTGCATTTTGTCGGAAAGCTCATACTCTGATACATAGATTGGCACGACCTTGACCGCAGAATAGATGGCGAGCACCACGACGGCCACAATAATGATGCCCTTGAGCTTGCCCTCCCCTCGCTCGCAACGGCGGCGCGCTGGCGCGTGACGTTCTTGGATGGCCTCAAGCTGCACTGGATTCATCTCCCGAACCGGTCGCGTCTCAGTGTCACTGCGGACGGAACGGCGATGTGTGATTTGTCGGCTTCTTTAAACCTAGCACCCGCATGGACGCGTGTCGAGAATTTGGCGCGGGTGATGTTCCTGGAAAGAAACGAGCCTAATAGGCCCGTGCGAAGATGGCGCGAGTAGTGGCAGGCTGACCGCAGTAAACACACTTTCCACTTCCACTTGCCTGCTCCAGGGGGATGCAACGCATGGTGGCGCGCGTTTCTTCTTTGATTTTGGCTTCGCAATCGGCGCTCCCGCACCAGAAGGCGTACGCAAAACCGTTCTCGACGGCCTTCTTCAGCTCATCGTAGGTTTTCGCGTCGCGCGTGTTGCTCTTGCGGAAAGCCAAGGCTTTGTCGTGAAGCGATTGCTGGATTTCCGCGAGCAATCCCCCAATGGTACCGGGCAGACCGGCAAGCGAAGCGCTGACCTTCCCTTCTCTGCCTGGACGGTCACGCCGCGCGAGGACCGCTGCTTGTCTTGCGACATCCTTGGGGCCGAGTTCCACGCGTAGAGGAACTCCGCGCATCTCCCAATCGTTGAATTTCCACCCGGGACTATTGCCTTCGCGTTCATCGAGAGTGACACGGATGTTGGCCTTAACCAGGTCGGCCTTCAGCTTGCGCGCCGTGTCGAGGATCAACGCCTTTTCTTCGTCCGTCTTGAAGATGGGGACGATGACGACCTGATACGGCGCAAGCTTCGGCGGCAGGACCAGCCCTTGATCGTCTCCATGGACCATGATAATGGCGCCAATGACGCGCGTGGAAAGACCCCACGATGTCGTCCAGCAATGCTGCAATTGCCCGCTTTGGTCGAGATACTTAACCTCGAAGGCTTGGGCGAAGTTCTGCCCCAGGAAGTGTGACGTGCAGAACTGCAGCGCTTTGCAATCCCCCATCATTGCTTCGAGTGAATAAGTCGTGTCCGCGCCGGCAAATTTCTCGGCATCGGACTTTTTCCCAGGAATTACCGGAATTGCGGCATCGTTGACGGCAAAGTCCGTATAAATATCCAGCATCTGGCGCGTTTCCGCTTCGGCCTCTTCGCGAGTCGCGTGTGCGGTGTGGCCTTCCTGCCAGTAGAATTCGAGCGTTCTCAGGAAGAGCTTCGTGCGCAATTCCCAGCGCACCACGCTGTTCCACTGGTTCATCAGCACCGGCAAGTCGCGGTACGACTGAATCCACTTGGACCACATGTGGCCGATAATCGTTTCCGAAGTAGGCCGGATGACGAGTGGTTCGGCGAGCTCCTCACCGCCACCAATCGTGACCACCGCAAGCTCGGGCGAAAACCCTTCTACGTGATGCTTTTCCTTGTCGATGAAGCTGCGCGGGATCAGCAACGGGAACGCCACGTTCTGATGACCGGTGGCCTTGAAGCGGCGGTCAAGCGCCTGTTGGATGTTCTCCCAAAGCGCCCACCCGTAAGGGCGCACGATCATGCAGCCGCGCACCGGTGCGTAATCCGCAAGTTGCGCCTTAACGACCAGTTGGTTGTACCACTCGGAAAAATCCTCTGCGCGGGTGGGAAGTTTTTCTTCGGCCATTCGGCAGTTTGTCCATTCCTCTCAATAGCAACAACTCGGGCTAAGTAAACCAAAAAGCGTAGCGGACGCGCTCTGCAGTGTCAATGAAGCCGCATCCCAACCTGAGGATTCTTACACCTCGACGCCGCGATTTCGCATATCGCTGAGGACAATGACCAGTTGATCGGGCTTTTGGTACGGCAGGGGACGCAGCAGCACAGCGTTGGTGACACTAAAAATGGCCGTACTCGCACCTACGCCCAAGGCGATGGTCAGTGCAGCGGTGAGTGCAAAGACAGGACTCTTTCGCAAAGTTCGCCCAGCAAAAGCCAAATCGCGGAATGGCATCTTTCCACCTCATTCACCAGCTGTGGTCGCGCCGAGGCCACTACCTCTGTTATCCAGTCCCGGCACCGAGATTCTTCGGAACCGTCCATTGTCGACGAAGCGCTTCTTGACTGTCTTGCGGGGCTGGCCTCGCCGCATTACAATGCCACTCGTTCTGCAGGAACTCTTTTCTCGTCCGTAACCGGCCGGCGAACTCTCTGCGGGAGAAATCGTACTATGAAACGCGTCGCTCTGATTTCTCTGTTGATTCTCAGCGCCTCGCAGGTTGCTTCAGCGCAGGACTGGGCCCGCACGACGCTCGAAAAATCTCCAAGGCATCGTGAGTGGGTCACCGTGAAGCACGATGGCCGTTCGGTCGAAACGTTTGTCGTTTATCCCGAGTCGAAGAGCAAGACTCCCGTCGTGCTGGTCATTCACGAAATCTTCGGCATGACGGATTGGGTGCAGGATCTTGCGGATCAAGTGGCTGCCGCAGGCTACATTGCCGTTGCGCCCGATCTTCTTTCCGGCATGGGCCCGAACGGCGGCCGCAGCAGCGATTTTGCTGAGGGCAAAACGATGGAAGCGGTGAGCCACCTGAATCCAGACCAGGTGACGGCGGATTTGAATGCCGCCGCGGACTACGCACTAAAGATTCCCGCCTCAAACGGCAAGCTCTTTGTCGGCGGCTTTTGCTGGGGCGGCGGCCAGACCTTTCGCTTTGCCACGAATCGCTCTGATCTGGCAGGAGCTTTTGTTTTCTATGGCCCGCCACCGGATAAGGATGCGATGGTACGCATCAAGGCTCCGGTCTACGGCTTCTATGCGGGTAACGACGCGCGCATCGGAGCCATGATCCCTGATGCCGTCGCGCAAATGAAGACTGCGGGCAAGGCGTACGACATCGTGACCTACGAAGGCGCTGGCCACGGTTTCATGCGCTCCGGCGAAGCTCCCGATGCAAAAGAGGCGGACAAGAAAGCGCGCACTGAGGCTTGGGTCCGTTGGAAGGCCTTGCTCTCTAAATAGAAGCGCGTGCAGTTTAGCTTCCATCGCGGTCATAGCGAGATTCATTCTTGATGCACAAGTTTGACGTTCTGGTTCTCGGCGCTGGCGCCGCGGGGCTCCTTTGTGCGATCGAGGCCGGCAAACGCGGACGGCGCGTCGCTGTGCTGGAGCGTGCCGATCGCATCGGCAAGAAAATCCTCATCTCCGGCGGCGGCCGCTGTAATTTCACCAATCTCTATTGCCGCCCGGAAAATTTCATTTCCGCGAACGAACATTTCGCGAAATCCGCGCTGGCCCGCTACACGCCTGCGGACTTCATCGCTCTGGTCGAAAATCATCGCATTCCCTATCACGAAAAGACGCTCGGGCAGCTCTTTTGTGACCGCTCCGCGCAAGACGTCATCGACTTACTCGAATCAGAGTGTCGGTCCGCGAGAGTAAAGATTTTTCTGCAGAGCCGCATCCTCGAAGTGCAGCGCACTACGGAATTCATAGTTCGCACCGAATCCGGCGAATTTCGCGCGCCGGCGCTAGTCGTCGCCACAGGAGGACTTTCGATCCCCAAAATGGGTGCGACGCCGTTCGGCTACGATCTGGCGCTGCAGTTCGGTTTGAAAATCGTGGAGACCAGGCCCGCGCTTGTGCCCTTTGTCCTGAGCGGCAAAGATCGCAGCCGCTACTGCGATTTGGCGGGCGTTTCAGCGGAGGTGGTCGCGAAGGCCGACCATCACGCCTTCCGAGAAAAAATGTTGATTACCCATCGCGGCTTGAGCGGTCCGGCCATCCTGCAAATCTCTTCCTATTGGAAAAAGGGCCAGCCCATTCACATCGATCTTGCCCCGGATCGCGATATCGCGCAGTCAATTCGCGAGTCGAAGGTGCGCAACATCGCCACGGCCCAGAAAGTATTTCAAGGAACTCTGCCGAAGCGATTCGCCGATCGCTGGCTAGAAAACAATTCACCCGCCCCGTGGAACAATGATGCCCTTGCAAAATGGGAGAAGCAGGTGCACGCATGGATGATCAAGCCGGCGGACACTGAGGGCTACGAGAAAGCAGAAGTCACGGCAGGTGGCGTCGATACTACCGAATTGTCCAGCAAGACTATGGAGTGTCTAAACGTCAAGGGATTATTCTTCATCGGCGAAGTCGTCGACGTCACCGGTCATCTTGGCGGATTCAATTTTCAGTGGGCGTGGGCCTCGGGCGCGGCGGCTGGTCGTGCTTTATGAAGGAACCGAGGCCCGGCGTGCACCACCAACACGTGCCGGGG
Source organism: Acidobacteria bacterium 13_2_20CM_57_17 (assembly GCA_001914785.1). Taxonomy (GTDB): domain Bacteria; phylum Acidobacteriota; class Terriglobia; order Acidiferrales; family UBA7541; genus Acidiferrum. Next base: position 371 of record MNDE01000113.1, on the reverse strand, counting down.
CTGCCGGGCTCTGCGCTGTTTTTGCTTCTTCGTAAGCGACAAATTCTTCGTACGTTCCCTTGAAGTCCTCGATCTTGCCGCCATGGAAATGCCAGATGCGCGTCGCGACTTCGTCGATGACGTCGTGGTCGTGCGTCACTAGCAGCACCGTCCCGTCATACCGCTGCAGCGCGATGTTCAGCGCGTTGATGGATTCCAGATCCAAGTGGTTCGTCGGTTCGTCGAGCACCAGAAAATTCGGCTTCTGCAGCATCAGCCGGCAAAAAATCAGACGCGCGGATTCGCCGCCGGAAAGCGCCCGCGTCGGCTTTAGCGCATCTTCTCCGCTGAACAGCATCTGCCCCATCAACCCGCGCAACTCCTGTTGCGAA
>MNDE01000128.1 GCA_001914785.1 Acidobacteria bacterium 13_2_20CM_57_17 | reverse complement strand
AATATTCTTTTCCCGGCCCCGCCGAGGTTTGGCATCGACGGCAATCCGCCGCCCAGATCGAATCTTGTTGTCGTTGGCATTTTCTCTCCGTCTGCGGCTCATTCGCAAAAGGCCGAGCCGCACAACCACTACTCTTAATACGCAGGAAGCGTACCGTCGATTTCCCTGCCGGTCCGCCCATTGGTTCGATTGACCCGCGTTCCTCAGTCCGCAGTCGGGATTTGCCGCCCGCGGCTTTCCACAACCTTACCACAATATCTAGTAGCCTTTTCTCTTGACACCACAGGTCGCTCGCGGCACAATCCCCGCCATCAAGTTTGCTTGCGCTGAGTTTTTTGCGGAGCGTCAACCCTGCGAAATTTTGCGGGACGTAACCGGGCCTTTTTCACAGATTGTCCTGGCCGCCAAGGGAAGCTCAAGAGTTTTCAGGTGCTGGCTGCAGTTGGTCGCACCTTGATCCATTTGAGCTTTGCGGCTTCTGGGGAGAGAAAATGCAATATTTGCCCGGCTTCACGGTGCAGTGTATCAATCCGCTGTGCGAAGCCCGCGGTCACTGGCTTCGTGCTGATGCCACGACTCCTCTTGGAAGCGAAGGCCGCTGCCCCTGCTGCGGCGAATTCCTGCGCAATGTTCCTCCGCCCCTCGGCCCGCGCTTCCGCATGCGCCCCCGCTCCCTCACTGGGCGTCCGCCCCTCCGTCCTCGCCCCCGCTAACCCCGCGGTCGAGGTCAATCGGACAAGCTGGCTTTCGGTCATTTTGCTTCGTAAATTCTCGCTTGCGGTGTACCTCATCCCTAAAGAAAATGGAGGCGTGTTACAGCTTCTCCGTCGAGTTCTGGCGATTGGAATCGCGTTTTCTTCGCTCACGTCTTGGGCCCTGAATGCTCAGGAAGCCGCGCCGCTGCAGTTGTCTGCCAGCCCTGCAGCACCGTTGGGCTTGAGCCTTCCGGATACCCCAAGCGGGCTGGAACGTCTCGCGAAGGAGATAATCAAAGCAGAGAAGGCAGGCGACACGGTACGCGCCACAGCGTTGGCCCAGAGCATGATCCTTCCCGACCCTGCGCCTTGGTACCTTCAGACTTTCGGGCCAGATATCGCGAACAATGAGGGCGCCAAATATGCAAGCAGTAAGAAGAATCTACCGAACGAAATTGTACGGTTTTTCTTCGGAGCAGTCCAAAACCACTTTACGGATGTGAACGCCGCGCGTTTTGGAGAGTCCTGCGACGACAATGCCGGAGAAAGCGCCTTTGGCACTCTTCAATTGCGGGTCGAGCCCGTGCCGCTCTATGAGTTGCGATTGAGGAGCGGCAACCAGTTCCTTCGTCTCTTTGCGCTTGCCTACGTGGACGGTGGTTTTCGCTATGTCTTGGCCCCAAGAGTCCCGGACCATTTTCCTTTCATTGGAAGAAAGGCCGCGACGGTAGCCACGGAGGTCACCAGCCCTGAGCTCCCTGATAAAAGCACGAAACCGCTTCGCGTTGGGGGCAACGTTCAGGCTGCCAGAATCGTTCGGAGGGTTCAGCCAGAATATCCGGAAGTGGCCCGCAACGAGCGTCTCCAGGGTACAGTCAGGGTGCATGCGATCATTGGCAAGGACGGCTCGGTCTCGCACTTGGTTGTTTTGCGAGGATACTTTCCCTCGCCAAGGCTTCCGTTAAGGCTGTCAGCCAATGGCGCTACACGCCTACGCTTCTGCTTGGTCAGCCAGTCGAAGTGGACACGACGATTGACGTCATTTTCGCTCTTAACCATTGATGGCGATGGAGGATAGCGTTCACCAATATTGCTTGTTGGCTCCGCACGACAAAGCACCGCTTCAAACTTTCCAAACTTTATCCTTGACTCTCTTTTATCCCTTGATATAATTAACCCTGTATAGAATTATGGTTTGAGTGCGGCAGCTTGCTGCCGCTTTTGTTTTTAGGGCCGTCCGTTCTTCTAGCTGTTCGCAATGCAACCAAGAACGTGCTCTTTAGAATCAATCAGTTACGAAATGCTCTTTTTGTAAGCCGTTTCTTTTGATATTCATGCAAATTGATGGGGGGATGGTGGGGGGCCCGAGCTCCGTGGAAGCGAAACGCGCTGCCTTTCGTCTCACCATTCCGCTGTGCAAGAGTAGTCCATTTCCGCACAACTTTTGTGCAATGTAAGTCCCTTTAGAATCAACACTTATGAATATCCCGCCAAGTGTTGATTCTAAACCACTTACACAAAATCTAAATCCTTTAGATGCAACACTTATGAAAAACATAGGGGTGGGGCCGGTTATTCCGCTCTTCAAATTTCAACTGTCGATGGAAGATTCCGACTATGTTGGGACTATAAATCCTGCGCTCGTTTCACTCACGGAACACGCATCACGGCTCCACGAGGCCCTTCTCGAGCATCTCCTCGTCGCTGAGCCACAGATCGGGGATGTTGGCTGACCCGAGCCGAAGGATATCTTCCAGCGCGCCGCGCACATCGCCCAGCCGAAAGTCCACGCCGATGCGTTCGAGCAATTCGATCAGCGCGTGCGCGCCTTCCGCAAGCACAGGCTTTGGCGGCGGAGTTGCCGCGCTTACCCCGGCCTGAGCCGAGGACTGCGGAGTCGACGGGACTGAGGCCGAAGGAAGCGAAGCTCGTTCTTTGCGCTCGGGATGGTTATCAACAGCCGATGGGCCGTCGTGGCCCAGCCGGTGATACGTCACAATGTAAATCGCGTGTGGTCCCGCGCCGTGTCTCACGATATGGAGAAACCCGCGGGTCTTGGGTTTTGCCGGGGCCAGCCGTGCTGCTACTCCTGAGCCGGAGGGGAGGGCGCTCATCGCTATTGTGCTCTCGTCGCTCCTTTACGCGTCAGCTGCAACCGCTGGTGCTGCCGCAATTCTCGCATTTGTAGCATGCGCCGTTCGGCACCATCAGCATGCCGCATTCGCTGCATGTCGGCGCTCCTTCGTGCGCATTGGTCAGCTTTGGCTCAGCCACTCCAGCAGGCAGCGAAGTCAGCGCCGCCAGAATTGCCGGCGCCGGAACGGCAGCGCCCGCATTTTCCGCGTGAGCCCCGCCATTCAGCTTCAGATAATCGGACGAAATAAACCGCCCACCTAACCACCGAGCGATGTAGTCCAGCACGGAGGAGACAAAGCGAATGTTGGGATTCGCGGTAATGCCCGATGGCTCGAACCGCGTGTTCAGCAGCTTGTCCACAAACACTTTCAGCGGCACGCCGTACTGCAGACCCAGTGAAATGGTCAGCGCCAGTCCGTCCATCACGCCGGAAAGCGTCGAGCCTTCCTTGGACATCTTGATGAAGATTTCGCCGGGGCGATTGTCCTCGTACATGCCCACGGTGATGTAGCCTTCATGCCCGCCCACGCTGAATTTGTGCGTCACCGATGCGCGCTCCACCGGCATTTTCTCGCGCACCGCTCGCGCGAAGAGCTCGCGTTGCGTTGGCTCAAGATTTGTCGTTGTCGCCGCGGGCTCGGCTTTCTTCTCTTCTTTCTTTCCGCCAGCATTCAGCGGCTGCGAACGCTTGGAATTGTCGCGGTAGATGGCCACGGCCTTCAGCCCCAGGTTCCACGATTCAATATACGCGTTCATGATGTCTTCGATGGTCGATTCCTCCGGCATGTTGATGGTTTTCGAAATCGCGCCCGACAGGAACGGCTGCGCCGCCGCCATCATCTTTACGTGCCCGGTCCAGCTGATCGAACGCCCGCCGCCTTGCGGCGCCAGCGAGCAATCGAACACCGGCAAGTCCTCCGCCTTCAGGTGCGGCGCGCCTTCGATCTTCCCGTTCTTGTCAATGTAGGAAACGATTTCGCTGGTTTGTTCCGGCGTGTAGCCCAGCTTCATCAACGCCTGCGGCACGGTGTTGTTCACGATCTTGATCAGCCCGCCGCCTACCAGTTTCTTGTACTTCACCAGCGCCAGGTCCGGTTCGATTCCCGTGGTGTCGCAGTCCATCATGAAGCCGATCGTGCCCGTCGGCGCCAGCACGGTCACCTGCGAATTCTTGTAGCCATGCTTTTCGCCGTGCGAGAGCGCCGTGTCCCACGCTTCCTGCGCGCCCAGGAACAATTCCGTCTGCACGTGTTCCGGCTGGATCCCGCGCATCGCGTCGCGATGCATGCGAATCACGTCCAGCATCGGCTCGCGGTTTACTTCGTAGCCCGGGAACGGCCCCATGCGCTCCGCGATTTTCGATGACTGCGCGTACGCTTCGCCGCACATCAGCGCGGTGATCGCTCCGGCCACGTCACGGCCCTGCGGCGAGTCATACGGCAGCGCCATGGACATCAGCAGCGCGCCGAGATTGGCGTAGCCCAGCCCGAGCGGCCGGAAATTGTGCGAATTCTCTGCAATCTTAGGCGTCGGGTAACTCGCGTTGTCCACCAGGATTTCCTGCGCCGTGATGGTCACGTCCACTGCGTGCTTGAACGCCGCAACGTCGAACTGCCCGCTGCCGTTCGCGAACTTCATCAGGTTCAGCGAAGCCAGGTTGCACGCCGTGTCGTCCAGGAACATGTATTCCGAGCACGGGTTGCTGGCGTTGATTCGCGCCGTGTTTTTCGAAGTGTGCCAGCGGTTCACCGTCGTGTCGTACTGCATCCCGGGATCGCCGCAGTGCCAGGTAGAATCCGAAATCTTCATCATCAAATCGCGCGCGCGCAGTTTCTCCGCCGGCTGCCCGTCCGTGACGTTCTTCGTCCACCAATCTTTATCTTCGACCACCGCACGCATGAAGTCGTCCGTCACGCGCACCGAGTGGTTCGCATTCTGGAAGAAAATCGAAGCATACGCGTCACCGTCGATCGAGCTATCGTAGCCCTGTTCGATCAGCACGTGCGCCTTGCGCTCTTCCTTCATCTTGCATTCGATGAATTCCACGATATCCGGATGATCGATGTTCAGAATGACCATCTTCGCCGCGCGCCGCGTTTTTCCGCCGCTCTTGATCACGCCCGCGAAAGCGTCGAAGCCCTTCATGAAGCTTACCGGCCCGGACGCAATTCCGCCGCCGCTCAGTGTTTCACGGCTGCCGCGCAGCGTCGAAAAGTTCGTCCCCGTGCCGGAGCCCCACTTGAAGAGCATTCCTTCGGTCCGCGTCAGGCCCATGATCGATTCCATGCTGTCGCTGACCGAGTTGATGAAGCACGCCGAGCATTGCGGCTTCGGCTGCACGCCCACGTTGAACCACACCGGGGAGTTGAACGCCATCTTCTGCTCGACGAGGAGGTGCGTCAGCTCATCGCGAAAAGCATCCCGCGACGCCGCATCGGCAAAATACCCGCCCTCTTGGCCCCATCGCACGATGGTGTTCACCACGCGCCCGATCAGTTGCCGCACCGATCCTTCGCGCTGGGGAGTCCCGGGCTTGCCATGGAAATATTTGCTGGTAACGATGTTGGTAGCTGTCTGCGACCAGCTCTTGGGCACTTCCACGTCTTCCTGGCGGAAGATCGTCACACCCTTCTCGTTACCGATTAGCGCGGTGCGCTTTTCCCATTCGACGGCATCGAAGGGAGACTTCTTCCCATCCGTAAAGAATCGTTCAAAGGCCAGACCTTTCCCAGTGCTGACTGCCGTCTTCTCGGCCGTATCTGTCGCCAGGGATTTTCCGTTCAATGCATGTTTCACTGTGGCCATCCGTCCCTCCGCGCTCCAGGGTTCCCACTCGCGGAGGGAACCCTATTATTTTACTCCCTCTGCGTCCCGCAGAGGCGCCGCGCTTCGCTTCAGGGTCTGGGCTGAAGTTAACGCATCTCCCGATTCGATTGGCGATTCGATTGGTTCGTGAAAGCGGGCAGCGAAAAAAAAGCCGACCATACTCCGGTCGTACTCAAGTTCCAGCGCGAAACGCCAATGCTCTGCCAGTGGCTGGTGGTTCACACTCAGCCTGACAGCAGCGTGCCCCGCCTGAAATACGGGCGCGGAGCAGGTATTCGCGCTCGATTTTTTCGCTTAAAACCCGAGCTGCCTCGTGGCCTAGCCCACACGGACCTTTTTCGTCCCCGATCCGGTCCGTCTGGCGCTTCCACGTCCCCCGAATCTGGATTCGCAGTATCAACGGAAGAAAATATTCTGTCAAGAGAAAAACGCAAAATGTGGTTGACGTTTTCGTACTGCGTCTATTTGTAGTGGTCTGATTTCCACGCGGTTTCCACCGGATTTCCACTTCACCGCTTCCTCTTCGATACTTTTCGCCGCCTTGCCTTTCGGGCCACATTCTCTGCATCCTATTGAATATGCAGCGCACTCTGCCAACGTTTGCACTCTTTCTCTTTCTTCCGCTTCGTATTTTCGCGCAAACCGCTGCGCCCGCTTCCGCTCCTTCGCTCACGCCACGTACCTTCGGGCAAAAACTGCAGATCGCCGGTGTGCACAACGCCGGCAAAATCACTGACTCTCTCTACCGTGGCGCACAGCCCAAAGAAGCGGGCGTCTCTGAACTGAAACTGCTGGGCGTCACCACGATTGTCGATCTTCGCGGCGAAGATCAAGAAAAAATCACTTGGGAACGCAATCGCGCCGAGTCACTTGGAATGCGCTTTGTGCACATCCCCGTCAGCGGCTGGTCTCCTCCGACCGACGAACAAGTGGTTCAGTTCTTATCTCTGTTTCGCGGCGAACAAGGCCAGAAGGTTTTCGTCCACTGCCGCTTCGGCGATGATCGCACCGGAGTTTTCGTCGCTACCTATCGCATGACTTTCGAAAAGTGGTCCGCGGAACAAGCCATGAAAGAAATGTATTTCTTCGGCTTCAACGGATTCTGGCATCCCGCGATGAAATCCTTCATTCGCGACTTCCCCGCGCGATTGAATTCTTCACCAGCCCTGGCGTCGCTACGCAGCCAGTCCCCTCAACGATGATTTGGCTGGCCGGAAACCGTACTCAAATGCGTTTTGCTTGATTAGCTACTGAAAACAAATGGTTTAGAGCCATTTTTCTCCTAGTACGTTCGTACCCTCCGAAACAGGACGCTTGCTTCATTTGAGAGAACAAGCGCTTCCGCCATCATTCCTCGTATCCAAGCTTAGCGGTCTGAGGGAGTGGTCCCCGTGCAAATCGGACGCTACGAGATTCTCGAAATCATCGGCACCGGCGCTCATGGCCGTGTGGCACGCGCCCACGATCCCATGATCGGGCGCCTGGTGGCCATCAAGCTGTTCCCCAAGGAATTAGCCAGCGGCGAAGCCCGGCAGCGTTTTATTCAGGAAGCGCGTGTCGTTGGCCAGCTCTCGCATCCTTCCATCATCACGCTTCACGACATGGGCATTGACGAAGCCACGCAGACGCCCTATCTCGTCATGGAGTATTTGGAAGGCCAGCCGCTCGATCGCATTCTGGATAAAGGCAGTGTTCCCTTTCCCAGAGCTTGCGCCTGGGCAGCGGAAGTAGCTTGCGCGCTCGGTGTGGCGCACCGCAAAGGCGTGATTCACGGCGACGTGAAGCCCGCGAACATGCTCATCACTGATGATGGCCGCTTGAAATTGATGGATTTCGGAATGGCGCGGCTGGCCAGCCGCGATTCAAAGGCCACGCCGCTGGTGGGCACGCCCGCTTACTGGTGCCCGGAGCAAATCCTGGGCAAACCCCAGGATGCACGTTCCGACCTTTTTTCCCTCGGCGTCGTTCTCTATGAAATGGTGACGGGCAAGCGTCCTTTCGACGCGGACTCCCTCCAGGCCATTTGCAGCCGCGTTCTCTCTTCCACGCCGCTGCCGCCGTCGCATGCGAATCCATCCGTGCCGTCGAACTTTGACGGCATCGTAGCGCGTTGCCTGGCGAAAGATCCCCTAGCCCGGTACGCACCGGCCGAAGCTCTCGCGGAAGAACTGTATCCGCTGGCGCGCCGCAAAGAGACTCCGGTTCCCGTGACGCAATCCAACGGAAATGGACACGGCTTGCGTGACCGCGCAGCGCGGTTGCTGCGCTCTGCCTGATGATTACACTGCAAAAAGGCCGCTACGAAAGCATCGAGCCTCTCGGCTCCGGCGCTACCAGCCGCGTTGAAATGGCGCGCGACAACGTCATTGGCCGCGTCGTGGCCCTCAAGACTTTTGTCAATGGCTTTGGCGAAGGCCAGGAGCAGCAATTCCTGCGCGAGGCGCAAATCATCGGCCAGCTTTCGAATCCCTCCATCGTGCAGCTCTACGACGTGGGCATCGACGAGCAGGGCACGCCGTTCCTGGTGATGGAATACGTCGCCGGCAAGACGCTGGAGCACCATCTCGATCCGTCCACGCTGACGCCGCAGCGGGCCTGCGCCTGGGCGGCCGATCTGGCCAATGCGCTGGCACTGGCTCACCGCGCCGGAATTCTCCACGGTGACGTCAAGCCCGGGAACATTCTTGTGACACCGGAGAACAAAGTAAAACTCGGCGACTTTGGCATCGCGCGTTACGCCTCGCAGATTTCCGGATCGGGCAGGCTGCTGGGCACACCAGCGTACCTGGCGCCGGAACAAATCCAGGGCCAGCCGCAGGACGCCCGCTCAGACCAGTTCGCGCTCGGAATTGTTCTGTATCAGATGTTGACGGGCGCGCGCCCCTTTGATGGAAGTTCCATCGCGGCCGTTTGCGCGCAGATTTTGCAGGCCGCTCCAGAGCCGCCGTCACGGCGCAATCCGGCGGTTCCGGCAGCGCTCGATCGCATCGTGGCCCGTTGCCTCTCGAAGAATCCCGGGGACCGCTTTGCTTCCTGCGAAGAGCTGGCGTCCGCCCTGTACCCGCTCGCGCGGGCCAGCTCGCAAGCAGCTATTGCCAAAATCAAAAAGAGATCCTGGTGGTCGAGGCCGACGCGCCCGCAGGATATCTTGATCGCGGCGGCCGCGTGTCTCTTGCTGGCGCTCGGCGTTCCGGCGATGCGCTCCGTCCGCGCCCGGCTTGCTGTGCCTCCACCTCCCGCGGGTGTTCGTTTTTCGCTGGAGCTGCCGCCGGAAGCGTTGATGCACACATCGCAAGACGTGGCGCCCGTTCTCACAGCTGACGCGTCATTGCCGGCAAACGAACAAAAGAATTCTCCAGGGCGGCAGGATCGTTCCGCAAAGAATCTCCGCTCACATGAAAAGCATTCTTTGCAAAAGCCTTCGTCGAAGACTTTCCTTGCCGCTCTTCCCTCTTCGCCTCCCGTCAACCAGCCCGCGGCTGCTTCCCATTCCAGCCTGCAAATTGAAATTACTTCAGCGGTCCGTGAAGGCACGGTGATTGTTTTCGCGGATCGCGAATTGCTCTTCTCGGTAAATTTAGCGGAAGAGAAGAAAGGCCAGCCGGTGCATTTCGAACACGCGCTCGCCGCGGGACCGCATCAATTCCGCGTGGCGCTGTACAAAGCGGACCGGAGCTTGCAGTTGGAAAAAGAGGGCTTCGCAGAAACGCGCGTTGACGGCGAAAACACGATGGCTGTGCACATTACGCGCCGCGCCAAGCTGCTCATTCGGCACGAGCTGGGGCTCGACGTCACCTGGCCCGGCGGGGCCGCGCCAACCGCAGGCGGGCGCTCGGGTGAACACACCTCCGGCAGTGTAAAGTCCGCCGCATTGCTCAAGTAAACGTCCGCTGAATCTTGTTGAAAGTCAAAAAAAGAAGAGCGTTGCGCTATTCGTAGCGCAGGGCCTCGACGGGATCGAGTTTCGCCGCTTTCATCGCCGGCCACACGCCAAACACCAGCCCCACGCAGACGCTGACGACAATTCCCGTGGCCGCCGCCCACACCGGCACGCTTCCCGGCCACTTCAAACTAACTCTCACCAGCAGCACAAGGCCGTTCACCAGAATGAGCGCGAGCACGCCGCCGACTCCCGTGAGCGCCATGGCTTCCAGAAGGAATTGCCAGGTAATATCGCCGCTCTTCGCGCCGATGGCCTTGCGAATGCCGATCTCGCGTGTGCGCTCGGTGACGCTGACCAGCATGATGTTCATCACGCCGACGCCGCCGATGAGCAAACCGATTCCGCTTATGACGATCGTAGCGAGCGCGACCATCCCCAGGATGCTGTGAAATTGTTCCACAATCTGCTGGGAAGTCTGAATCGAAAAGGAATTCTTGCCGTCGTAGGGAACGTTGCGGCGCCGGCGAAGTACTTCGGTAGCCTGGTCCACGGCCTGATCCAGCATGTTCGGGTAAGCCTGCATGCGGATGCTGTTTTCGTAAGCGCCCGGATAGATTTTCCGGAAAGTGTTGTAGGGAATCAGAACGCGGCGGTCTTCATCGTCCTGGCCAAACATGCCTTTGGGCTTTTCCACGACGCCAATCACACGAAACGCCGATCCATCAATCATTACGTCCTTGCCAACGGGCGAAACATTGGGAAAGAGCACGGGCGCGGCATTTTCGCCGAGCATTACCACTTTTTCGCGGTGCAGATCGTCGCCTTCGCTGATGAATCGGCCGTCGAGCGTCGCGGCGTTGGCATACACGGTGCCAAAATTCGGCTGCACACCGCGGAAATCAATGGCGGTAACTTCGCCATCCTTGGTGCGCACCGAATGCGGCTGCTCCCACCAGATGACAAAAACAGTGAGGTCCTTTACAGCGGGACATAATTCCCTGATGGCCTGGCCGTCTTCGAGGGTCAGCGGCTTGCGCTCGCGTTCCTCCTTGGGGCGCCGGCCGCCGCCGTGCGGACCCTGGTCAAAGCGCGAGATGAATGCTGTATCGGCGCCGTACTGCTTGATGCTTTCCTGAACTTGCTGATCGAACCCGGTAATGAGCGCGGCCACCAGCATGATGACGCTGACGCCGAGGACAACACCGAAAACAGTAAGGAAGCTGCGCAGCTTGTGCGCGCGGAGCGTGTCCATCGCCTGCTTAAGATTTTCGCCGTGCTGTTGCGCCATGGTCGTTTTGTGGTGGCCCGCTTGAACGAGCCGCGATTCCTTACCCGTCTGCCCGAAGAGCTTCGATGGGATCCAACTTTGCCGCGCGCGTCGCCGGGTAAATGCCGAAGAAAAGACCGACGCTGGTGGAAACCGCCAGCGAGAGAATTACGGCGCTCATGGGCGTGCGCATAGGAATGGAGGTCAGCGCGCGCGCGACGGCGACGACCGCATAGGCAAGAATAATCCCCATCAAGCCGCCGGTAGCGGCGAGCACCGCCGACTCCGTGACGAACTGCAAGACAATGTGCATCTTGCGCGCGCCCAGCGAACGGCGCAAACCAATCTCCCGCGTGCGCTCCGTAACGCTGGCCAGCATGATGTTCATGATCACGATTCCGCCAACTACCAGAAAAATCGCAGTGAGCCCCACGGCCACGGTGAAAATATTAGCGGTCAAGGATTGCCAGAGGCCCATGATCGAATCCGAGCCGATGATGCCGAAATTGTCCGGGCCGTCCCAGGGAATATGCCGCCAGGCGCGCAGCAGCATACGCGCTTCATCTTCGGAAGCTGACATCAGCTCCGCGCTTTGCGCCTGGACAAACAACACCAGCGAGTCGCGCTGCGTGCCCCATTCCTTGCTGAAGGTTTCCAGGGGAATGAAAACGAAATTATCCTGCGACTGCCCGAGCGCACTGCCGATCACGGCAGACACACCGACGATTTCGTAGCTGTGCGTTCCGGCGCGAATGGTCTTGCCTATGGGATCCACGTTGGAGAAAAACTTCTTGACCAGGTCCGTGCCGATGAAACACACCGGAGAGCGGTGCTCCTGATCGGAGGCCGTCAGGAAACGGCCCGATGCAACGGAGAACCCGCGGACCTCGGAAAAGTTGGGAGTCACGCCAAGAATGCTGACGTTCTCCAGCAGATCGTTGCCATGGCGAACGTCGGAGTTGGTGCCCAGAAGAGCGGCGATCTGGCTGGCGGTGCGCATGCCGGTTTGCAATTTGTCGAATTCTTCGCGGAGGACCAGCGGCCGCTTCTGGGCTTTTACCCAGGCGTCTTCACTGGTGATAATCCCGAAGCGGTTCAGAACGAAGACGTTGGCACCGAGATTGGCGATGCGGTCGGCGACGTAGAAATTCAGCCCGGCGACCACGCTCATGACCGCGACCAGCGTCGTTACGGCCAGAATGACTCCGAGCAATGTCAGGAAACTCCTCAGCTTATGGGCGCGCAGGGCGTCCAGAGAGAGGCGGAGCGTCTCCGTCATGGTGACAAGACCGCTGCGGAAGCGGCCATGCTTCAGGCGCAGACCAGCGGCGCGCGGGGCGATGCGGGTGATGGCGCCAAGTCCTTCGATGGGTGTTACGCCCAAGCAGACCTCCAACATCCTCTAGCTAATACGAGTGGGCAGGTCGAATCGTTCCTTGGTATATAAGACGTGCGGACTGGCACTTTGCTTTCGATGCTTCTTGGAGTAGCCTTACGCCCAGTTCCAAAGGATCAACGACATAACTATTGTACCGTTTTGCGTAACGAATCTGGGGAGAAGTTGGTCGCCAAGGCCCACGAGAATCAACGCGCCAAGGAGGATCGCATGCGTCGTATGTGTCTTTATTTTCTTATACTTACGGTATTTGGCTCGAGCCTGGCGCCATTCGGCTTGGCGCAGGAGAGTTCCGACCATAAGGCTCCGGCCATGGCGTCCACTGTACCGACGTCCGGCTTCCGAGCCGAGTTCCTGGAAGGAATTGCCTACTATGAGCAGCGCTACACGCGCCTGGCCGAGGCCATGCCTGCGGAAAAGTACACTTGGCGTCCTGCGGAGGGCGTTCGCTCGGTAGGTGAAGTCTTTACCCATATCATCGGCGCGAACTATGGCGTTGCCCGTGCGCTGGGGACGCCGCCACCGAACGGGTTGGATTTCAAAGCCATCATCGCTCTTTCGAACGACAAGCCCAAGGCGGTGCAAGCGCTGAAGGATTCGTTCGCGCACGTTCGCAACGCCACGCTGGCGCTGATTGACGGCGACGCGGACAAGCCGCAGAAAATGTTTGGGCAGCAATCCACGCTGCGTGGATCCTTCACCATGATTATTGGGCATTTTGGCGAACACCTCGGACAATCCATTGCCTACGCGCGCGTAAACGGGGTCATGCCGCCCTGGACGGAAGAGGCCCAACAACAGCAACAACAAAAGCCCGCCGACAAACCAAAGCCGTAAATGCTCAGCGAAATTAGTCGGCCATTGACCGTTTGACATCGGGCTGAGCACTCCGATGCAATAGCGGTGTACAACAATTGTGTGCCCAGACGAATCAAATCAGGTTAGACGGTGGCGGCTTTCGCGCCAATTTGCATCATGCTCAATCGAACTTTTATTCCTTTGGCGCTGCTGTCGCTGGCTTTTGCTGCCGATGCCGCCGCGCAATCCGCTGTACCCGACACCACTCCCACAATTGGGCCCGCGAGACCGGAGCTCTTCAAGCGCATTATCGCCAACCAGAAAAAAGGCGAGGCTGCCCTGGATCTCTACGAACGCATCGAACGCGTCGAGACCCGCAAGAATCCCAACGACCCGGCGCCCTCATCGGTAAAAATCTCGCGCGTCATTCCTTCTGGGACGGGGATGGTGCGGATTGCCCTCGGTCCCGACGGCAAACCCAAGGATTCCGCCACGTATCGCGCCGACCTGGAGAGCCTGGCGCGTGCGCTGACGCTGCTGGTCAACGACAGCCGATCCCAGCGGGAAGCTCTAGAAAAATACGCCAAGAAAAAGAAAGACCGCAACGACCTCATCGACGCCACGCATAATGCTTTCCTTTTCACTCTTGTTGGCAACGAACAGCGCGGCGAGCGCATGCTCTCCAAATACAAAATGGATCCCAACCCGGCTTTCAAACCGACGACACGCTTCACGTCCATATTCCCGAAAGTGCGTGGGTTGGTGTGGATCGACGATGCCTCGGGCGAAGCTGCGCGCATCGAAGGCGACGTTACCGAGGACATTTCCATTGGCTTGTTTCTGGGAAAAATCTACAAAGGCAGCCACTTCATGCAGGAGCGCTACGAATTTGTGCCGGGGCTGTGGCTCGTCAGTTTTTCCCAATACGATTTCGACGGGCGCAAATTGTTTTCCGGGTTCTCCGTTCACGAGCGCACTTTTTATTCAAACTACCGCTATATCGGCCCGCCCAAAGAAGCGCTCGCAGCCATTCGCCAGGAACTCGAACATGCCGAGTTGGACAAGCCGTTGGCAGGCACCGCCGATCAATGAAACTTTACGCCCTAGAATGGGTTTAAGACGGTAGAGTCCTCGACTGCGCGAGACTGGAGGCTTCGTGCCCCGTTCGCTCTCCTTCGCAATGATTTTCACATTATTCGCGGCGTTCTCCGCGGCCGCGCAATCTCAGGAAGGCAGCGCCCCCGCGCCGCAAAGCCCATCGCAGGATTCTTCAACGCCTGCGGAGGCGAAGAAACCGAAGAAAGTCTGGACCAACGAAAACATTTCCGGCGCGAACGGCACAGTTTCCGTGGTTGGCGACCCGAAGAACAAGCCGAAGCCGGCACCTTCCAAGCCGGTGGAGGCGCAATATGTCGCGTCGGTTCGCAGGCAACTGGACAAACTGCAAGCGCAAATCGCGGACATCGACAAGCAACTGGTAGACCTAAAGAACTTCAGTGAAGGCAAGCCCTCGACGTCCGCGAGCGGCATGAAACTCAACAAAGGTTACGAACGCGAGCCCATCGAAGTGCAAATGCGCGCGTTGCAAGCGAAGAAGAAAGATCTGGAGTTAAAAGTCGACGTGCTCCTTGACGAAGCACGCAAGAGGGGCGTCGAATCCAGCCAACTCCGCTGAATGCGGGTGGCGGTCGTATCCCTCCGGGTAGCTAGCGAATCAGGCTCCAGGGATACACGCCAACATTGATCTTCATGATGAAGTAGCTGAAGCCGCCGGGATCCGGCTTGGGCTGGTGCGGCGTGTCCGGCGGAATCAACAGCCAGTCGCCAGCTTTCACCTTGTAGGTTTGTCCGCCAACGACCGGCTGGCCGCGGTATTCGCCGGGGATGATGCCGTCCTTGTCCTGCAAATTTTGCCGGTTGGCGATTTTTCCTCCGAGGATCATTTCGCCGGTGCCTCCCGTAAAAACGTAGAAATCGTAAGCGCCGGCGTGCTGCTCGGCGTCGTCGAGAACGCTGTTGACTTTCGTCAGGCTGGGGACCGGCTTGTCGCGAAACATGCGGTAGAGCATGAACATGCTGAAGCTACGCGTCTGGACATGGACCGGCCCGCCGCCGAATGATTGCGAGCTTCCGCTGCCCACTTCTTTTACCAATTTTGCGGCTTTCTCGGCCATTTCGGTGTGCGCTTTGTGGATGTCGTCGATGTTCCAATAGGTGATGGGCGGGGCATCGGGCGCCAGCGGCGGATCGTGCGGAGAATTGAAGCCGAAGGGCATGACTTCTTTCTTGTTCTCCTGAGCGTTGGCCGTTGGGATCAGCGAAAGGCCGTCAAAATGGCCGCTGAGGATCGGCTGTGGAGCAGCTCTCGAGGCGTAGCCGGCCATATAGCCGAGAAGAGCGGCGGCAACCAAGAGTATGGGAAGCATTTTTTTCATGAGGCGATCCTCCGTGCGTGAAAGTCTCGAACCTTGTTTGCGTCGATGCGGACGAAATAAGACTTTGATTGTCGCTATTTCTTGGGAGCGGGCTTCGCCGCTTCAAAGCGAATTTCTTTGAGCATCTCCGACTGCCGGTAGAGTTCCGTTTTCCCGGCGGGAAACTTGTTGACGCTGAGCATGAAGGCCAGAATGTCCGCGTCTTGCTGGCGGGTGAGGCGGCCCGGCGCGCTTTGGGGCATGGTCTTGCGGATTCTGTCGAACAAGTCGCCAACGCTGAGGCCATTCCAGTTCGCAAGAAAAGCGCCTCCTGTGAGCGGGGGCGCCGATTCTCCGCCGATGAGCATGTCGCCGTGGCAGGCCGCGCATTCCTTGTGGTAAACGGACTCGCCACGCTTGGCTTGCTCCTCGGTGTAGACGCCGTCCCACACGGAACGCGAATCAGCGGCGGGCGCTTGCGCGCGCAGCAAGCAAAGCGACGTAGCGATTGCCGCCACAACGAGGATTGTCGATGGATAGGTCAGCTTCACCGTGGTCATTGTCCTCTGGCGAATGTTCATCCGCTTAGTGCCTGCAGCGCCCTCATTCTCCCGTCGATGGCAGCGTGTAGGCAATGTATTCGCCAGAGTAGGGCCCGCCGCTCACGGCTACGACGATGTACTGTTTTCCGTTCACCATATAGGTCATCGGCGATCCGGTTTGCGGGGCGGGCATATAGACGGCGCCGACTTCTTTGCCGGTCATTTTGTCGTAGGCGCGGAGCATCGCGCCGCGCGGATGGTCCGCTGTTGTGGTGATATTCCCTTCGCCCGCGATAACCAGCGTCTTGGTGACCAGCGTCCCGATGTTGTAGGTGGTCTGGCCGGTACGAGGGATGTTCATGCCCTTGAGGATCGCGGAATTCCTCACCACGTCGGGCGTCTCGCCGTGCGCGATCTGCCAGACAAATTCGCCTTTATCGAGATTGATAGCGGTGATTGTGCCGTATGGCGGCTTGACCAGGGGCAATCCATCCACGTCCAATCGGCTGAACCCGCCGCCCCCGGCCGGTCTCTTCGGTGGCCTGGGAGAATCGGCGCCAGCGTTTTCGCCGGGGCCGTGGAGAATCTCCACTTCTCGGCCCGCAGTACCTGCGATGTACGCGATGTCGGAGACTTCTTTGGGAGCGGGGACCAGCCCGATCGGCTCGATGCACGAATTGCAGGCGTAGACGTAAACGTTGTGCGTTTCTGGATCGTACGATCCGCCGGGCCAGTTGGTGCCGCCCGAGGCTGTTCCCATCGTGAGCGTGCCAAGCGGGCCTTCCAGTTTGCTTGCCGTCGGAGGCGTGAAGACGGGGCCGAGATGATACTTGGAGGCAATTTCTTTTGCACGTTCTCGAAGCGCCGGTGTGAAATCAATCAGGTCGTCGATCAACACGCCATTGCGGCTGTAGGCTGGAGGTTTCGTGGGAATTGGCTGCGTATGCGAATACCATTCGCCCGGCACGTTGCCGACTTCGACCGGGCGTTCGAGAATCGGCCAGATGGGCTTGCCGGTGACGCGATCAAAAACATAAAGAAATCCTTGTTTTGTGGGCTGAGCTACGGCTTTGACAGGCTTTCCATCCACCGTGATGTCCGCAAGAATCGGCGCCGAGGAAATATCCATGTCCCAGAGAGGGTGGTGCACCAATTGGAAGTGCCACTTGCGCTCACCGGTTTTCAAATCGACGCAGACGAGGCTCTCGCCGAACAAATTGTTTCCCGGCCGGTGCCCGCCGTAAAAATCGCTGGTGGGAGATTCCACCGGCAAATAGACCAATCCGAGTTGCTCATCCACGGTGATTTGCGTCCATACGCCTGTGTTGCCGGTGTACTCCGCGGAGCCTTTTTCCCAGGTGTCGTAGCCGAACTCGCCCTTTTTCGGGATGGTATGGAAAATCCAGAGACGCTTGCCGGTTCGCACGTCGAATCCACGGACATAGCCCTTGTTATTCCGCATGCTCCTCGGCGTCATTCCTTCGCGGAAAGCCGCGCCGATGATCACGGTGTCTTTCGCGACCACTGGAGCCGACTGGAAGCCAATTTCTCCCGTTTCCAGATCGGGGAGAATGTCCTGGTCATCGTTGAGTTTGAGATCCACTAGTCCGTTCTCTCCGAAGGAAGGAATGCGCACGCCGGTCTTCGCCTCCAGGCAGATGAGCCGGAATCCGGGCGTCACATAGAAGATTCGCTCCTCCCTTCCGTCGGACCAATACGCCAGTCCGCGGCCCGAGAGCTGGCGCGGGGCGGCGCCGCCGCGCTTGCCTTCATGCTCGCCATGGGTCCAGAGCAACTCTCCGGTGGCCGGATCCAGCGCGATCACGGCGCGGCGCGATCCAGCCGTCGCGTACAAGACGCCGTTCACCATCAGAGGTGTTCCTTCAAGCTTGTACTCGGGCCGGTCGCCGAAATTATCCGTCTTGATGCGCCAGGCGATTTCGAGATCGCTAAAATTGGTCGCGTTGATCTGGTCTAGAGGGCGGTACCGAGTGCCAGCAAGATCGGCGGCGTAGGAAGGCCACTCGGTGTCCTTCGGATGGAACTGTGCAGATACCGGCGCCGGCCAGGAAAAACTCCCCGCAATAATCAAAAACAATAGAGCGCTCAGCCGTCTCGATGTCTTTTCGCGCATATTCGATCTCCCTGAGATTCCGGGCCGTGTTCTTCCGCTCGCGCCGTCTGCTTGATTTTTGTTGGTTCTGTCCGCAGGAGTAAGCCCGCGAAAGTCTAAGCCACTGGAAGCAAAGAAACAAATGTTTCGTTTAGAACTGAGATGTGCACAGCAATCAGCAGCGTTTCTTTGCCAGTGCCCCTGCTAGAATGCACGCTATGCGTGTCCCTTTGTCATTTCTGCTTTCTCTATTGTCTTGCGCAAGCGCGCAAGCGCAGTGGTGGAAACTGCAAAACAGCGGGATCGACACCAACCTCCGCGGAGTCAGCGTGGCTGAAATGCCGGATGCAAAGGGCGTTCCTGGGCCCGTGGTTTGGGCATCGGGTTCGAACGGCATGATTCTGAAATCCGTCGACGAAGGCAAGACGTGGAAGCGCCTGCCCGTTAATGGGGGTGACGCGCTCGACTTTCGCGGGATCGTGGCGTTCTCCGAGAAGGTTGCCTATTTGATGTCCAGTGGCGAAGGCGAAAAGTCGCGCATCTACAAGACGACAGACGGCGGCGAAACGTGGAAACTTCAATATACGGATAAGCGCAAGGAGTTTTTTCTCGACGCGATCGCTTGCCTCTCTGAAACGCACTGCTTCGCGCTCGGCGATCCCATCGACGGCAAATTTCTCCTGCTGAACACGACTGACGGTGAGCATTGGAATCCATTGCCCAGGGAAAATATGCCAGCGGCGCTACCCGGCGAAGGGGCCTTCGCAGCAAGCAACACTTGTCTTGCAATCTCCGGCGAGGAGATTTTCTTCGGCACCGGCGGTCCCGCCGCGCGCGTTTTTCACTCTCTGGACTCGGGGCGTACCTGGACTGCCGCAGAAACCCCCATTGCAAGTGGCAAGGCTTCCGCCGGGATCTTTTCGCTTACCATTGGTGACGATAATCGAGTTATGGCAGTGGGCGGCGATTACAAGGAACCCAGCCGCCCGTACCGCGTGGCCGCCCATTCCGTTGATGGAGGCAAATCCTGGCAACTCGCTTCGCAACAGCCCGGCGGCTACCGCTCCGCTGTGGCTCATATCGATGATGGGAGGTGGGTGGCCGTCGGACCCAGCGGCGAAGACCTCACCGATGACTCCGGCGCTCACTGGAAGCATACCGATTCGCTGAATCTCAATGCCATGGCTCTCTTAGATGTCTTCACAGGTTGGGCCGTAGGTCCCAACGGCACCATCGCGCGTTTCGTCAATCACACCCAATACGAAATTCATTTCCGCCGTCCGCACAGCCGCCAGCACCGGTTGCCGCAGACGTTGCCGACTAAAATAAGAAGGTATAATCTCCAGCGTTGAAAACGAGACGATGATCCCCAGCTTTTTGTCTCGGTGCGAAAATCTGTTGCGGAGGCTGCCGTGCCAAATCTTTCGAACTCCAATCATGAACCTCTTGAGGACGCGAGCAAGCAAGACCATCTCAATTCCTCGTCTCTTCTGTCGCTCTCCGACCGCCGCACTTTCCTGCAGGGCGCCGCCACGGTTGCGGCCGGCGCAGCCACTTTCGCCTGGCCCGCCTGGGCGCACGGCGCAGCAGCCGCCAGCGATCTCGACGCCATCCGGGCGGAAATCGAAAAACGCCACGACGAATCCGTCAAGCGCTTGCAGGACTGGATCCGCCAGCCATCCATCGCCGCCGAGAATCGCGGCATGAACGAAGGCTGCGACATGATGATGCGTATGCTGCGCGAAGCGGGCTTTCAGCAAGCTACAAAAATCGCCACCGACGGCCAGCCGGGAGTCTTCGCCACTCTGGATGCGGGCGCCTCGAAAACGCTGGGCCTTTACTACATGTACGACGTGAAGCAGGCCGATCCCGCTGAGTGGTCTTCGCCGCCGTTCGAAGCCGCGCTCGTCGACAAGCCCGGACTGGGCAAAGTCGTGATCGGCCGCGGCGCCGTTAACCAGAAGGGTCCGGAAGCATCGTTCCTTGCCGCGCTGCATGCCATTCGCGGCGCCGGTAAGAAGATGCCCGTGAATTTGGTGTTCGTGGCCGAAGGAGAAGAGGAAATCGGCTCGCCGCACTTTCCACAAATTGTGCGCCGGCCGGAGGTGCTCGCCGCGCTGAAAAACTGCCTTGGAATCTTCATGCCCAGCGCGTCTCAGGGCCTCGACGGTGAAGTCACCATGACTCTGGGTGCAAAGGGCGTCATCGAGTGTGAACTGGTTTCCAGCGGCGAACGCTGGGGCCGAGGCCCGCGTAAGGACGTGCACTCCAGCAACAAAGCGCGCCTCGATAGCCCGGCGTGGCACCTGGTCGAAGCGCTGGCCACTCTCGTCTCGCCCGACGGCAACGATCCCGCCATTGAAGGCTTTGCCGCGAAGGCACGCTCGGTTTCCGACGCGGAGAAGAAGATGATTGCGGAAGCGGCGCGCCGCTTGAGCGAGGCGGAAGCAAAAAAACTTCTGGGCGTGGAGCACTGGGTACACGACGTGAGCTGGAACGAAGCGCTGGAACTCTTGATGTCGCGGCCCACGGTGAACATCGAGGGGCTTGTCGGCGGCTACACCGGCCCGGGCGGAAAGACCATTCTTCCGGGAAAAGCCACCGCGAAGCTCGACCTGCGCCTTGTTCCAGACATGACCGCGGCGGAAGCGCTCGCCGCGCTAAAAGCTCATCTTGCGAAAAAAGGCTTCGGCGACATCGAAGTTCGCATGACGGGCGGCTACGATCCCAACAGCACACGCGCCGACGCGGCGCTGATCCGCGTCGAGACCGACGTGTACCGCAAAGGCGGAATCGATCCGGTTATTCTTCCGCGCAGTGCAGGGTCGTGGCCGGGATACGTTTTCACCGGCGAGCCGCTGCATCTCGCGGCTGGCCCGTTTGGACTCGGCCACGGAAGCGGCGCGCACGCTCCCGACGAGTACTACGTCATCGAATCGAAAAATCCCAAAGTTCACGGCATGGATGGCGCCGTGCGTTCCTTTGTAGAATTACTCTACGCATTGGCGCAGACAAGCTGAACGGTGGCAAGCTGATTTCCGCCTAGTAGAGATGGAAATATCCGTCGCTCTGACCCAAGCGCACGGAAGCTCCAAACAATTTAGAAAGATGTTGCTCGGTGAGCACCGAGGGTTTCGGCCCGTCGGCTTGAATGTGTCCTTCGCGCAAAAGAATCACGCGCTCAATCTCTGGAATAATTTCCGATACGTGGTGCGTCACGAGCAAGATTCCGAGTCCGGATTGCGCAAGCTCGCGCATGGTGTCGCGAAGCTGGAGTTGAGCGCCGATGTCCAGAGCATTGCTTGGCTCGTCAAACAGCAAAGTCTGCGGATTGTGCACCAAGGCGCGCGCAATCAGCGT
This sequence comes from Acidobacteria bacterium 13_2_20CM_57_17, assembly GCA_001914785.1. GTDB lineage: Bacteria > Acidobacteriota > Terriglobia > Acidiferrales > UBA7541 > Acidiferrum. The sequence continues at coordinate 5,128 of MNDE01000128.1, read as the reverse complement.
GCGCTTGGCTTCGCCGGAGGACATTTCCGCAACCGCACGGTCGGCGAGATGCGCGATGCCAAGCCGCGCCAGCGTTTCCTCGGCAAGCGCGAGATGTTCCGGATCGGGATGATGGTGCGGAAAAATGCGTGTGCTGCTGAAAAAACCGGAAAGCACTACATCGCGACCGGTAGCATCCGTTGTGCACGAAGCCAGCAAGTCCGGTGACACGATTCCGAGCAGTGCTCGCAGCTCGAAAATGTCCCATCGCTCGCGCCCTAATATCGAAATGCTGGACCCCTCCCGTCCGAGGGGATAGCACTCCCGCGTAATGGTCTTGATCAGCGTCGATTTGCCGCAGCCATTCGGCCCCAGGATACACACGTGCTCCCCGCGCGCAATCTCCAGGTTGATGTCGCTCAGGGCCTCACGCTCACCACGCATCACGGTCACATGGGCAAGAGAAAGCAGTGGCGCCGGGACGCGGTTCATTCTGAGCTCAAGAGCATGGCGTGCTTCGCGGTCACAAGCATCGATGACAGCCAATCTTAACCGAGCATAGGTCTTATGCAATGCAACGGGGGAGGCCACGAGGCTTGCCGAAATGAAAGGGGCGGGAAGAGGGTCGTTATGCTTCGCTCCGAAACAGCAAACTGGGCATTCGGCGACCAAAAAAATAAAAAGGAGGTGAAAACAGCTTCGTTCTCACCTCCCGGGGTGGTGGGGTGTTGCTTGACAATCCTCTTGGCGGCTCAGCAGGCCTGCCCTGCCAGGCAGGTCTGCGGCCTCACTCGCGACTGTTTATACAATTCGTTAGGAGACTCACCACCAAAGAGCTTGTCTTTGTGCGCGTTGTAGCACTGCAAAACGCACGTGTCAACGACAAAAAAGTAAACGAATCGATGAGAAAAAATGCGCCCAGCCCCATTTCGCTCAGGTTCGCAGGTGGTTCGAGTTCCACAACCAACCCCCTTTGCCGTCGCGGTTCATCAGCGTCCAGACCGAGGGAACTGCGAGTAGCGCAAGAGAAATGCAGTTAGGCCTGCGAGAAGTCCCGCGGTGATGATCATACCTTCCCAAACGATTCCCGTCGCAAGAACCTGCGACGCCGGCGCGCCAAAGGGCGCAAGCAGCACGACAAGAGCCGCCTCGCGAACTCCAATGCCGCCTTGTGTGATGGGCATCACGGCGGCGATTTTGGCAAGCGGCCACGCGAAGAGCCATACGCGCAGCGGGAGACGGAGTCCGCAAGTGATGCCCAGGAGAGCGGTGAGCACAACATAAGTGCCCTGCACGGAAGTTCCCAGCAACCAGCCAAAGACCAGCCGCCACGGACGCCGCGAAACGGCGCGAATCGCATGCCGAAGTTGCGCCAGCCTGCGCCGGATCCGAATGGAGCGTCCGCGCAAGATTGGCCGGTGCAATGCCAAAACGAGTCCCAAAAAAGCTGCTGCGCCAACGACGCCGGCAAAGAGCACGCGTTTCGCCGGCGCCTGCAACGGAACGGGCAAGGAACCCGGCAGCAGCATCAGGCCCAGCGAGATAAGCGTGAGCTGCGCGGCCACATCGAGAAAACGGTCCGCCACATTCCCGGTGATTACCGCGGCGGGACGCGGACTGCGCGAGATTCCCACCGCGAGACGCGCCACATCGCCCCCGATAATCGACGGCAGAAAGAGCGCGCCGAACAGTCCGCTGGTGTAGCACCGCGCGCTGGCCGCGAAGCTAAGCTGCGCGCCTGCGGAATTCACCACCGTGTGCCACTTGGCGATGCCGCCCGTCAAAGCCACCAGATAAATCAGCAACACCGTGATGAAGCGCGTAAGTGGAACGCGCGCCAATGCGCTACGCAGCGGCGCTACCGGCAGCAGATAAAAAAGAATCCCGAGAACGAGCAGCGCCGCCGCCCACCGCAGTACAAGAAAAATCCAACCCCGGCTGAATTTTGTCGGCTGGCGGTCTGCTCTCATTCTGGGAAGTTCAATTTCGATGGGTACAAATCACGCGCCGAAGATTTCGTTGATCTTTTCCGCCAGCTGGAAGTCGTAGTCGCTGATGCCTTTAACGCTGTGTGTATTCAGGTCGATAACCACTTTGTTCCACACGTTAAACCACTCCGGATGATGGTTCATGGCTTCGGCCACGAGCGCGACACGCGTCATGTTGCCAAACGCGGTCACGAAATCCTTACACGTAAATTCCCTGTGCAGTTTGCTGTTCACAAGAGTCCATCCCTTGGTCTTGGAAAGCTGCGCGTTAATTTCGGGATCGGAAAGTTTTTTTGCAGTCATGTAGCGCTCCTCCGCCATCGGCTGGTTTGTTCTCCAGCCATTATGCGGCGCAAGCCTCGCTCCAGCAACAACGGCGCCTTTAGCGGCGCGAACCCCGGCATCCAAACGCGTGGAACGCTTCTTCGTTGAATGCGCGCGCGAATTCCATTATCGTAGGGGTTTCTTTTTGCAGCGAAAATGCGCGTTGTGCGGACGCGAACCAGGGGAGTGGAGAACGACGTGAAAAAGAAAATTCGCGCCATCCAGTACGGTGTGGGCCCAATTGGCGCATCCATCGCGCGCCTGATGCGGGAAAAACAGGCCATTGAAATCATCGGCGCCATCGATACCGATCCCGCGAAAGTGGGGCGTGACCTCGGCGAAGTGGTCGGCGCAACGGATGCGCCTTGGAGTGTGAGCGTTTCCGCGGATGCCCAGGAAGTGCTCGAGCAAAATGCGGACGTGGTGATCCATTCAACTTCTTCGTCGCTCGCCAAAGTGATGGACCAGTTGCTGATGTGCTTGAAAGCCGAATCGTCCGTCGTTTCGACTTGCGAAGAATTATCCTATCCGTTTCGAACGTATCCGGAACTCGCGGCGAAGTTGGATGCCGCGGCGAAGGAATCCGGCGTGGCATTGGTAGGCACCGGTGTGAACCCGGGCTTCGTCATGGACAAACTGGTCGTGACGCTCGCAGCTGTTTCGCAGCGCATCGAACACGTCAAAGCGCTGCGCGTGGTGGACGCATCGAAGCGGCGCCTGCCGCTGCAGAAAAAAATCGGCGCGGGAATGACCGTCGAAGAATTCCGCGCGCAGGTAAAAGCCGGCGTGATCAAGCACGTTGGCTTGCCGGAGTCCGTTGCCATGGTTGCGGACGGTTTGAATTTGCCCGTCGAACAAATTACGGAAACGATCGAGCCTAAAGTGGCCACCGAGCGCGTGCAGACGGAATACCTCACTGTCGAAGCGGGCCAGGCTGCGGGAGTGCACCAAATCGGGCGTGGCCTCTCGAAGGACGGCAAAGAACTCGTGTATCTTGAGTTGCAGATGTATGTCGGCGCAAAAGATCCTGCCGATACAATTACGCTGACGGGGCATCCAAACATCAGTCTGATGATTCCGGGCGGCTCCCACGGTGATATCGCTACGGCTTCGGTCGTCGTGAACTCGATTCCCGTGATCCTTGACGCTCCGGCCGGCCTGCGCACTGCGCGCGACCTGCCGATTGGCTTCTTCTCGCCGAACGCCCGGCCATAATCGCTCCGCTTCGGTCTGCCCTGCTTCCTACACCGAAGTTACCGACTCGCAGCGGCCTCCAAAATTTTCCTTCCAGAGGCGGCGGGCGGAGCGATGATGGGTGTAGGCTCGGAAGGCAGGCGTCCCATGAAGCTCCCAGAAACCAAGCAATCCTGGATCATGGCCGGAAGTGTCCTCCTTGTCGTTGCCGGTCTCTTTTTTGCGCAGTTCGTCATCGTCAAGGCTGCCGGGTGGTTCAAACAAACACGGGAACGCCGCATCACCAAGGCCACCGATACAGTGACCCCGGATCGCTTGCTCGCGCGTTGCGGCGCAGCGATCGAGGACACGACCACGGATGTCTATCCGGTCGTCAAACGCACCATGCGCTATAAAATCAGCAGCCAGCGAACCGCTCTGTTCACCTTCACACGAACGGCCGACGAACCGCAAAACTGGGTGCTGCTCTCCATGCAAGACTCGGTGGGAGACGTATCGTACGAAACTCCCGAAGCGAAGACTTCTGCGCTCCCCTGCCTGGACTCCACCAAGTAATTCACGCGGCACCGGACGGGAGCCCTCCGCATCTACCCGGGAGCATGAATCTTTCAGTTGTGTTTCATGAACTCACCTTTATGGCCGGTCAACGAATTGAAGAGCGTTTCGATAAACGCATCGGCGTTGACGAATTGGCCGGAGAACTTTTCCCATGGCGCGAGAATTTTCTCCTGTTTCATCTGGTCCAGCGTTTTGTGACCGTCGATGGCTTTCTGCACGACTGCGGAAGTTTCCTTGAGCATTTTGGTGAATGCCCGCACATCGTCAAGATTTGAGAGCGCGCCGTGGCCTGGGATCACTTTCACGTCGGCCGGCAACTGCGCGGTGGCTTTTTCCATAGCGTCGATCATGCCTTGGACGCTACCGCCGCTGGCCACGTCAATGAACGGGAATCCGTAGCGCACGAAGTCGTCGCCCATGTGCACGACATTGTTTTTCGGGAAAAAGATGATGGAATCGCCGTCGGTGTGGCCGGAGGGAAAATGCAGCGCGCGAATATCCTCTCCGTTCAGATGGACGGTCACATCGTGCTCGAAAGTGATAATCGGCAGGGCGGCTTTCTCAGCAGGCTTCACTTCCATCTTGATGGAGCCGCCATTACCCGCCGTGCCGCCGGATTCAAGGCGCTTGCGGACATTATCCTGCGCTATGAGCGTGGAGCCCGCATTGTTGAAAGGCACGTTTCCGCCCGTGTGGTCCCCGTGGTAATGCGTGTTGATGACGAAGCGCACGGGCTTGTCCGTAATTTTCAATTCCTTGAGCGCGGCCTGGATTTTATCCGCCAACGGAGCGAACTGATCGTCCACGATGACGATGCCGTCTTCGCCCACGGAGGCGGCGATGTTGCCGCCCTGGCCTTCGAGCATGTAGATGTTACCGGAAACCTTGGTCGCCTTGATTTGCACCTTGGAAAAGTCCGGCTGCTGCTGCGCGGCGGCAGTTTGCCCACAAACCAGCGCCGCGCCCGCCAGTAAAAGAATCATCCAAGCCCGCACCTTGCTGCTCATTTAGCTCCTCCTCAGGAATGCGCGGGGGATTCTATCATTGCGAGCGCCGGACAACCGCTATTTGGATTATTCCCAGGA
>MNDE01000187.1 GCA_001914785.1 Acidobacteria bacterium 13_2_20CM_57_17 | reverse complement strand
CCGACCCAGATTTAATCATCAGTGTGAACCTGTCCGTCAAACAGTTTCTGCAACCCAACCTGGTTTCGGAAATAAAGGGGCTACTCCGTGAGCTGGCTTTTCCACCGGAATCTCTGAAGCTGGAAATTACGGAAAGCACCGTCATGGGAGATCCTTCCGCGGCAGTGGAAATGTTGCTGCAAATAAAAGCTTTGGGTATCCGCCTGGCCATCGATGATTTCGGCACCGGCTATTCTTCGCTAAGTTACCTGCACCGTTTTCCGCTTGATACCTTGAAAATCGATCGTTCGTTCATCAGCGGCATGTGTGAAGGCGGCGAGGGCATGGAGATTGCAAGGACAATTATGCCGCTGGCCAATAATCTCCGGCTTGACGTGGTTGCCGAAGGAGTGGAAACGATCGAACAAGTTGCATTCCTGAGGAAACTGCACTGCAAGTTTGCCCAGGGTTTTTATTTTTCCAAACCCCTGGCGGCCGAGGAAGCGGGAGCACTTCTCATAGGACAGCCGGCTTGGAAGTAGTTGCCGGCTTGCGCAGAATGCCATGAAATTAGCCTGGCAGAACATCATTCACGATCGCTCTCGCTTCTCCGTGACCGTGCTGGGTGTGTCTTTTGCCGTGTTTCTGATGGTGTTTCAGGGCAGTCTCTTGGTTGGCTTCCTGCGGGCCGCGTCCAGGTTGATCGATGCCAGCGACTCAGATATCTGGATCACAGCGAGGGGAGTACAGGCCTTCGAGTTTGGAACGACTTTGGAAAGCCGTGTGAGAGAGATGGCGGCTGGCGTTCCCGGAGTAATGCAAACGGACCGCGTTTGCATGGCCTTTGCGGTCTATCGCACTCCCAAGGGAAAACAACAGGTCGTTGCCCTCGTCGGGGCGGACCCCAATGTAGGAAAGCGTTTCCCGGTTCCCGATGTGCCCGAGTTGGCCGGAGAGATATCCCCTGACGCGGTTCTTTACGACGTGAGCGATCGGGACCTGATTGCCGTCCCGGCACTGCCGACAGAAGTTGAGATCAATCGTCACCGCGCCAGCATCGAGCGGCAGATCCAAGGTTATGGCGCGTTCCTTGGCGTCCCTTTCTTGTTCACTTCCTATCGTAACGCCATCCGTTATCTCGGTTTCGGGCCTGACGACGCCATGTACGTCGTGTTGCGAGTCAGCAAGGGCTCCTCTGTTGCGGATGTCAAACAAAGCTTGCAGGAACGGCTTCCGGAAGTCGACGTACTCACTCGGGACGAATTTGCTCACAAATCCCGGATGTATTGGACGATAAAAACCGGAGCCGGTGGTGCGATTCTGACCGCCGCGGTTTTGGGTTTTTTGATCGGGTTGGTTGTTGTTTCTCAAACTATCTACGCGAACACCATGGAGAACATCGAGGAATACGCGACGCTGAAAGCCTTAGGAGCGCCCAGGTCGCTCGTGGCGCGCGTCGTTCTCACCCAGGCTTTGCTCTGCGGTACAGTCGGCAGCATTCTGGGACTCATCGCGGTGATTCCAGTCATCAATCACGCAACTTCGCTGATTCCTTGGATCTACATGCCGTGGTGGTTGCCTGCTGTCATGGTCGTGCCAAGTTTGACCATGTGCTCGTTGGCATCCATCGCCTCGGTTCGGAGCGCTCTTACCGTTGAGCCAGGAAGGGTGTTCCGTGCCTAAGAAACATCTTCCAAGTACTGTCTATGAGGATGTGACGGAGCTTCCCCCAAGCAGGACCGCGCGAAATCGGGTTAAGCGGGCTGCCCATTCTGCGGGCTTAGCTGTCGAGGATCAATTAGAACCAAGTCTGGGTGTCGATGAAGCAAGATCCAGTCGCTTCCTGGGTGTTGAGGGGGCGACCGTCTCGTTCGGCCAAGGGGACGCCCGCATTTGGCCATTGCGCGGCGTTTCAGTCATGTTTGAACGCGGCAAGCTTTCCTTGGTCATGGGACCTTCGGGAAGCGGGAAAACGACGTTGCTGTCCATGCTCGGCTGCCTGTTGTCGCCCGACGAAGGATCCGTGTTCGTGGATGACGTCCTGGTGAACCAGCTTAGCGAAACTGAGAAGACCGCCATTCGCCAGAAGAAAATCGGCTTTGTATTTCAGGCATTCCGCCTCTTCCACTCACTCTCGGCGATCGACAATGTTGCGCTTGGTTTCGAGCTTCGCGACCCGAAGCAGTCTCAGCGATTAGAAATGGCGCGACAACTGCTCGACCAATTCGGCCTGGGTGACAAATGCAATCAAGAACCCAATGAACTCAGTCCGGGAGAGAGGCAGCGAGTCGCCGTGGCAAGAGCGCTTGCAGGGGACCCTCCGATTCTTCTCGCGGATGAGCCGACCGCATCTCTTGACGCTCAAGCGGGAAGGAATATCTGCCAAATTCTTCGCAATCAAGTTGATGAACACGGAAGAACAGTTGTGGTCGTGAGCCACGATCCGCGCTGGCGGAAATTTGCCGATCGCACGATCACTCTGTGTGATGGCCAGGTAGAGCAAGAGGAGAGAAACCTATGACCGCCCGAGGCAGATGGGCCATTGGCGGCTCTGCGGTTTTCCTGGTCATCATCGTCATCGTGTTTCTGGGAAGCACGCGGAACAGGAATTCGGTGCAAGCTCGCGGGATACCCTCCGATAGTACAGGTGCGACTGTTGCATTTGCTTCTCCCGGAAGGGTCGAGGGGGCTTCGGAAACCACGCAGGTGGGCGCAGCTGCGGATGGCATCCTGAAGGCTGTCTACGTGAAAGAAGATCAGTTCGTAAGAAGAGGGACAGTACTTGGCGAGATCGCCTGTGATGATTTGCAAGCGAACCTACAAACTGCGATGGCCGAAGCGGATGGCGCGCGCCAAACAAGGACCCGGCTTCTGCGCGGTGCGCGTGACGAGGAAAAGAAAATAGCCACTGAAAAGACAGCAGCCGCCCGCGCAACATTTGAAGAGGCTAAGTCGCGAATGGAGATGCAGCGCGCTCTCTTTCAAAGGGAGCAGGTTTCCCGGGCCACTTATGAGCAAGCTGTCCGCGATCTTGGCGTCGCGGATGCTAATCTGCAAGCCGCTGTTCGGACTGAGGAGTTGCTGGCCGCGCCTCCGTTGGAGGAAGACAAGGCCCGCGCGGATGCAGAGGTGCAAGCGGCGGAGGGTCGCGTTCGCACGGCCCAGGAGCGGATCGGGAAGTGCTCCATTGTCGCCCCAATCGACGGAACCGTATTGCGAGTCTACGCCCGGCGCGGCGAATCTTTCAGCACCGTCACTCCTCGCCCATTGTTCAGTCTCGCGGATACTTCCTCTCGGCATATTAAGGCGGAAATAGACGAACGGGATGTGGATAAAGTGTCGGTGGGACAAAAGGTCGTTATCCAGGCAGATGCCCTTGACGGAAAGAGGTTAAACGGGTCGGTCGCCAGAATTTCCGCGATGATGGGCAGAAAGAGCATCTCCACCGGCGACCCATCTGATAAGAGCGACCGGGATATTCTGGAAGCTGTGATCGATCTTAAGGATGCCACGCAACAATTGCCGATCGGACTCCGCGTTACAGTTCAATTCCTGTCTAACGGCGCTCAGAAAAAATAACGAATGACAGTAGTGTGATAAGTGATGGCCCTATTGGACGTGAAGATCAACGTCAACGGAATGCCGCAGGCTTCCGCTAGTCCCAGTGACGGTCAGCTTGTACGAGCCATGCCGCGTATCGTCATCCACGCGCAGAGTAAGCTCAAACCAGCCCGAACCAGTGATCGCAGGCGGATCAAAATCCACGGACGTGTTTGAAGGGAGCCCGGTCAAACTGAGATCTACTGTCCCTGTGAAGCCGTCCAATGCGGTAACCTTGAACGTGAAGGTTTCCTTATATCCCCGATGGATTTTTGCTTTTCGATGACGGCCTCCAGTAATGCAGAAGTCGCCCGGTTGCCCACCGTTCGCGGCCAACGCCTGCACCAGGTCTAACCGGCCGTTGCCCATGTTAGGGCCGACGGGCACGGCATGAGCCACAGCAGCAGCGGCCTGGGACTCGTTGGTGCTAGGCTTCTGATCCAACAACAATGCGGCTGCCCCTGCAACGAAAGGCGCGCTGAAAGACGTTCCCCAAGCGGCCCCATAGCTACTGAACGGATACGTGCTAATCACAGCTTCTCCGGGGGCGGCTACCCACACGATGGCGTTGCCAAAGTTCGAGAAAGTGGACCGCTGATCCAGGTCGCTTGTTGAGGCGACTCCCATCACATCGGTCTGAAGCGCTGCCGGATAGGTAATCTCCATTACCCCGTCATTTCCCACCGAGCCGGTGCAGATGACATTTTGCTGGTTGGCAAAATCCAGGGCCTTGGACAGCTCATCGGACTGAGTCTTCAGGTCGAAGCTCATGTTGATGACGTTGGCGTGGTTTTGCACAGCAAAATAAATGGCGCTCAAGATGTCAGAGAGAAACCCCTCTCCTTTGGAATTGAAGGCTTTTAGCGGGAGAAGTTTGGCTTGCGGCGCAACCAAGTGAATCACGCCCACTACCATCGTCCCGTGACCAAATGCCTTATAGTCCGGGTTTCCATCGAGGACCGCGGCCGTCGATTGGTCCAGCACCGCCGCAGTGGACTGATTCACAAATCCTGGCTGGCAATCTCCACACGATGGCGGGGGCGAAGATGATGATTGAAGATCGGTCATCTCGGAGCCGCCCGCCTGGTTCCGAGTAAAGTCCCATCCTGGCAGCAAGACCCCTTGCAGGGCCGGATGATTGGGATCCACACCCGTGTTAATGTCCGCTACGATGCCGCTCCCAGCCACATGAAAAGTATTCTGTGCTTCGGCCACTCGAACAATTTGCGCAGCAGGCTGGTTCACATAGCTGTTCCGCACGGAAGCGCCGAAGTATTGCACCTGGCTCGTGTCCGAGAGCCCTGCGGGTATCGCGGGCCGCTGACTCAATGCCGGGACCAATGGGACTGTTTGATCCAGCTCGGCGTTGACCACCCCAGGCACGCTCAACAGCTCAGTCAAAATCAATGCCGGATCAATCTCTAAGGGGGCCGTAACCAGGAAAACCTGGTTCTGATTCGGAGCGCCGTCTATGCTGCTTACCACAATGCAACCCAAGGGCACGCAAGCCTGCTGGAGGGCATCAAAGCCCGCGGTGTCGCGTACGATGAATCGATTCCAGGCGGAGGCGGTACTGGGCCACAACCCGGACAGGAACAAGAAGAATAGGAACGCTTTGAACCTCATGGATTACCACCTTTTCTTGGAAAATGGACCTTTCAGAATCTCGATGTCTCCCGCTGCCTCCCGGACTGGCAACCCATCTTTCATTTTGTGGACGGCGCCCTTGGGATCGGGCAATTCGAGTGATAGCCAGTGGTTTTCCCTGACCCCTATCTCCAGCCTCAGGTCCGGCCTAGGATCGAAGTCAAACTGAAACTCACCCAGCTCGTTCGTGGTTGCTATCTCGATCGGCTCGGTTTTGCCTTGAAGCACGACGGGCGCGCTGTGGAGTTGTGGCCCCGGTTTTGTGGGATCCAGAATCTGGCCCACCAACTTGATACGTCGCGAATCTTTTGAAGCTTCGAGTAAGAGATCGACCATCACATCCCCAGACTCGTAAAGGAGCCTATGATCCAAGGGCTGTCCAGAGCGGACTCCGTCGGCCAACGGCCGGAGAAAGCTGTCAAAGACAATGCGCGCGCTGTGCTTGATCTGCCGACGCGCAATATTCCTGTGGAGCAACGAATCCAGGCAGGGCCAAAGCACCTGCAAGAGTGCATCCACGGGAACTTTGGGAAGCGAATACGCGTCGACTACGTTCAGAAGTTCTGAGTCATCCTGGTCACGCGTGAGAACAACTACACGGCCTTGCAGGCTGAGGGCAACTGTATGCAGAGCCGCCAAGACCTCAACAGGCGGCGAATCTAAGAGTTGCGGGTCAAGGACGGCAGCATCGGGTTTTTCCTTCTCAAGGAGGGCGCGCACCTCCTTGACATTGGAACCAACGACGCACAAACAACCCATAGTCCCGAGCAAGACGCGCACGTTGTCTAACACCAACTGGTGCGCCCCGATCATCAGGACTTTGGGCGGAGTCCGGCTAACCTTTGCAGGCATCTGATGGTTAACAACGACCTTTCGAGGTTACAAGTGGTCCCAACTGGGACTTATGCCATAAATCATTTAGCAGTCAATTCGGGGAAATACTGCAAGGACAGCGGGGACAACACCCTACTTCTCCACATTTCTGAACATAGTATTATGTCCTCGAGGGCCTACTTTGGATCGGCTCACACAAGCAGGACACAAAACTGAAGTCCTGCCCCCAACGAAAAGAGCCTTTCGTACATTTGTCCTTGGTTTAGCTGTTTTCGGAATTTTCCCGAGTGCTTTCCCCGCACAGAAAACACAATCACCGCAGTTTGAGAATGCCCCGCGAGTGTTTTCGTTGCCGTCAGCGACGATGCAGGAGTTACGAGGCGAGATTCCAGCAGGAAAGCTGAAAGACCCGGCGCTAGAGCAACTGCGGAAGGATGCCGATGCGGCCCTTTTGCAAAAGAGTTTGTCGGTCCTGAACAAATCCATGAGTCCGCCCAGCGGGGATAAGCACGACTACATGAGCCTGGCGCCGTACTGGTGGCCAGACCCGAACAAACGAAATGGATTGCCATACATCCGACGCGATGGAGAGACGAATCCGGAAATTGAGCAGGTTCCGGATCACAAGAATATGGACAGAGTGATCTCGGCGACTTACACGCTTGCGTTGGCGTATTACCTTTTCGGCGAAGAAGCCTATGACGCGCATGCGACTGAACTCCTGCGTACATGGTTTCTGGACCCGGAAACGCGAATGAACCCCAATTTAGAATTCGCGCAAGCCGTTCGCGGAGTCAACAGCGGGCGCGGCACTGGGTTGATCGAAACCCGTGACATTTATCGCCTCGTTGATGCCGCTGGATTGTTGCGTGGGTCGAAATCGTGGACCGCGGCGGATCAGAAAGGAATGGAAGAGTGGTGCGCCAAGTTCCTTGACTGGATGATGCGTTCGCAGAACGGAAAGGACGAAGCTGCCGCGAAAAACAACCATGGAAGTTACTACGACGTGCAAGTCGCATCTCTTGCCCTGTTCGTCGGCAAGCCAGATATCGCGCGAAATGTTGTTCAGACGGCCGGCGAAAAGAGGGTTGCCATGCAGATCGAGCCCGATGGCCGGCAACCGTTGGAGCTGGAGAGGACCAAGGCCCTGGGGTATAGCACGATGAATCTTGCGGGGCTGTTCGAGCTTGGGTTGCTCGGAGAAAACGTGGGAGTCGACCTCTGGAATTTTCGAACGGCGGATGGCCGCAACATTCGCAAGGCCCTTGATTATCTCGTTCCGTTCGTGACTGGCGAGCAGAAATGGCCCTATCAGCAAATTATAGAATTCAAGGTTGCTGAAATCTCTCCGGTGCTGGTGGTAGCCGCTGTGAAATATAAGGATCGCCGCTACCAGGATCTCGCTGTGAAGATAGACCCTACCGTTCTCCGCCGAATCGACGTCTTCCCGTTTCGCTGGCTAGTCCGCACTGAGCACTGAGATTTGCGCGTCGCACTCTATCGAAAGCCGAAGCTTAATTCGAATGGCCGAGGCGTGCTGAAATTGTTCGAGCAGCCTTTCGCGTCGCTCCTGCAAACGCTTGAATGCGGTCCCGGCTCATCCGAGTGATAGGGCCGGAAACGCTGATGGCGGCCACCACTTTCCCGCTTTCGTCGACAACCGGAGCGGCGACGCATCGTGCTCCCATATCCGTCTCCTGATCATCCATCGCATAGCCTTGCTGTACGACGCGCGCAAGCTCTTTTCGGAAGCGCGCAAGATTCGGAATAGTGCGCGGAGTTGTGCGTTCGAACGTCAGCATGGGGAGAATTTCTTCGCGTTGCTCACTGGGGAGAAATGCCAGCAGAACTTTGCCTAACGCGGTGCAGTTCGGCGGACGGTGCATTCCCGGCTGAGAGGCCATGCGGAAAGAGTGGGAACTCTCCAGCACTTCGAGATATAACACTTCGTGCCCGTCGAGAACGGCGAGGTTTACTGTTTCCGTGGTTTCTTTTGAGAGCAGCGTCAGCACCGGACGGCTGATCTTGCGAAGCGTGGCATGGTAAGCGATTCCCGCGCCGAGCCGGGCCAGTTTGGGACCCACGATGTACGCGCCGGAATCATCGCGAAAGAGATAGCCTTCGCTTTCCAAGTGAGCCACAAAGCGATACGCCGTGCTTT
>MNDE01000066.1 GCA_001914785.1 Acidobacteria bacterium 13_2_20CM_57_17 | reverse complement strand
GAAGCTGCGCGCCATCGAGAACATGCACGAGGCGGGCATCGAAATCGTGCTGGTGGTGACTATCGTCAACAACGTGAACAACGACCAGGTAGGCACGGTCGTGAAGTTTGCGATGGAAAACCCCAAGAAGATCGCGTTTGTGAGCTTCCAGCCCGTTTCATTCACCGGGCGCGACGAGGACATTACTCCCGAACGCCGCCTGCGCCAGCGCTACACGCTCTCGCACCTTGCGAAGGACGTCAGCAGCCAGGTGGGCAAGGTGGAGCCGACGCGCGACTGGTTCCCGATTTCGTTTATCAGCACGTTTGCCGGATTCTCGGACATGGTCAAGGGGCAAGAGTCGAATTGGGGCTCGCTCTCCTGCGGCTGCCACCCGAACTGCGGCGTGGGCACGGCGCTGATGATCAACAAGGAGACGAAGGAATGGGCGCCCGTTCCACGCTTCCTGGATGCCGAACAGCTCACGAAAGACGTTACCGCTATTACCGACGCCGCTCGGGGCAAGAATTTTTCAAACTTCATGATGGCCATGGCCCTCTTGAAGAACTATCACCCGTTCCGGGGGCCGAAGGGGCTCAAGCTATATGACCTCTTCAAGAAGTTCGACAAGACCTGGGCGCTGACGAAGAAGTCCGAAACGAAGTATGGCCGTACTTCTCCGGAGCGCACGTATGAAGACGCCATGAAGCGCCGCCAGAGCGATCCGTGGAACTTCCTGTTCATCGCGGGAATGTGGTTCCAGGACTTGTTCAACTACGACTTCCGCCGCACGGAAATGTGCATCATCCCATACGCGACGCAGCAGGGCGAGATCAGCTTCTGCGCGTACAACACCGGCGTGGGATGGCGGCAGATCATCGAGAACATGCACAAGAACGCGACCGTGGCCGAGTGGTACAAGACGCACGGCAAGCACGAAATCTACGCCAAAGGCAAGAACGTCAACCTGCAGAGCTACGAGCACTCGCTGAAGATTGATGCTGATGACGCAGCGCGCGTTCGCCACTTGGTGCACGACGTTCCGCTGACCGCAGCCGAAGAAGAGCGCGCTCGCCGCAAGAAGGCTTACGAAGAGCAGGCCAAGGTGCGCGCGATTTACGAAGAGCTGGTGTTGAAGAAGCCTCAGCCGGCGGTCGTGCAAATCGGCACCGTCAGCGACATCGCCAAGGCAGTGCCCGCCAATTTCGTCAACGCGGGTAAGCCCGTCACCATTGCTCCGGCCAATGGTAATGGCAACGGGCATTCCAACGGGAACGGCGCCGCCAAGCATGATGAAAAGGCAGCGGAAGCCGTCGCAGGCGATTAGGTAGTCTGTCAAGTCCGCAGATTTCAATGGCTCCATGCAAGGCATGGAGCCATTGTTTTTTCGCATAGAGGAAGGATTGCGTGAGGCTGCTATAATTGTTCAGGGAAATCAGATCGAGGTCTGAAGATGCCAATATACGAATACATCTGCGAGGATTGTCAGACGCACTTTGAAAAAATTGTGCTGAATAAGATGCAGGAGATTGCCTGCCCGAAATGCGCGGGGAAGCGCAACGCGATCCAGCTCTCCGTCTTCAGTTCGGCAAATGGTGCGAACGTCGCTTCAACCAAATCATCCGGCGGCTTCTCGGGCGGCGGGGGGAGTTGCTGCGGTGGTGGTTGTGGCTGCAACTGACTTGTGAGCGAGTCCTGGCGCTATGTTGATCAGTCATTCCTCACTGTTGTTGTTCATCACTGGAGCCGCGATTCTGTTGGTGATCCCCGGTCCAGCGGTGACGTACGTGGTCAGCCGGAGCATCGGGCATGGACGCGCGGCGGGTCTTGTTTCCGTCTTGGGCATCGTGACCGGGACGCTGTGCCACGTGGTTGCGGCGGCTCTGGGGATTTCCGCGCTGCTGGCCTCTTCGGCGGTGGCGTTTCAGTTCGTAAAGTATCTCGGCGCGGCCTACCTCGTCTATCTCGGAATCAAGACGCTGCGGCGCAACGACGAGCAGCTTGTGGAAGCCGATACGGGCGAAACGAAACCGATTCGCCTCTACGGTCAAGGCCTGCTAGTGAATTTGCTCAATCCCAAGACGGCGCTCTTCTTTTTGGCCTTTCTGCCGCAATTTGTCGATCCAGCGCGCGGACACATGACGCTCCAAATCCTGCAATTGGGAACCTTGTTTGCCCTGATGGGTTGGTGCAGCGACTCCGTTTACGCCGTGATTGCTGGGACCGTCGCCGAACGCATTCGAAGCAGCCTGCGTCTTCGCCGCGCTCAGCGAAACATCTCTGGGGGAGGGCTGATCGCGCTGGGGCTGGCGTCAGCATTCTCCGGATCACAATCAAAATAGATCGCGGCAAAAACTCAATACAACTTTGTGTGGTTAGAGTAATTCATGGCCAGGGGCTATTGCGGCCGGGAATAGTGTTGAATGTTTGGCGGCGGAGCTATAGAAGAATTGCCGCGCGGGTCCGGCACTGGCGCCTGCGATGACCATTTCATCGGAATTACGCCGGTCCACGTCGGCGTCGCGTAATCTTCGTCATCATTGACCGCGAAGCCGGTGCGCACTTTGGCGGAAGCCTCCACCAGCGGCACGGACACGACCATCGTGCCTTTTAACTCCTGCTCAGTCGGCGGGCGCACGGTGGACCAGCGGCCGCGGATCACGTACTCGACGAAATCGCGCATGGCCGCCAGCTTCGCGGCCTCGCCCTCAATGGGCACAGCCTTGCCCATCACGACAACGGAGCGGTAGTTGACGGAATGGCCCGTCGCCGACGGGGCGCAAACGATGCCGTCGAGCAGCGTCACGCTCAAGCAAAATGGCGCGCCACTCGCCAGCGTTTTCATCAAGCGGCTCGCCATGGAGCCATGGAGAAAGAGTTTGTCGCCGACACGCACGTAGTTCGTTGGCACCACAACAGGCATTCCGTCCGCGATAAACGCAATGTGGCAAACGAAGGCTTCATCGAGAACGGAGTAGATCAGCTCGCGGTCGTAGCTGCCGCGCTCAGGCTTGCGCCGGACTCTTGTTCTTTCGGTCGGAGTGAAGTTGCTCATTCCCGCAGACTAGCTGGCCCGGATGCATCGCAGCAAGAGCCAATCTGGATTAGCCAATGAATTGACCTCGCCCCCGAATCGTGTACGCTGTGGGGCACTACGGCACGCCTGTGTTCGGGACTGAGGCCTATGGCAACGAAGAACCCTGTGTTCACCCGCGAAACGTTCCAGTTTTTCAAGGACCTGGGCCGCCACAATCGCAAGGAGTGGATGGAAGCGAACCGCGACCGCTATCAGGCCGCCATCGTTCAGCCCTTCCGGCGGTTGCTGGAGGAACTCGCGCCCACGGCGCTGGAACTCGATTCTCGTTTCGATACCTCCAGCCGAACCGGCGCGAATTTTTCGCGGATCAACCGGGACATTCGTTTTGCGAAGGACAAGACGCTTTACAAAACTCATATGTACCTGAAGTTTTCCGTTCCTCCGCCAGTCAAACGAGAAACTGGACAGCTCTACGTTGGCCTTGCCGTGAATACGGTTACGGCAGGCTTCCGAATCTACTCGGGAGGAAAGCGCAAAGAGTCCACGATTGCGCTGATCGCCGAGCCGCGCGTGACGGCGGATTCCCGCTGGGTCGCAAAACAAAAGATGCGCCTCGGCCGCCGCTACGAAAGCTATTGGTACAAGATGGTGAAAGGAGAATGGACCAAGCACGACGGCTGGCCCACGGCTCCGGAGGATTGGAAAAAGATATTGGCGTGGATTGTACGACGCAAATTCAGCCCTTCCGTAGCTATGCGAGCTACTTTTCCGCGCGAGGCCTCCAAGGTCTTTCGCGATCTTTATCCGCTAGTGCGCTTCACTTCGTTGCCGTAGTAGAAAAAGGAGAAGCACCATGAATCGCGCCAACGATGAAATCAAGACTCGGAGAAAATTCCTAAAGATGGTGTCGGCAAGTCCGCTGCTGGCCGGCCCGGGCTTTCTTGCTGGTTCGTTCTCCAGCCTTCTCGCGGCGGGCGAAGCCACGGATAAGAAATTTATTGGCTGGCTCGATTCCCTGGAGCAAAGCGACGGTGTAATTACTTCTCCGGACCAGGCCTTCGATGTGATGGATTTTGAGCCTGCGGCGCGCAAGATACTGCCTCCAGCACATTTTGGCTACCTCTCCACGGGTGTGGACGATGACGGAACAGCGCGAGCAAATCGCGAAGGCTACTCGCGGATCCAGATTCGAGCACGCCGCCTCGTTGACGTTGAGAACATCGACATGTCCGTGAACCTTTTCGGAACGAAGTGGAACTCGCCAATCGTGCTCTCCCCGGTGAGCGCTCAGAAAGCATTCCATCCTGAAGGCGAAGTCGCGGTGGCCCGAGCAGCGCGTGCGAAAGGTCACCTCATGATGCTGTCCACGGTCGCCACTTCATCCATTGAGGACGTAACCGCCGCAGCGGGTACGCCAGTATGGCAGCAGCTTTATCCAACGAATGTTTGGGAAGTCAGCCGGGCGATCGTTAAACGCGCCGAAGCTGCCGGCTCCCCCGCGATTGTCCTCACCGTGGACTTGCAGGAGGGGAGCAACCGCGAAACTCTATTTCGTTCGCAACTCGTGGATAAAAGGGAATGCTCTGCTTGCCATCAGAGCGCTTACACGGGCTTTGCGCGCGGCAGGCCCAGAGCGGGCACCGGAGGCTTCGCCGCATACGCAGCCCGGAAGCCGATGCTCAATGGCCTGGATCTTTCGAACGTCACCGCCGTGCAACCTCCGAACATGAATTGGGATTTCGTGAAGCGGCTGCGCGATACCGTAACCGTGAAGCTGCTGATCAAGGGAATCGTCACGCGCGAAGACGCGCAGCTCGCGGTGGAGCACGGCGTGGACGGTCTGATGGTCTCGAATCACGGCGGGCGCGCTGAAGAGACGCTTCGCCCGACCATCGAGAGCCTGCCAGAAGTGATCGAAGGCGTTTCCGGGAAAATCCCCGTCATTGTGGACGGGGGCATCCGGCGGGGCACGGACGTGTTCAAAGCTCTAGCGTTCGGCGCGTCTGCAGTTGGCATCGGTCGCCCTCATGCGTGGGGGCTGGCCGCATTCGGCCAGCCGGGTGTCGAGGCCGTGCTCGAAATCCTGCGCCGCGAGTTGCGCACCATCATGCGCCAGGCGGGAACCATCTCCGTGGACAAGATTACGCGTAACTATATCGTCGGCCGCTCGTCTTGACGACGCAGCCCGTGTCACGGCGCCCACAATCGCAACGCAAGCAAGTGCCACGACCAGAGAAAAGCCGTAAGCACGCAGCACGCGAAGGAAACCAGGAGCGAATGGATCCTCACGGCGCGGTGGATTTCCCCCTTCGGCACGCGGAGAACCAAGACCAGTCCGACGATCGACAGCAACGGGAAGAAAAATGTTCCGACGAAGATCCCCGCAGTCCAGAGGTTGAACGAACCGAATTGCGTGCCGCCGAGTCTCTTCATACAGAGCGGCACGATGAGCAGCGTCAGCGTCGCAGAGAGTGGTACCACACGAACTGAGAGGTGGCGCACGTCCTTCATGGCATCGACGAGTTTCAAGAAAAGCCACACGAGCGCGTACGGCAAAGAAGTCAGCATGAAAAACAGGCTCAGAGAGAGCAGAGCGATGCGAAGAAAGGGCAGGGCGAGGCTGCTCCGCTCGCTGTAAGAAATGCCCTCTCCCGCGACTGCCCAATCGCCACTTTGCGTGACGAAAAATACCGTCGTTCCCTCCGGCTCTTTCTCCCGGCGGAAAAGATTCTTGCCGACGTAGAACAGCGGTTCTGGCCGGCCAAATAGTCCGGAGCGCGTCAGCTTGCCATTGATCACGCGGATGCGGGTCCCACCGGTCAGGTCATCCAAGAATGCAAACAGTTGGCTTCGTGGCGCGCGCGGGGCATAAAAACCCGTGAATCTCTTCAACTCACTTGCTGGAAGATCGATCGCAGGCATTTGCGGCTTCGAAAAATCCTTGGAAAGAAAATCGATGGCCAGGTGATTCAAGCTCTCGAGCGCCTGCGGAGAATTGTCGCTGTTCAACACGACGACGTAACCCCAATTTTGTTCCGGCATGTAGCGGTAGGAAGAAATGAAGCCGTCGATTCCGCCGTCGTGGCCGTGCGTCACCACGCCGCCTTCCACGCTGGTGTAATTGCAGAGGCCATAGCCAAGCCGAAGGCCGTTTTTCGCTGCGAGCGTAGTTTCCGGCGCTTCCATGCGCAGGATCGATTCAGAATTCACCAGTTGCGCGTCTCCCGCCTTTCCGCGACGGAGAAGAAATTGCACGAGCCTAGCCAGTTCGCCCGGCGAAGCTTTCAGGTCCCCGGCCGGGCGCAGATAGATAAACGGATATCCAGAGGGTTTTGGCGGATTGCCTTCATAGGCGGTTGCAAGCAGGGCTCGTCCTGCGTCGGTGAGCGGATAATCGGCGTGTTCCATCCCCATTGGCCGCAGGAACGTTTCGCGGATGTACTGATCGAAAGGTTTTCCCGTAACTTTTTCGATCAAGTAGCCCGCAATCGCATTCCCCGGATTGGAATAGGACATTCGAGTTCCCGGAGGCCAGCGGGCCGTTTGCGGATTCTTGAATCGCTTGAACACGCCGAGCAGTGGAAAGTCGTAGCGATCACGCAAGTTGTAAACTTCGCTCGGCTCCATGTCGTCGAATCCCGCGGTGTGCTCGAGGAGATGCACGATTCGAACGGGATGCATGGCCTCCCAATTGTTCTTGAACGGAATTTCCGGCGCGGCATCCTGCAACCGTGCATAAAGGTTGACTCGTCCTTCTTCCTGTAATTTCAGCAGAGCCAGCGCGACGAACGTCTTGCTGATCGAGCCCACGCGAAATTCCGTGTCGCAACTGACGGCTCGTTTCGTAGCGATGTCCGCATCGCCGATTCCGCCGCACCAGAGAACCACTCCATTCGCTACGAGTGCCACGCCGGCTCCCGGGACGTGTCCGTTTTCAAGCACTTCTTTCATGGCCTGTTGCAATTCCTGAAGCGTCTTCGGATGTGACAGTTCAGTTCTTTGCTGTGCGACGCTGTGGGCCGGAATCAGAAATATCGCCGCGGCGACGAGTAGTGAAATCACAGCAGGTAACTCAACGCGGCGCATTAGGCAATCCTTTGGATGCACGTTTCATTCGAGGTCGCATTGTATCCGTGAATCCACGCGATGCAAAAGAATTAGCTAATGAAGCCTGCTTCAGCGAAGCGTGCCAAACGATTGACGCTGTGCGAACTCTCGCATACGATGCCGCACGTCACAGTTTTGCGGTTTGCGAAGTTTGAAAGGGAGTTCCGCCAACTATGAAGCCTTCAGTTCGTTATTTTGGTGCTATCGCTCTGTTGTTCTTGGGATCTGATCTGAGCCTTGCCCAGCAGCAGGCACCGCCGCAGGATAAGACCGCGGAAAAGCCGAAAGAAGAAAAGAAGCCGCCAGCTCCTGAGGAAAAAGTCGTTCAGACCAAGCATTCCCTGAAGATCGGCGGACAGGAAATCAAATACACGGCGACGGCCGGCACGATTCTGTTGAAGCTTGAAGACGGCACGCCTAAAGCCAGCATTTTCTACGTCGCTTACACCAAGGATGATGTTAGCGACCCAAGCCATCGGCCGCTTACTTTCAGCTTCAACGGAGGCCCGGGTTCCTCGTCGGTGTGGCTGCATCTTGGCTTATTCGGTCCACGGCGAGTGCAAATGGGCGATGCAGGCGCCCTCCTTCCGCCGCCTTACAAGCTGGTCGACAATGACGTGTCACTCCTCGACATCAGCGATCTCGTGTTCATCGATCCCGTCTCTACGGGATACAGCCGCGCCGTTCCCGGCGAAGCGCCGCAGCAATTTCACGGTATAACGCCAGACGTAGAATCCGTCGCCGATTTCATCCGGCTGTATGCCACGCGTAACAAACGCTGGTCCTCGCCGAAATTTCTGGCCGGAGAAAGCTACGGCACCACCCGCGCCGCCGGCCTTTCCGGCTATCTCCAACAGCGCTACGGCATGTATCTGAATGGCATCGTGCTGATTTCCTCGATCTTGAATTTTGAGACGGCCGAGTTCGACGCCGGCAATGACCTGCCGTATATCCTCTATTTGCCGACATACACTGCCATTGCGTGGTATCACAAGAAGCTTCCCCCCGATTTGCAGGGCGGCGAAGTTCAAAAGGCCATCGAAGAATCGCGCAAGTTTGCTGTTGGAGAGTATGCGGATGCGCTCATGGCCGGTGATGCTCTGCCCGCTGCGCGTCGAACGGAGATTATGCAAAAGGTTGCGCGACTGACCGGGGTTTCGCCGGACTACGTCGACCGCACGAATCTGCGCATCGAAATCCAGCGCTTCACGAAGGAACTCCTGCGTAGCGAACGCCGCACTATCGGCCGCATCGACGCGCGTTTCACAGGCATTGATCGGGACGCCGCCGGCGAGCGCCCCGAGTTTGACCCCAGCATCGCGGCGATCATTGGCCCCTACTCAGGAATGTTGAATGACTATGCGCGCAACGATCTCAAGTTTGACAGCGACCTTCCCTATGAAGTTCTGACCGGGCGCGTGCGTCCGTGGAATTACGCTCCGTACGAGAATCGCTACGTCAACGTCGCGGAGACGCTGCGCGGGGCCATGACGCAAAACCCGTTCCTGCATGTTTTTGTGGCCAAGGGCTACTACGACCTGGCTACGCCGTTTTTTGCCGCGGACTATACCTTCGACCATCTCAGCCTCGACCCAACTTTGCGTGGCCATCTCAGTGGCGCTTACTACGAAGCGGGTCACATGATGTACGTACACCCGCCGTCGCTTGCCAAACTCAAGGCGGACATTGCGCAGTTCTTTAAATCCAGCATCCCGGTAAATCCAGCAAGATGAAACGAATCTTCAGCATCGTCGGCTGGATTCTTGTTGCAGCTCTAGGCGCCCGCGCGCTCGGCTCCATCGCGCTGCATCGGGGAGAACCGCTCAACGCCACTTGGTTCGTTGTGGCAGCAGTGTGCTGCTATATGGTGGCATACAGGCTCTATTCCGCCTTCGTGGCCGCCAAAGTTCTGACGCTTGATGATACGCGTGCCACGCCCTGCGAGCGCCATGACGACGGTCGCGACTTCGTGCCCACCAACAAATGGGTTCTCTTCGGCCATCATTTCGCCGCCATCGCGGGCCCCGGCCCGCTCGTCGGACCGACGCTCGCCGCGCAATTTGGCTACTTGCCGGGAACGCTCTGGCTGATTGCCGGCGCGGCATTCGCAGGCTGCGTGCAGGATTTTGTGATTCTTTTTTGCTCGATACGCCGCGACGGAAAATCGATTGGCCAAATGGCCCGAGAAGAAGTCAGCGAGCGCGGCGGCTTCATCGCCCAACTGGCTGTGCTCGCCATCATGACGATTCTTCTGGCCGTGATTGGCCTCGTCGTTGTGAACGCTCTCAAATCCTCTCCCTGGGCCACTTTCACACTGGCGATGACCATCCCCATAGCGCTGCTTCTCGGGCTCTATCTTCGCTTTGTGCGGCCAGGCCGGGTCCTCGAAGCGTCTGTCATGGGCGTCGCGCTTGTACTTTTTGTGGTTGTCGCCGGTCAGTGGGTTGCCGACTCTCCCTTCTGGTCACGCGTGTTCACCTTGAGCGGCGTCGCGCTCGCCTCCGCCATCATAGCCTACGGCTTCGCGGCATCTGCCTTGCCGGTTTGGCTACTGCTGGCGCCGCGCGACTATCTCAGCGCATTCATCAAGGCCGGCGCCATTTTTTCTCTTGCCGCCGGAATCCTGTTTGTCCGGCCACAAGTTCTAATGCCGCCGCTCACACGCTTCATTGACGGCACGGGTCCGGTCTTTGCTGGAAAGATTTTTCCCTTTTGTTTCATAACCATTGCCTGCGGCGCTATCAGCGGATTCCATTCGCTGATTTCTTCTGGCACCACGCCAAAAATGATCCTTCGCGAAAGCCATGCTCGCTTCATCGGCTACGGCGCGATGCTGCTGGAATCGTTCGTCGGCGTGATGGCTATGGTGGCCGCGTGCGCCATGCCGCCGGGCGTTTATTTCGCGATCAACAGTCCCCCCAGCATCGTCGGCGGCGCGGGAGATGCTGCTGCCGCAACGATCAGCGGATGGGGTTATCCGCTGCAGGCACAGACTATGACCGATCTCGCTCACAAGGTCGGCGAGATCACTCTTTGGAATCGTGCCGGTGGCGCGCCTTCCCTGGCCGTAGGCATGGCGCAAATTTTTTCAAATACGATTGGCGGCGAGCGTCTTCTCAGCATCTGGTATCACTTTGCAATCATGTTCGAAGCGCTCTTTATTCTTACGGTGCTTGACGCCGGCACGCGCGTGGGACGATTCATGGTGCAGGATCTCGGCGCCCGCTTCTGGAAGCCCTTTGGCCGCACTGGCTGGATGCCGGGCGTCCTGCTCTCCAGCGCCATCATCGTCGCTCTGTGGGGCTATTTTCTCTATCAGGGCGTCGTTGATCCGCTCGGCGGAATCAATTCGCTCTGGCCGCTTTTCGGCATCTCCAATCAATTGCTCGCGGCCGTCGCACTCGTTGTTGCCACGACCATCCTGATGAAAATGGGCCGCCTCAAGTGGATCTGGGTGACGCTGTTGCCGATGGCGTGGCTCGTCACCATCACCATGACAGCGAGCTACCAGAAAATCTTCGATGCCAATCCGCGCATCGGTTTCCTTGCCTATGCGAAAGCCCTGGCCGCGCAGATTGCGGCTGGAAAGATTCCCACTGAGAGTCTCGCCGAGACACAACGCCTCATTTTCAACCAGCGCCTCGATGCCGGCGTTACGGGCGTTCTTGCCGCCATGATTCTTGTTCTAATTGTCGAGGCGCTCGTGCACTGGTACGCGATTCTCAGCCGCCGCAAGGAATCGGCGCTTCACGAATCCCCGTACATCGCCACGTGCTGGGCTGCGGACTACTCCGGCGCCTCCCATGGAGATGACTGATGCGACATGCCGCAAAATCTGCGTCGCGTTTTCTGCGCCGTTTCTGGCGCGGCCTTCGTGAATGGTGCGGCGACGCTGCCTATGAAAGCTACCTTCGTTCGAAAGGCAGGCGATCCAGTTCGTGCCGCACACTCTCTCCGGCCGAGTTTTACGTGGAACAGCTCAACCGCCGCTATTCCAAACCCAATCGCTGCTGCTGAAAATTACGCAAACATGGGGCTTGCCGCTCCTAAGTCTCAGGAGTAGACTCGCCACAACTTCGGTTGGGCCCTACACTTATTTTCTTAGGAGGATAAATGCTTCGTCCGTCTCGAATGCTTGCAGTTCCTCTCCTTGCGCTCGCACTCGGTCTCGTCTACTTCACTTCTCCCGCGCAAGAGAAAACCTCTAAACCCGATTTTGATATGACCGCCAGTTACATCGAAGCCTGCAGTTGCGACATGTTCTGTCCCTGCTACTTCAACGACCATTCCACCAACCATATGGCAATGGCCGAGCACCACGCGGAAGAGCACTTCTGCCGTGCCAACCTCGTTCTCAAAGTAGATAAAGGCTCATACAAGGAGGTCAAGTTGGATGGCGCTAAGGTCTGGATTGCTACCGATTTGGGCAGCGACTGGAGCACCGGCAAGGATTCCTGGCTGGTGGTGAACTTTGATCCCAGCGTCACCAAGGAGCAGCAGGCCGCGCTTGCCGACGTTCTCGGGCAGCTGTATCCGATCCCCTGGCAAAAGAAGGCTGTGCAAACCGCTGCATTTTCATGGAACGTGGACGCAAAAACCGGTGTCGCGCACGCCAAGATGAACGACGGGAAAGGCGAAGTTATCCTTGAAAAAGTCAAGGGCGATAACTCCAGCCACGAAGTCGTCATGCGCAATTTGAAATACTGGGGCGCGCAATCCAACGACGGCTTTCGCATGTGGAAGAGCAAACACGAGGCCTTCGAAGGAGACGGTCACAAGTTTTCTTACGACGGGACGAATGGATTCCTGATTACCATCCACTTTTCTGGCAATGCAAAGCCCGCCTCTGCGGACTGATCGTCGATTCGGATCGGCGCCAGCGGCCGCGCTTTGCCAGTGGATAGCAGAGCGCGGCTGACGAGCTACAATTCCTCCTCGTCCTCACTCGTGTGTTTTAATAGAGTCGTCTTGTGCGTGATCCGGATGCCGCCGTTGCGGAGTCCCGCGAGAATGGCTCGCCTGATTTCTGCGGGGAGCATCTCTGGCGCGAAAACGCCGGCGAGGTCCCGAGGGAAAAACTTGATGAAGAGCGCGGCAACGTGCGCGGTGGCATAAGCCACTGGGGTCGTAAATCGTCCTTGCTGCCGTATCTGATAGAGCGTTGGAAACATGCAATCGCTGCGGATCACGAGGAGCAGATCGTCCTTCTTATTGTGCTTTACTCCCCGCACCAGAACAGCGGCGGCGAACCGCGCATTCTGTAAAATTCCTTGGCGAATCAGCTTGGCGATCATGCGAGGGGAATAGGTTTGCGGAAAGTGGCGCCTCAACATTCCGCGAGATTTCGATAATTTTCCCAGTTTGTGCCAGCGCCGCAGCCGGTCGATCTCGTTTCCGCCGATTTTTACGTCGAGCTCCCGCACGGGAATAAAACGAGGAAGAGTAGCCACTTCGTCCTGTGCGGCCAGGAACACGCGCACTATCCCAATGGGTTCTGGGAACCGGAATTTCTCGACTTCCGAGAAACGCTTGCCTAACTGAAACCTTCCGCCGCGATAGACCCGCGGGTGCGAGATCGCTTCGTCGAACGATACTTCCGGCGACCACTGAGAGATGGGGTCGTCGCTCTCGCTGCTTTCGTACAAGCGAATGTGCACGTTGTGAACTTCGTCCAGCAATTCCGCGGCGCGCTTCACCAGCAAATTTG
>MNDE01000077.1 GCA_001914785.1 Acidobacteria bacterium 13_2_20CM_57_17 | reverse complement strand
CGTCGCTGTCGCCGTCAGCGTAATCGTTCCAGAGACCGTCGCACCATTCGCCGGGGCTGTAACGGTCACCACTGGCGGCGTCGTGTCCGCCGGTGTCCCTCCGGTGCTCGCAGCCTTAAACGCTATCGCATGCATAAACCAGTTCGCTCCGCCGGAATTGGTGGCCGTTACGCCATGGGTTCCAGCCGCCCCAGCGGTCTCGTTCTCCACCAAATTACCACTGTACGTCGCCAAGGCCTGAAACCCTGCTCCTGGCATCGTCGTGCCGGTGTCTGTGAACGTTACCGCATGGATCAAATCGTTGGCGTAGCGTGTCGTCAGTGGCCCGGCACTGATGTTTGTGCCGGTGCCCGTCGCCGCTCCAACTGTATCCAACGGCGAGGCGACATCCACACCGGAATACTCGAATTGGTATAGATGCAAGTTCCCCGTTGAGGCGCCGTCCAATTTGACAGTGATGGTGATTGGCACGCCTCCGCCTGCAATATTGTTCGCGAAAAAAGTCTGCGCGCACTTGGCAGTCCCACTCCAGTTCGTCGGGCCAGCAGCACTTTGATAAACGTCGCCCTTATCGTCGGTGACAGAAACAACCGAAAGATTCTGTCCCCCCCATTTCACAGTGGTGACAATCAGATTGCCGGCAGTACTGACCTGCGGAAAGGATTGCGAGACCGAACTCGAACCCGAGGTGACATACAGTTCCGCCTGTTGGACGAGAGTTATGGTCGATGCGGATGTCGTGGTATTGGAGACTGTTATTGGCACAGGCGAACTCATGCCCTTGTTCGCTGAGGGGTCCTGCGCCACCGCCGTCAGCGTGTGGCTGCCATTGGAGAGCGCTGTCGTGTCCAACAAAATCGAATACGGAGTTGACGTCAGCTTAGCTCCAACGTTCGCTCCATCGACCTGGAATTGCACAAATGAGACCGCACTGTCCGAATCCGTCGCCGTCGCCGCGAGTGTGATGGTCCCGGACACCGTGGCATTATTCGATGGCGCAGTAATGGTTACCACTGGCGGCGTGGTATCCGTGGTCACCGTAAAGCTGACACTGTTACTCGCTGTTCCACCCACTGTCACGACGACGCTGCCGGTCGTCGCACCGCTAGGAACGGGAACCGCGATGCTCGTCGCGCTCCAGCTCGTCGGCGTCCCCGCCGTTCCATTGAACTTGACCGTACTCGTCCCTTGTGTCGTCCCAAAGTTCGCGCCACTGATCGTCACCGGCGTCCCGGCCATTCCTGAAGTCGGACTCAGGCTCGTAATGCTCGGGGGAGCCGCTCCGGCTCCGGCCTTGAACGACGCAAGAAGGGCCCCCCAATGATCGGAAGAGCCAAGCGAAGCGCTTGCTGAAATAGTTCCCGTGGACGTTTGTATCCGATCCTCAACGAACAGTTTGCTGGACGGTTCTGCAGGAACACGTTCTTCGGCAATAAAGCTAGCGCCGTTTGTAAAGGTCGCAGGATTTGCCGTCGCAATAACCCCGATCAGCAAATCTCCATTAGAGGTAGTCGTCGCATTCCCGCTATTCGGCGTCGCGCTGGTTCCTTGTGCCGATGCGGAGACGTCATACGAGTTTGCTGTCGCTACACCTGAGTATTCGAGGATCGCAAAACGCAGGGTGGCCAGGATTGATTCGGAAACGGTAATTGTGTTGGGGCCACCTTTTACGTTTTCCGCGTAAAAGACGGCCAGTGTATCGCCATTGGGCGTGTCTACCGTCACGTCAAGTTGCGCGGCGCGACGATACACATTTCCCAGAGAATCCGAAACGCTAAACGCCTCGCCAGATTGGCCTGCTCGAATACAGACAGCGAGCCAATTGCCCTGAGTATTGTTGGAGACGAAGGAGAGCGACGAAGACGTGGTCGTGCCGGCGTCCTTACTGACATGCTGGACAAGCGCGACTCCGGCCTCGGTAACACGGGGTAAGACAACAAATAGGAACGCAAACAGAAAAGCCCTCTTCATATGCCCTCTCAATGCGCTGAACTCTTGTTCAAAGTCAGGCTGCTCAGACCTGCTGAACGATCGGCCGAAGTGTCGCTGGAGCTAGAGATTGATGGGTCAGATTTAGCGCAAATAGGTGAAGAGCCTCATTTGAGAGGGCTGCCACCACGATGATGGTCGGGGCCTCCACGTCCATTGCTCGAGGGCTGTGAATCCACGGCTCGTTTCCGCGAACTGCCGAGTCTGTCGGGCCGGAAACGCTGCAATGTGAAGGCCATTGGTTACTGCCTGAATCACTGCCTGAATAGACCGGGCACATGGCAACGTATGGCAATGTCATGTAGCCCGTCTATCATGCAAATTTCTTAAAAACGCATCCGGTAATCTTCTGAGGAGAACGACGGGCGGAGCTCGCGAGGGAGTGATGCGTTGGAAGGCTATAAAGCCGAGGGTGTGAGGAAGAATGGGAAGACTCGGGCGGGGTGAATCATGCCCTACAAAACAAAGAGGATTCAGACGTCGAGGGGGGGCTTGATATAAGCGGCGCCGTGGCGGTAGAGGCCGGCGGTCGGGATGGCTTGGGAAAAGACGATGCGGATGGGAACGAAGATTGCGCCGGTTCCGGGAGTGAAGGGAACAGCGACTTCGAGGCGCGTGCCTTCTGGATATTGATTTCGGCTGCGGAAGCTGAGGCCGCCCTTGGAGAGATCTTCGCAGACCGCGATTTCTTCCTGAAAGCCGCGATGCCGAATGGAAGCGAGGACACGGGCCTTGATGCGCGTACGGTTGCGCCGGGGAATGACCCGTTCATCGACGTGAGAAGCGGACATGCCGTTTTCTGGATCGCGAATTTCGGATTGCGATTCGATCCAAATGGAAGGCGAGTCGCAAAGTTTGCAGACGCGCGCGATGCATTTGCGGACTTCGAAGGATTTCAACTGGATCTCGTTGAGATAGACGACTTCGCGGCGCTGGCAGAAACTGCATTCCATGAGAAGGCGCGCGAGAGCTTCTTCACCCTTGTGAGGGGCAGGGAACTCGATATCCCAGAAATCGGCGCGGGGGTCAAGAATGTGAACAGCGTAGAGGAAGTGGTTGGGCGGGTCCTGGTCGATTTCGGCAACGACGCGGGCGCGGGTGTTTTTCCACTGGTCACCATCAAGGCTGCGTCGGAGGTGGAGCTCCTGGCCCATCGAAAGCTTTTCTGTCAGGCGGAGGACGCCGCCATTGCGGCTTACAAGCAGAGTTTCGGCGTTTTGCGTGATGGTGGCGCCGGCGCTGGAAACCCACGATGCCTCGACGGACATGCGGAATCGTACGCGGTCACTTTGGCGGAGTCCGTCAGAGAGTGTAGTCATGGCGCAATAAATGAGAGTCCTGCTATCAAGCTACCATGCCATGAGGGGGCGGAAAGGCTGGAGAAACGCGGTTTGTCGTTCCAAGTAATAACGCGCAGGCAAAAACGCTGGGGGCACTCCCTGGGAGGGGCTGGTATTGACTTTTTGGCGTGCTAGGCGGTTTGAAATGCTTCCGGTAGGCGGCTTTTGGGGCAAACTGGTAGCTGCCGGACGCGCCCCGGTAAATCAAGAGCCGTTTGCGGTCCGGCGTAAACGACTGTGAGCAACGTCATCTCCATGGACGACAGGACAACGAAAGGCGAAGCGCGGGGGCTCTCCGTCCGCGATCGCCGGTACAGCATTCGCTATCCGTTTGCCGCCGATGCGGAACTTCTGGACCTCGAAAGCGGTGCGAAAGCTACTGGCGTTACGTCGGACATTTCCATGGGCGGGGCGTTCATCTGCACAAGCAAGTCGTTTCCATCGAACGCGCGCGTTCGAATTTCGATGACACGGAAAGACCAGAAAGTGGAAGCGCTGGGGGTGGTGCGCATCGTGAAGCCGCGCGTCGGCATGGGTGTTGAATTCATCGATCTGGAATCGCGACACATGGAAGTGTTGCGCCGCTGGGTGGAGCAAGTCACCAAGGCCCGCTAACGTTTCGTAGTTTTGAATTTACCCGATCAAATTGTTTGGGCAAAACCCTTTGCGGATTGTGTGCTAAACCCGCGAATTAGGGCCGCGTGTCGAGCGGATGTTTGCTCTTTTCGTAGAATTCGTTTTGGAGCCTGAGGCTCTGATCGTCTGCCTTCGCCGCGCGAATGGCCTCGACGGTGGCGGCGATCCAATTGTTCATATTCCACTCACCGAGTTCGCGCGTGGCGACTGAGCCGTCTCCCGAGTAATGGTTCGGAAAACGGGCGTACCACCAGATGCCGGTGTAGACGTCTTCGGGTAGGTGCAGGCGTTTTTGATCGATGCCGGATTCGGTGGCCGCGCGCTCAACATGGACCAGGTCGGGCCGGGAGACCATGGTGTTCGAAGTTTCATTTTCTCCGGCGTGGTAATCGATGCCGGTTGATTTTTTTGGCGGACCGCCGGGCCGGCTGCGTTCGCCGTCGAGGACGTAGACGACATAGTCGTGAGGCCGATCGAGTTGCGCCTGGGCAAAAAAGGGAAGCAGATGCTCGTTTCCGCCATGCCCGTTGACGATGACGATTTTCTTGCAGCCATTGCGGGCCATTTCGTCAGTGGTCTCCTGAAGCAGCTTTAGTTGGAGCTCCATGCTGTAAGCGACGGTTCCGGGTTCGTGTTTGGCTTCGAAAATTTGGCCGAAGTAATACTGCGGAAAAACGACGGAGAATTCCTGCTGCGCCGCTTGCAAGGACGCATGGCGCACATTGAGGAGGTCCGTGCCCAGCGGGAGATGCGGGCCGTGTTTTTCAAGAATGCCAAACGGCAGCAGACAAGTGCCCTTGGATTGCTGGATGGCGTCGCGAAAGTCCGCTGCGGTCAGCTCTTCCCACTTCACCGAAAGCTTGGACTGCGCATGTACGGTACAAGCAGCGACCAAAGATACAAACAGAGAACAGACAACCGCATGCTTCATGGATAATTCCTCCTAAACCGTCATGCATTTTAAACTAATCAACGTAATCGAGCGGGGCCTTTTCGTCACAAAGCCGTCACAAGGCTGCGGCTAACGCTGTCGTTGCACACAGCCGGAGCATAGATTAAAGTACCCGATTCAGTCCGAGGATTATGGGCACGCTGGGCAGCAACGCGGGAACCCTAGAGCAAAATGAAGCCGTCCACTGATTCCGCACAGCCTGGCGCTCAAACGGGTTCCCATTTATTTCCGGCGGGACAATTCGTTCCGTTTATTCTTGTCACAGTGTTGTTCTTCCTCTGGGGCATTCCTAACAATCTCAACGATGTTCTCATCCGCCATTTCATGAAGTCCTTCGCCATCTCGCGCTTCCAGGCTGGACTTGTGCAATCTGCTTTTTACATGGGATATTTTCTGCTGGCCATGCCTGCCGCGCTTTTGATGCGGCGAGTGGGATACAAGTCTGGGTTTGTGACTGGCCTGGTGCTTTTTGGCGCTGGCGCTTTCTTATTTTGGCCTGCCGCGCTTGCCGGAAGCTACCGGTTTTTCCTCTTCGCGCTGTTTGTAATCGCGAGCGGACTTTCGTTCCTGGAGACTGCCTCCAATCCCTTCATCGCGCAGTTAGGGGACCCGAGCAGCTCGGAACGTCGGTTAAATTTCTCGCAGGCTTTCAATCCGCTCGGCGCGATCACGGGAGCGTTGCTTGGCACCATATTTATTTTTTCCGGAGTGGAACTAACGCCGAAGGAAATCGCAGTTCGACAAACCCAGCATACTTACGAAGCCTATCTTCGTTCCGAAACGCTGCGCGTTGTAAAGCCCTATTTGGTCATCGGCGCGATTGCACTCGTCTGGGCGATGCTTATCTTACGGACGAAATTTCCCGCCATTCAGAGTGAGCACGAAAATGAGTCCGGTGACCGTGGACACTTTCGCGACCTCTTCCGTTATCCACACTTCCTGTTCGCGGTGGTCGCACAGTTTTTCTACGTCGGCGCACAGGTGGGAACCTGGAGCTACTTCATTTCTTATGTTCAGGAGTACGCCCATCAATCCGAGAAGGTCGCCGGTTACTTTCTAACCGGTACGCTGGGGGCATTTGGCGTAGGGCGCTTCGCCTCTGCCTGGCTGATGCGCTTTGTCAGCCCCAGCAAGCTCATGGGCGCGTACAGCGTCATGAATATCGCGCTCGTTGGAATTGCGGTGTTTAATCCCGGGTGGATGGGCCTGTGGTGCGTGTTTCTGACCAGCTTTTTCATGTCCCTGATGTTCCCAACGATCTTTGCTCTCGGACTGAAGGGCCTCGGGCCAAACACCAAGCTGGGCGGATCGCTTCTGGTCATGGCCATTGTCGGAGGCGCCGTCCTGACGCCGCTGATGGGATTTATTTCTGTGAGAACGCACAGCCTCGCCTTGGCATACGCGGTGCCACTCCTCGCATATCTTGTTATCGCGTTCTACTCATTCTGGGGCTCGCATCGGCGAAACACTGACCTTGCGGCGGGCTAGGTTCCCGCAAACGAAAGAGAGGAAATTCATGAGCAATCGATATTGCCTCGCTCTCGATCTGAAGGACTCTCCGCAACTCATCGAAGAGTACAAACGCCATCATCAAAACGTCTGGCCGGAAATTACGAAGAGCATCCGAGAGGCCGGAATCGAAGACATGGAAATCTACCTGCTTGGTACGCGTTTGTTCATGATTATGGAAGTGAGCGACCGCTTTTCGTTTGAAGAAAAGGCGCGGGCTGACCGGAGCAATCCGAAGGTGCAAGAGTGGGAAAAGCTCATGTGGAAGTTCCAGCAGCCATTGCTACAGGCAAGTCCGGGGGAGAAGTGGGTGCTTATGGAACGCATCTTCAAGCTATAAATCGGTTTTCGAGGCAGTGCACCGCTGCATTGTGAATCCCTTTTTACTTGACAACGCGCGTCCTGGAGAGTAAATCTTCCCACACTTTACACTGTCTCCGTGAAATGCCTGCGACTTAGCCACAGCAACTGAACCGCTAGGAGTAACAGTACCTGGTCACGTTGCGATCTCTAGAGATACGAATTCCAGGCAGTTTTCACGACTTGAAGTTGATACCCGCCATTGGCCTTTTATGGAGGAACTATGTTCGAGTTAGACGGGGTGCGCAAGTCCCTACTAGTTGGGATATTTGTGCTGACGGGGCTGGTGTGTGTGCAATCTGCCCAGGCTCAAGGCCCAACTCCGGGGCAGAGCGTCAACATGGTTTCAGGAATCACGTGGCCTGACGGCGATCCTTTCTTGCAGCGGCAGAATGAGCCCTCGATTGCCGTGTCCACTCGCAACGCTTGTCACCTTCTGGCTGGGGCAAACGACTATCGGACCGTGGATCTTAATTTCTTAGCGACGGGAGAGACCGGAGACGCCTGGCTGGGACTCTTTAAGTCGTTTGATTGCGGCGCGAGCTGGCAGAGCACGCTACTACCCGGATATCCCCTGGACAAGACGCCGGAAGGAATAGGTTCGCCACTGAAGAAGTGGAATGCTGCGTCTGATCCGGTCGTCCGCTCCGGCCCCAGCGGCTTCTTCGGGTATAGCGGTATCGCTTTTACTCGCGGTACCAATCAAGGTCAAGTGTTTTTCAGCCGATTCTTGGATCTCAACAACAAAGAAAACGGAAGCGCGGCTACAGGGGCGGTTAACACTAACGCAGATCCCATCCGTTACCTTGGCACCAGCGTGATCGCGACGGGAAGCGCACGCCGATTCCTGGACAAGCCCTGGATGGCCATCGATATCGTGCGTGGCGGCGGGGGGTGCACCCTGCAGGTCCCGCAGCCGCCACCGAACGGAGTGGTGACGCAGTCCGTCGCCGTGGGAAATATCTACGTTGCTTTCACCGCGTTTAACTATAGCCAGGTGGGCGTTCTCCTTTCCAGTCAGATTCTTTTCAGCCGCTCGAGCGATTGCGGAACTACGTGGAGCACGCCTATCATCCTGACTGCAAACGATGATGACAACGACAGCCTCAACCAGGGGCCGACCATCGCGATCGATCCCAGGACCGGATTTGTTTACGTTGCGTGGCGGAGGTTTGCTACAGCGAACCACCGTGATGCCATCGTGGCTGTAGCGTCGATCAGCGGAGGCCATTGGTTTACGCCAGCGGTGCCTGTCATCACTCTGCCCCGGTTCGATCCGAACCATCCCCTTACAGGTTCCAATGGTCCATTCTCATTCTTCGACCAAGGCACGTCCGGCACCTCCATGCGCACCAATGCGTATCCGAGCTTGGCCGTTGCTGATAGCGGCAGTCAGGAGATTCCCGGGCAAATTTATCTTGCTTGGTCGCAGCGTGGTGTAGGGCCGAACGGGGAAGCTAGAATCATGATGGTGGCCTCACCCACCACTTTGACTTGGCCAAAGCCTTTCCCCATCGATAACGGACCGCTGTCCGATGATATCGGGAACTCGTTTGCCCGCGGCCATCAATTCATGCCGCAACTAGCCTTTTCCGGCGGCAAGTTAGTAGCGGTCTATTACGATCAGCGTATTGACCACACGCGCGGTTTCTACACGCCAAATGTTCCTTTTCAGCCGGATCCTAGCGACGGGAGGCTTTACAAGGAAGATCGCGTCCCTGAAGGCGAGTTGCCTGCAAATCCAGGAGCGGTCTTTACATCGTTCTTCGATGACTGGGGACTGACGCAACGACGCCACACAATCGAAATGATGTTGAGCCAGGCCGTGCCGGGTCCCGTTCCAGCCTTCACGCCAGCAGTTCGAGTGTCGCAATACATATTTGGCCTTCGTGGGGACGTCTCGAATCCATCCCAGCTCCAGCAGCTCCAGGAAAACCCGCCGAACCTGCCGCTTTTCGCTAATGGATCTGTGCCATTCTTTGGAGACTACATTGACGTCGCTCCCCTGATGATGGTGCCGACGCCATCAGGAGGATGGATTTTCAACACTGACGCAAACCCCAACCAAGCGCCGGTGTTTTATGTCGCCTGGACTTCAAATCAGGACGTGCGCCCACCTGTCGATGGCAATTGGAAGCACTACACCCCAGTGGGTGCCGGAGGGCCGAGCGTCTTCGACCCAACGCAACCTAGACCCAATTGCGTATCCGGCCAAGAGGGAATGCGCAATCAAAATATTTACGCTAGTCGCGTAACACAGGGATTGCTGGTCTCTTCGCCGCAGACTCTGAAACCTCTCAGCCCAACCCTCCAACGCACATTTGTTGTGCTGGTCCAGAACTTGACACCCGCCAACAGGACCTTCCACATGACGATCGCGAACCAGCCACCGGGCGGGTTCGCTTCCTTCACCGCCGGAATCAATAACCCTGGTGCTCCTGTGACGCCACCATTGCCGGTTACCGCGGCTCTGGATGTCGACATTCCGCCTTATTCCGGTATTACGCGGCCCGTTTTCGCAGTGTCCAGCAGCCGCCTCGCGAACATCACCGTAAATGTTGTCGAGAAAACGCCAGCACCCATCAATAGCGGCTTGGCGAGTTTTGTTGCATTCAATTCCGATCCATCGAGTCCGCTGACATTACTCAATCCTGACGGGTCAACCAGCGGAGATGTCGGGATTGTAGAAATCTACTCGCCGAGTACCACGGACCCGACAATTTTTAATCCGAACGCGCCCAATCCGAACGCACCCAATCCCAATGGACCGAACACAGGTCTGAGCAACCCGAACGCACCAAATCCCAATGCGCCCAACCCCAACGCACCGAATCCAAATGCGCCGAATCCTAACGCGCCCAACCCCAACGCACCAAACCCCGACCTTCCAAATCCGAACGCGCCGAACCCTAACGCTCCGAATTCCGTTGTTCCAAACCCGAATGCCCCCAACCCGAACGCACCCAATCCCAATGCGCCCAACACAAACATAACCAACGCTTCGATTTTTGATGCGGCTTATACCGTAACGAATTTAGGCAATACCACCGGTTCTTATCACGTCAAGCTGGTGGGTAATAATCCCGGGAATATTCCGCTGCAATTGACGGTGAACAAGACGTATCAAACTCCGACATCGTCGTCCTATGAGAACCCAACTGGTCCGGCGAGCTGTCAGCTTACGACGGAAAACCACAACAATGTTCAGACGCTAATCAATAACCCGCCGATCGTTTCTCCCGTGAATTTGAACGATCCCGGCATACAAGATCCCAGTTCAGGAAATGCGACATTCGCGCTGTTTCCTGGTGAGACGGCAGTGTTGGTTCTGCGCGGATATTTCTCATCGTATAATGATGCAGGAGCAGCTTTTAGCGCCTTCAAATCATTGGTTACTCAAATCGCGCCGGTGGTCGTCCCGCAGGCCGCAAATACCAATACGAATACGATCGTGGTTTCCGCTCCGATGTTTATCACGACGAGCGCCTTGCCCGACGCCATCGTGGGAACCCCATACTCAACGACGCTTAACGCGATTGGCGGGACGCCACCGTACACGTGGAGTACGCCTAGTGGAGGTCTGTCTCCGGCGGTCTTGAACCCCAGCACCGGTGTAATCAGCTTCACGCCAGCGACAACGGGGCTTGTCAACTTTGTCTCGCAGGTGAAAGACTCAAGCAACCCGCAGCGGACCGCAACCCGTTCGCTGACGATTAATTTGGTGCAACCTCTTGCCGTAACCACAGCGAGCCCGCTGGCGAACGCTGCCCAAGGCGCAAGCTATGGGCCAATAGCCCTTTCCGCGGCGGGCGGCACTCCGCCGTATGCCTGGACCCTGGTTGCGGTCAATGGGGTGTCCCTGAACAGCAGAGGTGTACTCAGTGGCACACCAGCCGCTGCCGGAACATTCAACTTTACTGCTACAGTTTCCGACGGCGGCTCCCCTGGCCAAACCGCGTCTCAGTTGATGACGCTGAACGTGCTCAATCCTTTCGCATTAACGTTTATCACACAGCCCACCAGCACTATTGGCGGAACGGCCATAAGTCCGGCAGTTACCGTTCGCGCGCTCGACAATTCAGGAGCCGTCGTGCCTGGAATTAACGTCACCCTAACGATTCAAAATAACCCCTCGAACGGAACGCTCTTTGGGACCACTACAACGATGACCAACGAGGTGGGAGTCGCCACATTCTCCGGCTTGCGCATCGACAGAGGAGCGAGCGCTGCTGGCTGTC
The DNA here is from genome assembly GCA_001914785.1 of Acidobacteria bacterium 13_2_20CM_57_17. Lineage (GTDB taxonomy): Bacteria > Acidobacteriota > Terriglobia > Acidiferrales > UBA7541 > Acidiferrum. The sequence goes on along the minus strand of MNDE01000077.1, from coordinate 16,152 downwards.
ACGGCAGTGGATACACTTTACTAGCAACAGCCCCGGGCGGTGCGAACGCGACATCCAATTGCTTCGGCATCACTGGTTTCGCGCCCACTGGAAGTGCTCCAGCCAACAGTCTGGCGGCGGCCCGCATCTCGCCTACTGCCACCCTCTTGAACAATGGCAAAGTTCTGGTTACGGGCGGAACCATTGGTGGTGTCATTAGCGACGCGACCACTCTTTCTACCGCTGAAGTTTATGATCCAGCTGCCAAGACGTTCGCCTCAACAGGCAACATGAATGCGCACCGGTATGGACATACTGCCACGCTGCTTCCCAACGGCAAGGTACTGATTGTAGGTGGAGCATCGACGCAGGCTGCCGAAATCTACGATCCCGCAACCGGAATCTTCACCTCCACGGGAAGCACCAACTTCCCACGCAGTTTCCATACCGCGACTCTGCTTAACGATGGGACTGTGCTCATCGCGGGAGGCTCGAACACGATGGCTGCGGAAATTTACAATCCAGCGACTGGCGTGTTCACGGTAACCGGGAACATGACAACGTTGCGGACGTTTCACACCGCGACGCCGCTCAATAATTGCTGCACGCTCACGGGCAACGGTCTTGTCCTAATATCGGGAGGGAGTGGAAGCAGTGGCACGCTGAACACTAGTGAGTATTACGATCCAGAGACGAAGACCTTTACCTTCAGTTCTACGCTGCTCGCGAGTGCGCGCGAAATCCACACCGCCACATTGATCAACGCAAATGTGTACGTTATTGGAGGCACTCCCGACGGGCTCAATGGCCTTGCTAGCGCTGACTCTTTCAATTCCTCTGCTCTCAATGCGCTTGTGAGTCCGTGGCTGTTCGAAGGCTTCAATACATTTGGGGTTACACAGCAGGTTGGTGGTCCGCCAACCGCCGCAACATTCACTCTCAATTCCACTGCGTGGATCAGCGAGATTGAGACCTATCACTTCAACAACGGGAACGGCGATGTCCCTGGCACCATCACGCTCCAAGCCTCTGGCGGAGGCATATTCGGTCCTTTCCCAGCGCAAGGATTTTCATCTGCCAGCACTCTGAGCAATCCCGGCACAGCTTTTATAGCAAGTGTCAATTTGCCGATCGGACCGGGGACGTTCACAGTGCAGGACTCTGTTCCGGATACGTGGTCCTTCAACAATGCCTCGAATAACAGGGGTTTCATCAGAGTGACCGGGACTTTCACACCGCCGCAGCTCAGCGGGCTTATTCCAACGCTAAACGTTGCGCGCGCCTACCACACAACAACTCTGCTGCCCAGCGGCTCCGTGCTTGTCGCTGGAGGACAAGGTGGCGCTGCGACCCCAAATCTTGCAAGCGCCGAGATTTTCAACCCTGGAACTGATTCTAATCCGAGCTTCAGTTCGACGGGTAGTTTAGTGACGGCGCGGCGCAGCCACGCGACGGTGCTGTTGCCGGATGGCACTGTTTTTGTCGTAGGAGGGAACGGAAACAGTGGACCGCTGTCGAGTGCAGAGATTTACTATCCGTTCTGACCATTTGCCTGGAGTCAATTTGCGGACCGGCGGCGCGCGTCTGTGACCAGGGGATCGCGATCGGCATTTTGCCTCAGCGCCAAGAAAGTCTTGTACGATTCGTTCGCTGCGGGGCTCTTTAGGCCTTCCTGCGCGCGGCCGATGTAATAGTAGAGCGGTGGAAACAGGCGATAGGTCGGCTGTTCGTCAAGGAACGCTGCAGTAGACTCGCCCCGGCGCTTCAGGCAAGCCTCCAGTTCCGAGTCTGCTTCCGCAAACGCACCTGCATCAAGGTATGCCCGGCCCAAATCAAACCGGCCGAGCCAGGTATCTGCAATTTTCTGTGATTCGATGAAGAGCGCCACGGCTTCGCTTGCCTTGTGGTGTTTCAACTCCAGCTCTCCCTGAATGAGTTTGGCATAGGCCCGCGCGTCAGACTCGAGGCGGACGGAGAGCTGCTTCGAAATGTCCAGAGCCTTGGCGTCTTCTCCCAGACTCTCAGCAATACGCGATGACCAAAACAGGACACTCGTATCCTTGCTGTCGGCGAGCGCGTGTTGGAGGGCCGTCCGCGCTGGGCCTGGACGGTCGAGAAGAAGGTAAGCCTGTGCCAGCGTCGTCCACTTCACGGCTGCGGCATCGGGATTTTTGTTCTGCTCGTCGTCGGCGACGGCATTTTCGAGAATCGCAATGGCGTCAGCCGCTCGACCCTGGTAAAGATCCATGTCCGCCAGACCGGTGGCTGCGGCAGAGGCGCCGTCAGGGCCAATTTTTTCGAGTTTGCGCCAGGTTTCCCGTGCCTGCTCGAGATCGTCTTTGCCCATCCTTGATAGAGCAAGCCCAACGTAAGCCAAAACAAAATTCGGATTCATTTCAATTACGGCCTGCTGTTCGCGGATTCCGGACTCGAAATTGCCCGCGTACATTGCGTACAACCCGAGATTGTTGCGCTGTGGCGTGTTCTTCGGCCACAGGTCTACTACGCGACGGGCCACTTCAAGCGCGCCGTGCATGTCTCGTTTATAAAAATGGGCAAGCGCCAGACCGGCCATGCCAAGATTGTCGGCAGGGTAGAGTTTGACGAGCTGCGTGAGTTCCTCAATTGCCTTATCTGGATTGTGCGAAACCACTAGATAGTACACACCGCGCGTCCGGTATTTCTCGCGGTCGGTCATGCGATCAATCTTGGAAAGCGCCAGTTGATAATACTTCTCCGCCTCCTGGCGGCGGCCGCTGTTGAAATAAGAAACGCCTATGCCCGCGTAAGCGCGCCCCATGTTGGGATCCAAGTCGACGGCCTTGGTGTAATGTTCAATCGCGTCCTTCCACTTTCCCGCAACCTGCATATCCTGGCCGAGAGCATATTCATGAGCGGCCTCCAACGAACCGGCCGTAAACGTTTCTGCCTGCGCCAGTTGGACCCACTCAGGTGTGGCGTCGCCCAAGGAGGCCCGAACGCGAGCGGCTAATTCGTCCAGAGCACGCAGCACTGTTTCTTTGTCGCGCGCTTCCGCCTTGTTACTGGCAATTGCCTTTCCGGTCATCGCGTCCACGGTCTTGCACAAAATCGTGTAACGATCACCGCGATGCGTGATGGAGCCGGCGACAATGACTCCGACTCCTTCCCGTACCCCTACCAACCTGGCCAGCCCTTCATCCAAGTGTGTCGCGCCGGGTCGCAGTTGCGCAGCGACTTTGCGGGCCTGCCCGCGGTTGTACAGGCTCACGAACGACGCGCCTTCCAGTGCCACTCCGAACATCGGTTCGAGCGTGCCATCGAATATCGGTTCAGCGGTGTCGTTAGTAAAATCCGCGATGAGCACGGAAACTGGCCCATGATTCACCGGAGAGCGAACCATTAACCGTTGGCGCAGAAACAATCCTCCTTCTGCGAAAACAGAAACAGCTGCCAAGGCTATGATCCATTTCAAGTAAGCGGGTCTCACCCGCGGCATTGGCGGGGAAATGAATCTGGCAGTGGTTCGCGCGCCAGACGCCGCGTGACTTGCGGAGATTACGCCAGAGGCGGCCTCGCGTTTCAGACGGCTCAGATCGGTGCGGATTTCGGCGGCGCTTTGATAACGCATTTGCGGCTCTTTGTCGATGGCCTTGTTAATAATGTCTTCCATCTGCGGGGGGACCTGAGAATTCATCACCGTTGGCGGGATGGGCGCCCGATTCAAAATCGCTTCCATGATGATGCCGGCCGTTTTTCCAGGAAATGCCAGTTGCCCTGTGGCCATCTCATAAAGCGTCAGGCCGAACGAAAAGATATCGGTGCGATTATCCAGTTCGTCGCCCTTTACCTGTTCCGGAGACATGTACGCGACTGTCCCAATCGTAGTCCCGGGACTGGTAAGCAACTCTTGCCCAGTTAGGGTGAGCATCGCGGAAGCGCCTACTCCTTCGGCTACCATCGTCGTCGGAGCAAGCTTGGCTAAACCGAAGTCTAGAATCTTGGCTTGGCCACGTTTGGTTATGAAGACATTCGCGGGCTTGATATCCCGGTGAACGATGCCTTCGCAGTGAGCCGCATCGAGCCCGTCTGCGATTTGAATTCCCAAGTCCAGCAATCGCTCCATCTGCAAGGGCTTGCCCTCAATTAAGTGCTTGAGCGTCTGTCCATCCATGAACTCCATGACGATGAAGTGCTCGCCGTTTTCTTCGCCGATATCATGAATAGTGCAGATGTTGGGATGATTCAGAGCCGATGCCGCTTCGGCCTCACGTTTAAATCGCTCCACCGCGGCGGGACTTCTCTCGGCCTCAGGAGGCAAAAATTTCAGCGCGACGATGCGCTTCAAGCGGGTATCTTCCGCTTTGTACACGACTCCCATGCCGCCGCCGCCCAGCTTTTCGACGATGCGGTAATGCGAGATGATATGACCGATCATTTAGCCAGCAATTCTTACCGCGAATGTTAGGACGCGCATGAAGGCAAGTCAACGCCCCGTAAAACGATTTGCCGGTGCCGTCGAACGGATTACATCCCACAGTACGGCGCAAGATTGCAACGACGAAGGGAATGGGCAGGGGCGACTCTAATCTGAGGCGCATGCGGTTGCATCCTCGTTGCACCAAAATTGGGCAGTGGCCAAGCTGTAAATGTCTTGGAAAATATGGCGGGGACGACGAGACTCGAACTCGCGACCTCTGCCGTGACAAGACAGCGTTGTGATGTAACTGATTGATATCAAACGGTGTCGGCGGACATCTTTTGATACCACAAGGTACCGTGGGTCAACTCTTATCGTCCCCTTATTGTACCCAGATCGTGCTTTGCCCACTCGCCGGCTACTTTCGACCTTCTTGACGTTTCTTGCGCTCGACATCCTGCTCTAGCATGCTCACCATGAGTCGAACAGGTGAGCGGAACGTGGTCTCGCGCAACCGTTCGAACATGGTTTGCAACTCGACGAGTCCATGGGCTGCAGCAAGGTCCAACGCTGCGAGCGTGCCGACCACTTTCAATCCACGATGCCGAGCTATAGTCACACCGTCTCGTTCGTCCATCAACAGAAGGGTGGCTTGGAGTTCGGACGCAAGGGATATCGCTTCCCGCTCGCCTGCGTCGAGATGTTCCAGAGCCGAATCGACGGGCCGTTTCAGGCTCACAACTTCCAACCATGCAGGAGGCTGCGAAATCCACGCGCGCACGACGGCGGGAGTGTTTGCATGAGCCAGCTCGGCCTTCACAGCGGGAGGGATCAAAACCGTTCGATACAGTTCTGGAAGAATATCGGTTGCTTGGATGAGTACAAGATAGTTTAGAGGAGTTGTGTCAGCTACGATCGCTTGCATCTACATGCCGAGCTGCCGGTGTGTCTCGCGATCCCGCTCAATGTCCTCTAGAGTGTATTCCAGTTCGACGCCATGACTCTTCAGAAAGGCATCGACTTCCATCCGGGTCTCGTATCCCAGCAAGTGGCGCAGTTGGGCAGCCGAAATCTTGCGTTCGCGGTACGCTGCTAGGGCCAGGGCCTCAAAGGCCGCTCGGGACAAATCTTGACCAGGAGCAGCCAGGGCCGCTGAGAGTTCGTCAGGAAGGGCAATCGTGACGTGTCGCATTATTAGAAATTATAACATCATTCGACAGGGAAATACGGTGGCCGACCCGAATGGTCGTTAGCAGTGAGCCCTATTTAAAGAAATAAGTCTCTTGAAATATGGCGGGGACGACGAGACTCGAACTCGCGACCTCCGCCGTGACAGCGGCCCCCTGAAAGGTTTTACAACAACATACAAGACCGCGGGGACTGCCAAGGGCCGCCTAAGTTGTTAAAAATCGCACAAGACACAGTATTCTGTGGGTTGTGGGTTGGAAATTTTGCGACTGAAGTGGCGAGGGCTAGCTCGCCATCGACCTATCGACAGGAGATTTAAAGGTGATCAAACCTCAGCTGCCAGGCCGAAGTTTCTTCCATGGTACCAAAGTAGACCTAAAACCGGGGGATCTCATTACGCCCGGCTACAATTCTAACTACGGTAAGAGGAAGAAGGCGGCCTACATTTATTTGACCGGCACGTTGAATGCGGCTATCTGGGGAGCCGAGCTCGCCCTTGGTGAGAGCCCCGGCAGAATCTACGTGGTGGAGGCGACTGGCCCTTTTGAAGACGACCCCAATCTGACTGACAAGAAGTACCCGGGTAACCCTACGCTTTCATACCGCTCCAAGGATCCCCTTCGTGTCATAGGCGAGGTCCTGAATTGGCAGGGGCACTCCGCCGAAGAACTCAAAGCCATGAAGGATGGTCTCGAGCGACTTAAGAACCTTGGTCTTGAGGCAATCGAAGACTAAGGAGTGGTCACAAGGGAATCATTCGCACCTGGGGTCTGGACAGATAAAAAACGGGGCGGGTAGCCCGGGTTCCGGTTTAAGGAACTTGGTGCTTTCGTAGTTGGCTGCCGAGTGTAACTGCACAATTCGCCTCGCGTCGTGTACAAACGAGCGAGTGCCCAAAGTCTGCCCTGAGGGTTTCGCAAGAAGGGAACTACGATGTTTGGGAAAAATGGCGGGGACGACGAGACTCGAACTCGCGACCTCTGCCGTGACAGAGCACCTTGACTTGGAATTTCAAGGACTTACGAGCGCATGAAGGAGCACAAAAGTGCGTCAAGGAACAGAAGGGAACTCCTATTGTTCCCGCATTGTTCCCAGATTCGAGCGTCGGAATTCCGAAACCAATGAGTGGACGGATTGGCACCGACGTTGGAAGGCCTGCTCCCGGAAGAGACTCAAAACCCGTGATCTCTTGATTTAGGAGGTGAGCACAGACTCCCGAGTGAATGGCTTACGAGGTACCTTCGGGGTTCATTTTAGAACTTGTCGGATGGCAAGGAAACCTTAGCGTTTCTTCAGTTGTTTCATCCGGACACCGCCTGGCGCCCTGAATCAAAACCGTGAACTCCTCACTCTATTCGACGAGATTCTCCCCATGAGAGATTTTGACTCACCAATCCCCTGGTCCCGAACCAGCAGTAGAAACACTATCCTATTGGCCCGTCTAGCTGTTCTGCTTCGAACACGCTGGTTTGGGCTAGTATTCGGTTCGGACTCAAATTGGACCCAACTGAGTTCCATGCAAACCTTTCAGCGCGCGATTCGTTTCAAGGATACCCCTTGTGCGAGCGGGTCATTCTCGCAAGGAGTTCTTGATCATTGCTTCCACGTGTGGATCGGTCTCATGCCGCAAGTCCTCCTGAAGCATAGCCTTCGCCTTCGGCGTGTGAATTATGCACAACACCCGGACAGCCCGAGCGTGTTCCTCTGGGCTACCAGAGTTGAGCACACGCTGGACAACCGGGACAGAAGGGTCTCCGATTTCGTACAGCGCCTTTGCTGCTGGATAGAATATGAGTTATGCAAGAGATCCCCGTTCAATTACGCAAGCGGAGTTACCTGGAAGAGGCCGGTGGTCAACAGCAAAAAGTTGCCTAGATAACGGGAAATATGAAAATGAATCTGTGTCAACAGAAGTCCTCGCCTCGTTTAATCCTGGGAGGAACTATGTGGATTTAGCCCGGTTTCAAATTTCTTGATATTAACCAAGGAAAAAGCCGAACAGCCCTGGGGCATCATGCTGACTGCTATTTCTCGCTTGGGTTTCACCTCGGAATGGATGAGAACCACATCAGTAGCAGCCACAGGGACAGCTTCTACGTGAACTCGAATTTTGTAGTTTCCAGCCTCTAAATGATCGAAGGAAAACTTGCCGTCCTTATTGGTTTCTTGTACGGCAATCTCCTTGTCTGCTTGTAGGACCGTGACCTTCGCATTTGCAATACGGTCGCCACTTGGAAAGAAAACAACCCCACAAATGCGATGAATGGGCTTGAGCGGCGGTAGCCCTACGCAAGTGGTTGCGAAGGAGATGGCAGACGACAGCGAGAGAAAAAGCGTAAGGAATAATGAAGCAAAGACGGGACGAACACGTTTCATCTGTTCCTCCTAGCATGGAAAAAAGGATGACAGGGCGAATTCCCTCTCACGCGCGTAGCATGCGCAGTGGGGTATCCGACTGGCACGCGGCCACCCGCCTGTAAAGAGACCGTTAAGCTTAGTAGATTTCGAGTCACAGGGTCCTGCGTAGCTTCAGCTTAATGGTCTTCGTCATGCGCCTCAGTTCCCTTTTTTCCAAAGAGTTTTCTAACTGAGGCACTAAGAAGCGTAATCGCCCAGACTAGTGAGAGGGAGCCCTCGACGGTATTGCCGAACGGATTGTTCCACCTTCCCAAGTGCAGAAGGGAGTCAACACCCATATAGAGAAGAAGGATACCCACAATAGCAATACTGAGGTGGGTTGAGAGTTTGCCGCTGGGATTTCTTTGAGATGGGTCTCTGCCTGCGTCGCGTAAGGCGACGAGCCATTTGCCAACGAGGTACCATAGAGCCGCAACCACAAGCAGAAACGGGATTTCATCTAGGGCAAACCGGTCGGCCCACGACGCAAACGGGAGCCTAAGAAGAGGCAAGACTAAAGCGACGATCGGTCTAACAAGGACGGCCGGGGCATTTATACCGAAGCACACAGAGGTAACAGTCGGCAAGTATATGGTGTCCAACCTCACGGGCGGGCGCGTATTACGGCCCCAAATTAGCATTGCGGCCGCGATGGCCGACTGAAAAGTGGGCAAAAGGACAGTGAGTTTTATTGTTCTTTGCATACTAGGCCTGCAGTTCCTCCGGGATCAAAGTAATGCAGAGTGGTACCAAAGATATTAGTCTCAAGATAGTATGAAATGGAGGCACTTCCGAAATTTGATACGTCACTGGCTGCAATTCCGAGTTTTTTCTCAAGATCACTGTCACCAAGACCGGTGAGACCATGAAGAGCTTCATGAAAGATCGTGGCCTCGTTCAAGAATCCCCCGACCGAAGTCCCTGCAGTGCAAATTGAACCAGGATCGAAGAAAATCACTAGTCCATTTGGGCTCGGAGTTTGAGACACGGCACTGGGGTTCCCTTTAGCCCGCATGAACTCGGCTACAGTTTGAAGCGGTCCTGCTGGGCAGCCAAAGGCGGCGAGAGCGTGTCCACACAAGGCTGTTGTCGCCCGGGCCCCAGAGCGAGTGCCGTCGGATAGTAATGGAGGTTTGTTAATCAGGATATTTAAGCTGTCCTTAGTCAAGCCTATCTTGCTGAATACGAACATGTCACATTGCGAGCATGATCCGCCAACTAGCGTCTTGAGTGCTTTAAACGCATTCCACACAGCTTCGCCTGCGCACGGCCCCTTGGCGCTGGGACAGGTAGGAAGAGGTGGGTACCACGGCATATTGGCGGATCCATTGTTCAGCGATGGGCTTCCTAGAGGAGTTGCCCAAAAACTAATGGCCCAATCAACAGCCGTGCTGCCCAACACGCCGTCGGCGTCGTATAGCTCTCCAAACCAATCCGCTCCAATGAGGCGGTCGGGAGCATCCTCCTCGGTTGGCAGGCCATTTGAGTCGAACCGAAATATCCTGGGCACACCAGACTGATTCCTGCCCTGCGCCACGAGGCCGCCACCGGGTGTGGCGGCAATCATGGAAATCACATTTGGAGCGGAGGACTGATAAGACCACACAACCTGGCCGGAGTTCATATCAAACGAGATAGCCTTGTGATCGACCGTGCCGAGGGAAAGCCCCGTCGCGAAGGCCACCCCATTTTCACCCAACACAAGCTGGTCAGCTTCATCTAAAGGCAGGGAATAGGTCCCGCCACCAGTGGGCGATACGTGCGTGACCATCACGGGTTGTGGAGGGTCAAAAAACGAGCCTAATATCTCCCAAGTAGCGAGCGCGCCGCCCTGGCCGTCAGGAATCACCTGGCCAAGTGTGGCGCCCGAACCACTTGTTAAGCTGGGTGCCACCGTTCCGGTGGGAATTAGCAGGTAATTCTGTCCCACCAAGAGAGTGGTCACATCTCCCCCCATGCAACCAATACCCAGCGTTTGTGTGGAACTGAAACAGGTTGCCCTTTGCGTACCAGAACCCAGCGTTTGCACGGAGCTGGAACCGTCCGGAGAAACCGTGAGAAGAACTGTACTGGAGTCAAAGACTTCGGTAAGAACTGGGCTGTGGCAATTCGTCAGTGTGTGCGTGACGTTGGGCACTGAATACTCGATGTAAATGTTTCCGTTTGTGCCGACGGTCGCTTGACTTGTCGGTCCCGCCATAAGGGCCTCAAAACCCCAAGGCTGGCAATCAGCAATGAAGGTGCCATCGGAACTATAAACTGTGCTAAGAGTATGGAAACTCTGGGTATATTGGGGCAGAGGGATTTGCAAGGTCAATTGGCCGGTGTTTCCATCGAACACATCCAGAAATTTGCGGGCAATATAAACCTTTCCCAATGGTGTCGGGCCGCCCCCTTCTAATTCGATCGCAACGACGGCACCGTCCGGACGAATGGCAGGAGAGTCGAGCCCATTTTGCGAACTATATTGCCAGACTGGCGCACCGGTCTGGCCGTCCAGGGCAACCAGGCGGTTACCATCATTCATAATCGCGCCCCCGATCGCATCAGGTACCGCAAGCCATTGTTGGTTAGCCGGCGGCTGCTGCCAGAGGAGCTGTCCATCGGCGGTGAGGGCACTAAGCGTAATATTCTTATTGGTGTTTGATGTCTCCAAGTTAGTAAAAACATAATATCCAGGACCATCTGCGGTCGGAACCGCTGGGACCACGCCCTGCGGCTCGGAACCCGGCGGAGATTGAATACCCCAGCGAACCGTGCCGGGAGCTAGTGAACCACCGAGTATGTTCAGTTGAACTTGCGTATAGACTCCTTGCACTGTGGCGGTCAGCGTGACCTGACCGACGGCGAGGGCCGTAAGAACAGGCTTGCCATCCGTCGTTATGGTAGCAACCGTGGTGTCGCTCACTGTCCAAGTAGCATCCGCGCGCGGACGGCCCAGGTCATCCACGGCGGTGAACTGCTGCGTGTCGCCCACGGCCAAATTCACGTTTGCTGGCGTGATCTGGAGGGAATTGGGCAAGGGCAAGGGAGCGTCGAGTTTTACATGCATTTTCGTTAAAGCGACATTTCCTGCCGAGTCCGTGGCACGCACCACTACTAGATTGACACCAGGATTCAGCGAAATGTTGCAGGAAAAATCCGTCCCAGTGAGCGTAACAGGCACGCCGTTGCAGGTGAGCGAATTGATTCCGGACAAGCCATCGGAAACAGTTCCCGAAGCAGTGATACCTCCTGCGGCGGTGAAAACTGCGCCATCGGCCGGGGAAGCGACCACGAGAGTTGGGCGCGTCTTATCGATGTTTAGGGTCGTACTGGCTGTTGCTGTTGCCCCAGCAGCGTCGGTGACGGTGCCCCTGACAACCTGATTCGTACCCTCGGACATCGCGACTTGCGGACCGGGGCAACTTGTGATGGCCGCGCTGCCGGGGGTGCAGGTGAACGTCACGGTCACATTAGAATTATTCCAGCCAGCGGCGTTGGGAACTGGCGAGATGGAGGCCGTTATCGCCGGCGGCCCCGGCGCGGTCACCGTGACATTCGTCGAGAATGTAAATCCGTTAACTGAGGCGGTCATTGTGGCGCTGCCGGTGCTTGCCGCGGTCGCCAAGCCGCTTGCGCTGACCGTGGCCACGCTGGTGTTAGACGAACTCCAACCAACTGACGCGGTCAGGTCCTGCGTACTGCCGTCGGAGTATCTCCCCGCAACTGTGAATTGTTGCGTTGTTCCGGGTGGAACGAACGGATTTTGCGGGCTGATGGCAGCCATCAACAATGCCGGTCCCGCAACGGTGAGAGTCGTAGAAGTCGCGATGCTGCCAGAGGTGGCTGAGATCGTGGTAGTCCCTTGGCCCACGGCCGTCACCAACCCTGCTGAACTAACCGTAGCAACTGTGGCTGTTGAAGAATTCCAATTCACCGAGATGGTCAGGTCTCTCACGGTGCCGTCGGCATAGGTTCCTATCGCTCCTAGCAATTGTTTTAGACCAGACGGAATGGAAGGACTCTGCGGATTAATGGCAATGGACACCAGCGGCGTGGTGATAGTCAGGGTGGCGGTCGACCTAGTCCCACTGGAACTAGCGGTTATCGTTGCCGTGCCTTGGGCCGCGGCCGTCGCCAAGCCGGCTGAATTGATTGTCACCATGGCATTCGCCGACGAACTCCAGGTGACTGAGTTCGTCAAATCGACTGTGCTGCCGTCTGAGTAAGTGCCGATGGCGGTAAATTGCTGCGTCCCGCCAACCACGGCGTACGCATTTTGCGGAAAAACTGCGATGGCTGCCAACGGAGGGGTAACTGTTAGAGACGTTGACCCCGTCACACCGCCAAAGCTTGCTGTGATCATTGTCGTACCCTTGGTGAAAGCGCTGGCCGATCCCACGGAATTGATAGTAGCGACTAAGAGGGACGATGAATTCCACGTCACCGACGCTGTCAGGTCCTCCGTGCCGCCATCCACGAAAGTGCCGATGGCGCGAAATTGAATCGACAATCCGGTGAGGAGTATTTGATTCGCTGGCGTAATCGCGATGGAACTTAGCGTTGAGGGGGTAACCGTCAGGAGTGTCGAGCCGCAGACCGAGCCTGCGCAGGCGTTCACAGTTACTGAGCCTGAGGCCAACGCGAAGCTATTGCCCCGATTTGTTGCATCGTTCGTAACTGTGGCAATTGTGTTGTCGGACGAGCTCCACGTTACGGACCCAAGTATCTGAGTGCTGTTGTCGCGGAATGTTCCAGTAGGCGTGAAGTGCTGCGGCGTGGCGAGCCCAAATGACGGATTCAACGGGTTGATGGCGATAGAGACGAGGCCTGACGGTGTCAATGTTCCAGGTTTATACAACTCGGCGGTTGCCAGCGGAGTTCCTGAACTGTCCACGCCTCCAGCAATGAGAACCGTCCCGTCGCCAAGCAGAGTTGCCGTGTGTGAATCCCGCGCAATGTTGGCGTTACTGCTGAACACAAAAGCGCCGATCGAAGAGTCATAGAGTTCCGCACTCGCCGCGTCATTGAAGTTTGTATCATATCCCCCTGCGAAGAGAACAGTCCCGTTGTTCAATAGCGTGGCCGTGTTTGCATCGCGGGGCGTGTTCGGGTTACCCGTAGTAGTGAACAGCCCCGTCGCTGGATTGTATAGCTCTGCGGCCGCTATCACGTTGCCTATGTCATCGAATCCACCTGCAATCAGTACCCTGCCGTTGTTGAGAAGTGTCGCGGTGTGCGAATTGCGCGCGATGATCAAACTGCCAGTTGCTGTGAACGTTCCAGTCGCGGGATTGTAGAGTTCTGCGCTGGTCAAGTTATTCCCGTTGCTGTCATAGCCTCCTGTGAGCAGCACGGTTCCGTCGTTGAGCAGCGTTGCCGCGTGGTACGCACGTGCTGTGCTTAGGTTCCCGGTAGCCGTGAAAGTTGCTGTCGCAGGGTTATACACTTCAGCCGTGGCCGAGTCAAAATGGTTGCTATCGTACCCACCTGCGACCAGAACGGTTCCGTTGGTGAGTAAAGTCGCCGTATGCAAATACCTGCCAATGCTCATATTGTTGATGGGTGTGAAGGTTCGAGTCGAGGGATTGTAAAGTTCAACGCTCGCTAAGTTGTTTCCGCTACTGTCATTGCCTCCTGCAATGAGCACCGTTCCGTCGTTAAGCAGCGTCGCTGTGTGTGAATATCGGCCAGTGTTCAGATTTGCTGCTACACTAAAAGTGCCAGCCACGGGATCGTAAAGCTCCGAGCTAGCCAGAGCACGGACACTGCTGTTCTGGCCTCCCGCAAGGAGGGCCAACCCATTGTTTAGCACCGTCGCGGTGTGCAATTCGCGAGCGATGTTGAGGCTGCCAGTAGTTACAAATACCGCCGGGGCTCCTATTGTAAACTGGACAGAGTTGGACCATACGCCGCCTTGAAGCGCTTGAGCTACACCGGTCTGCGAGCCTATGGCCACGGTCGCGACGACTTGCGTGTCGCTCCAACTCACCACCACACCGTAGGTGCTGCCCAGCCAGACGTTGCCACTGCCTTGACTTGCCCCGAAGCCTGTTCCGGTGATGGTGATTTGCGTGCCAGCTATAGCTGTGCTGGGTGTCACGCTGGTGATGTTCGGCGTGCTCACTGTCAGATTCACCGTGTTCGACCACACGCCACCCTGTAGCACCTGCGCTACACCTGTTTTTGAACCCGAGGCTACGTTCGCGACTATCTGCGTGTCGCTCCAACTCACGACCTCGCCGTAGGTGCTGCCCAGCCAGACGTTGCCACTGCCTTGACTTGCCCCGAAGCCCGTTCCGGTGATGGTGATTTGCGTGCCAGCTATCGCTGTGCTGGGTGTCACGCTGGCGATGTTCGGCGTGCTCACCGTCAGGTTCACCGTGTTCGACCACACGCCACCCTGTAGCACCTGCGCTACACCTGTTTTTGAACCCGAGGCTACGTTCGCGACTATCTGTGTGTCGCTCCAACTGACGACCACACCGTACGTGCTCCCCAGCCACACGTTCCCGCTGCCCTGGCTCGCGCCGAAGCCCGTGCCGGTGATCGTGATTTGTGTGCCGGCTATCGCCGTCGTGGGCGTCACACTGGTGATGTTCGGCGTGCTCACCGTCAGGTTCACCGTGTTCGACCACACGCCGCCTTGCAGCACTTGCGCGACTCCACTCTTTGAACCAGAAGCGACATTCGCTACGATTTGCGTGTCGCTCCAATTCATCACCACGCCGTAGGTGCTTCCCAGCCAAACGTTCCCGCTGCCTTGTGTGGCTCCAAAGCCTGTTCCGGTAACAGTGATTTGGGTTCCGGCGACGCCGGTAGTTGGCGAAACGCTGGTAATACTCGGAGTGGTTACGGTGAAATTCACGGAGTTGGACCAGACTCCCCCCTGCAGGACTTGGGCAACGCCGCTCTTGGAGCCAGAGGCCACGGTTGCCAGGACTTGCGTGTCACTCCAACTCACCACGACTCCGTAGGTACTGCCCAGCCACACATTCCCGCTGCCTTGTGTGGCTCCAAAGCCTGTTCCCATGACGGTGATTTGCGCCTCAGCGATTGCCGTGGTCGGCGTTACGCCGGTGATATTCGGAGTGATCACCGTGAAATTCACTGGATTTGACCAAACGCCGCCTTGCAGGATTTGCGCTACGCCGGACTTCGAACCCGAGGCGACATTTGCGACAACCTGTGTGTCGCTCCAACTGGCAACAACTCCATATGTGCTGCCTAACCAAACGTTCCCGTTACCTTGAGACGAACCGAAGTTCGAGCCGTTGATGACGATCTGATCGCCGGCGCGGGCCGTCGTGGGCGAGACAGCATTGATCTGAGGCGAAGAACTTTGAGCGAACGCGGGCGTGAAGTTGATAAACGACAGGAGAGTGAGGACCGCGAGGCGGCGTGGACGCATCAGTATCTCCGGTTGCAACTTGAATTTTGAAAAAAATCGGCTGGCAGAGGCGAAAGGATGAGTGCATTTTGGGGTAATACTTAGAGGGTGTCAAGAGAAATGAATATCTATAAATGAAATGATAAAAAGGCGGGACAGGAATACAGTGTCGACTTGCCGCGCAGATACGGCTGTGTCGCATGCTCGATCCCCGACGGACTTTTCATTGAACACGGTGGTCTACATTAAATGGGGAACCAGGAAGCCCGCGCCTCCAAATTTTTTCAATTTTCTGCTTTACATTTTTCGTTTTCCGGGCCTCTGAGTATATAGGGGAGCTCTTCTTGATTACCCCTGGGCTTGGTGGAGCCGTCCCACTTCGGTCAGCCACTGAGCGTTATTGCTTGCGCCTGGGTTCACGCCGGGCCCCTAGACAAAATATGTCCATTTCTCGCGCCTCGCCGTTCACCTGGGCAGGTCAAAAGCAAACGAACAGGCTGTCCAGCACCCGTCCCCGTCGCCTTGGCCCAGATTCTTCAAAAAAGCCGGTGCGGTTTTGCCAAAACAGGGCCTCTGTATAGGTAGGAGGAGATTCAGGCTGAATCCTTTGAGGGACAAAGGTCGCCATTGGGCCGGGGGCGTCCGGCTAGTAAGCTTAAAGGAGGGATTAGCGTGTCACGGGGCTATGACGGACCCGAAATTGATGATTTTTGCCATTTGTCAATTCCGGTTGAAAATTCCTCATTGTACCGGTTGAAAATTCCCCACCCCTGAACCTCATGAATGGGCCTCCTTGGCCTCGGACGGAGTGGAGCCC